>JAFNAG010000080.1 GCA_017860135.1 Acidobacteriota bacterium
TCTCTATCCCGGCCTGACGGCCGGGCCTATTTACTGCCGGCCCTCCGGGCCTGGGCGCGCCGTGGTGCAATCGTTGGAGGCCCTTCGGGCCTGGTCGCGCCGTGGTGCAATCGTTGGACACCCGCTTCAGCCCGCGCGCTTTAAAACCAACCATCTCCGGCTGCGTGAGCGAATGGTCCGATTCCCCTTGATTTGCCGGGCTGCACGGAGCTAGAAACAAGCCTGAGACAGGAGGGAAAGGAATGAGAAACACTATCCGGCAGCACAATGTATTGCCTTTGATTTGCGGCTTTCTTTCGACGGCGATCCTTGCTCTCGGTCTGAGCGTTTCCCCCTGCCCGGCCTATGGGCAGGCACCATCGACGCAAAGCGAAGCCAAGGCTCCTGCATTCCCGGGGAAAACCTGGGTACGGATTGAAAAACCGGAAACGGCCGGATACTCGTCCGTCCGGCTGAACGCGCTGCGCGCCTGGCTGGAGTCGATCGACACGACAGCCATGGTGGTTTCCGTCGGAGGCAGATCACTGTTCGAGTACGGTGATGTATCCCACCTGAGTTATCTCGCCTCGGTGCGCAAGAGCCTGCTGGCGATCCTCTATGGCAAGTATGTGGAAAACGGCACAATCCAGCTCAACAAGACATTGCGCGACATCGGCCTGACCGACGTGGACGGTTTGCTGCCGACCGAGCAGGCAGCTACAATCGAGCACCTGATCACCGCCCGGTCCGGCGTCTATCATCCTGCATCCAATTCAGGCGACAGCACCGCCAGCGCGCCTCCGAGAGGGTCCCAAAGGCCGGGTACCTACTATCTGTACAACAACTGGGACTTTAACGCAGCCGGAGCCGCGTTCGAGAAGTTGACGGGGCTGGACATCTACGACGCGCTCGAAAGCGACCTCGCGAAGCCGATCGGCATGCAGGATTTCGACCGTTCGAAGCAAAGGAAGAGCGGAAATGCCAAGCAGTCGCAGCATATGGCCTACCACATATGGATCTCCGCGCGCGACATGGCGCGGGTCGGGCTGCTCATGCTGCGCGGCGGCCGGTGGGAGGACCGCCAAGTGGTTTCGGGCGACTGGGTGCGGCGCATTTCCAGCCTGGTGACGCCGTTAAACGAGATGAATCCGCCCTCGTACCGATCGCTCGGAACCGGCAACCGGTGGGGTTACGGATACATGTGGTGGGTGTGGGATGCCCCGAACTCGCCCGGCCCGTTCCAGGGAGCGTTTACCGGAATGGGGGCCGGCGGCCAGTACATTACGGTGCTGCCGCAGTTGGACATGGTGGTGGCGCACAAGACCGATATCGATCAGGTCTCGCCCCACGGGCCGGGGCAGCGCCGCAGGGCGGTGACCGGCACAGAGTACGATGCAATCCTTCGCCTGCTGATCGTTGCCAAATGCCCGGGTGGCAAATGCCAGTAAGGGCCACAGGCGCCTTGCCTGTACCCCGGATTCAGCCGGCGGGGAATGGAGCGAATCCCGCCTCCTATGCAGCGGCGTGAGTGGACTGGATGGCGTTGAAAACAGTCCGCAGGAACTCCCTCCTCTCCGGGGGGGTGGGCAGAAGATCATAGGCACCGAGAGCGAGCACCTGGGACCACAGGACATCGTCTGCAAGCCTGGAAAGGAAAATCACCTCGGCGCCGGGCGCAACCCTTTTTACGGCGGAAACAAGCGCGTCACAGGAACGTTTTACCGGACTGGAAAGATCAATCACGACCGCGTTGAAGGGGGAGTGTTTTGCAAGCGTGTTTTCGAAGGGTTCCGCCGGGGAAGTGAAAAAAACCTTGATCGGGGAATCAGAAAGAAACTCCTCGATCATCTGTCGACCCTTCGGATCGGATTCGCAGACAAGCAATCGCAACTGCTTTTCCGAGTTCATTGTACCCTCAGCAAATCCTTAATCGGGATCCCGCGGCGGCCCAACCGAAGCCCGGAGCCGACTCGGTTCGCAAATCGGGGAGAAGTCGCCGGCGGAATGTCCCGCAAGTCTCTTTCCTACCCTCCCATTTCCTGACCTGGATGAATGCACGGCCTGACGGCAGAACATGTTCGTCCAGGTGTTTTGCTGAAGCGACTGCACCATCGATGCGGGGCGCGGATCAGCTCGAATCCAAGTGGCTGTTTCGATCAATCCGCTGCATCCTTCGGCGCCCCACCACAAAACGATCAGCCGGGGAACGCAGTCGACTCTTGTTGAGATTTATAGTCTCACATCCGGACCGGATGTGCCAGACCAAATCGGACTCCAAGCCACTTTTATGTGGTCATTAAAAGCGAAAACCGCAGCCTTTGGCCGCACGATCCTGAAAGGCGTTGCTGTTCCGGCGTTTCGTTGAAGCAGCAAGTTGCGCTCAATGCAGGGGAACAATCTTCGTTATCTGTACTACTAACATATAAGTCCTTGCCAAAAAGAAAGGGGTTTTTCAGGACCATGGAAAAACGGGGTTGGCATCGGCATGGGGATCGCCATCGAAAACTGTGCATAATCGGACGCTTTGGTATTGAAGCCGGCAGCGCGATGATGCCGACGTCGATTCCGACAGCGATAGCGATTGCGATACCGATTGTGCCATTTCCAGGAGTGGTCGCTCCGCCTGGTTGCGGCCATCGGATGCTCTGAGTGGGGATCGGGGTTGCAATCGAGTTCGAATTCGAATCAGACCTCGACGCCGCCGTCATCGATGCCGGCTGCGGCATGACATCGACAGCGATATCGAAAGCGACTACGATGCCGATTCCGATACCGGGGCTGGAACGGATTTGCCCTGTTGTGCGGGATAAGAGGAGGCACGCATTTCAGGCGGCGCAGTTTACTGAATCGTGTCGATGAAGGACTGGAAGCTGGACTCCCACCTGGCGATTGTTGCCGCAGGACCGGTGAGTTTGAAGAACCACGGTCCGGCCGGGGTTTCCGCGACCGCCGCCAGCATGCGGAAGTTCGGCTTGGCCTTAGTTTCCGTCATCATGCCGCTGCCGGACAGGTAAATGCCGCCCACGTCGACGATTGTGATGATAATGCCGTGCACCTCACGGCGGCTTACCGCGCCGGCAGCCGGGCTGCCGTCGGACTTTTGAAACTGACTGATCCATCGGTCGATATTGTCCTGCACGGCGCCTCCTTCCCCGGAAAAGAAGAAGACGTTCATTTCGGCGTCTTCCGGATCTCCTTCCGCGCGCGGCAGACGGTACTGGGCCTTCCTCATCGAGGATGACGGTGTTTCGGCGATCCAACCCGCAGGAGCGGTAAACTCGAGGTCCTGTGCGGAGGCGGGCGCTGCACCTGCGCGGGCCGATGCAGCTTCCATTGCCTCTTTTCCCGGGGCGCTGCCGGTTTCGCCGCTTCGGCCCGAGCATGCCGGCAGAGTGGCTCCCATCATGAGACCGGCAGACAGGCCGATCGCAAGGCGCAGTCTTTTCATGTCTATCTCCTGCAGACAGGGCAGAATCCGGAACCTATCCTCCCCGGTCTCCAAATCCCCATTACTGAACTACGATGTTGACGAGCTTCCCGGGAACCACGATCACTTTCCGCACCGTGCCGCCGGCGAGATATTTTTTTACCCTGGCGTCCGCAAGGGCCGACGCTTCAACCTCGTCCCGAACCGCGGTTGCCGGGAGGATGAGCCGACTGCGCAACCGGCCGTTGATCTGGACCGGAAGTTCAATCGTATCCTCCCGCGCGTACTTTTCATCGTACTCCGGCCATGGCGCGAAGGCGAGAGACACGTCATGCCCGAGAGCCTGCCACAACTCTTCGGCAAGATGGGGCGCAAGCGGGGCAAGCATGAGCACGAAGGGATCCATGCAGGCACGGGGGCGGGATTCCTGTCCGGTGAAGAAATTGACGAACTCCATCAGCCGGCTGATCGCCGTGTTGAAGCGGAGTCCGGCCATGTCTTCCGTGACCGCACGAATCGTCTTGTGAAGAACCCTCAGCTGTTCGGCGCCCGGATCGGCGCCAGGCTCTTCCCCCGAACGGACGCGGGGACTGAGCCGAAATTCGTCGACGGAATCGTCGATGATCATGCGCCACGCGCGGTTGAGAAACCGGCTGACGCCTTCCACTCCCTGCATGCTCCAGGGTTTCGTGGTCTCGAGCGGACCCATGAACATTTCATAAAGCCGGATGGTGTCCGCGCCGTATTGTTGCAGCGGGACATCCACGGGAATGACGTTGCCGCGCGCCTTGGACATTTTTTCCACCTCGCCGGAAAGTTCCTCTCCGGTCTCGGAATGGACAGCCCTCCCTTCGCCGAAGTGGATGCGCGTATAGGGGACGACCCTTCCCTCTTTCGTGCGGTAGGTGATCGACAGGATCATTCCCTGGTTGATCAGGCGCTGAAAAGGTTCGAGCGTCGACACAAAGCCCCGGTCGAATAGGACCTTATGCCAGAACCTGGCGTACAGCAGGTGCAGCACCGCGTGCTCCGCTCCACCGACGTACAGATCCACCGGCATCCAGTAGTGTTCTTTGTCGCGATCCCACGCGACGCGATCGTTCTTTGGATCGCAAAAACGCAAGTAATACCAGCACGATCCGGCCCACTGCGGCATCGTGTTGGTTTCGCGCATGAGCTGCATCCCATCCTCGCGCACGCGAATCCAGTCGGTTGCCTTCTCGAGCGGTCCTCCGGGGCGGCCGGTGGGCTTGAAATCTTCGAGCTCGGGAAGCAGGACCGGAAGCCGGTCCATGGGCACGGCCCTGGTCAGGCCGGTCGGCTTCCCCTCCGCGTCGACCTCGTGCAGGATAGGGATCGGCTCGCCCCAGTAGCGCTGGCGGCTGAAAAGCCAGTCGCGGAGCTTGTATTTCACCGCAGCGCACCCCAGCCCTGCTCCGGCCAGCCAGGACGTGATGGTCTGCTTTGCCTCCGGCGTCGGCCGACCGTCCAGTGAGACTTCCGCGCTCGCGGACTGCATGCCTCCCCCATCGTCGACGAACGCCGCGGTCAATTCCCCGATCTTCCGGGCATAATCTTCCGGCCTGCAATTCATGCGGGCGAGCCAGTCCTCAGGCGGCATGACGACGGCTCGGATCTCAAGGCCGAATTTCCTGGCGAACTCGAAGTCCCTTTCGTCATGTCCCGGAACACCCATGATGGCGCCCGTTCCGTAGCTGATGAGCACATAGTCGGCGATCCAGACCGGAATGGGCTCGCCGGTTGCGGGATTCGTGGCGTGACCGCCGGTGAAAACGCCGCTCTTCTCGCCGCGCCCTGCTATGCGATCCTCCTCGCTCATGGACGCGACGCGTTGACGGTACTCCTCCACCTCGGGGCTCCGGTCAGGCGAGGTCAGCCTCTGCACGAGCGGGTGCTCGGGCGCGAGGACCATGTAAGTTGCACCGAAGAGAGTGTCCGGCCGGGTGGTGTACACGCGGATGGCCATGGGATCCGGTCCGTCAGGAAATCCACTCCCCCTGCGCGTGGTGCGCCATGCCTGATACGCGGGACCCGGACCGGCTGCGAAAAAGTCAATCTCGGCCCCTTCGCTTCGCCCCACCCAGTTGCGCTGCATCTCCTTGATCGGCTCGGGCCAGTCGAGAGTGTCCAGGTCTTCGACCAGGCGGTCGGCATAGGAGGTGATGCGCAATTTCCACTGCCGCAGCGGAACCCGCTGCACCGGATAATCGCCTCGTTCCGAGCGTCCGTTGATGACCTCCTCATCCGCGAGCACTGTTCCCAGTTCCTGGCACCAGTTCACCAGCGACTCGGCCTGGTATGCAAGGCGCCGGGAGTCAAGATACCTCCGAGCGGCATCCTCCCCCTCCAGGCGGATTTCCTCGGGAATCGGCAGTTCGTCCATCGGGCGCCCCTTGCCCCGGCGTTTTCGCCCGTCCGGGCCTTCCCACTCCGTGCCCGGATCGTACCAGGTGTGGAAAAGCACCAGGAATATCCACTGCGTCCAGCGCATGTAGTCCGGATCCGTGGTGGCAAACTCGCGATCCCAGTCGTAGCTGTATCCCAGGCGCTTGATCTGCCGACGGATGTTGGCGATGTTGCGCTCGGTGGTCACGCGCGGGTGCGTGCCGGTCTGGATGGCATATTGCTCGGCCGGCAGCCCGAACGCATCGTATCCGATAGGATGCAAGACGTTGTAGCCGCGCATGCGCTGGAACCGGCAGTAGATGTCGGTGGCGGTATATCCCTCCGGATGCCCCACGTGAAGCCCCTCACCCGACGGATAGGGGAACATGTCGAGGACGAAGAGTTTCCTGCCGCCGTGATCCACCGCGCGAAAAACCTTGTTCCGCTCCCAATATTCCTGCCACTTCGGTTCGATCGAATGAGGGGTATACGCGGTCATCCTTGCATCCTCCGATAGGCGCGGCGACACTGCAAAAGACAGAGGATAGCTGTGTTCCGTGCGCAAATAAAGCATCAAGTGCGCATGCCCGATGCCATGCCGAGGAAGCGCGCGCCTGCATCTCCCGCGCCGGAGCGGTCACGCCTCCGGTGATTTTCGGGTCCACAGTGGATTAGAATGGAGGCCTGGCAGAGGAGCTCGAGAGCTGCCCGTCTCCCCTGTCTTCATGCGCTTGATAGGATGGACCTACGTGCCAGGTCCGACGATATGTCCCGAGACTGCATACAAGGCGGCGCAAGGAGGCGATCCGCATGAAGCCGGAAAGATCCCCAGGGAGCGGCAGCCTGCACAGACTGCTGGCGGAGCAACTGAACAGCCTCGAGATGGGGAACGTCATGATCGTGGGGCTGAACCCCGAGGGCTGCGTGGAAATCTTCAACGAGGCCGCTGAGAGAATCACCGGCTACAAGAGGGACGAAATTCTGGGCCGCAGCTGGTTTGAAACGGTAGTCCCCAGAGAGCGCTATCCGGAGGTCTGGCAGGTCTTCCATCGATACCAAAGCGCCGATTCCGGCGAGGACAAGTCTTTCTGGAATCCCGTTCTCACCAAGGAAGGCAGGGAGAGATACATCCGGTGGCAGAACAGCCGGGCGGGAGGAGGCGACGAATTCGAAGGAACAATTTCATTCGGAGTGGATGTCACCGACCAGGTGCTTGCGGAGAAATCTCTACGCGACTCCGAGCACCAATACCGCATGCTCATCGAGCAATCCTGCGACCCGATTTACGTGGTCCAGGCTCCGACGCGGCTGGTGCTGGTAAACCCGGCATGGGAGCGCCTCATCGGCTATTCGAACGCCGAGGCTACTTCCCCTGAATTCGATTTTCTCTCCATAATCGCCCCGGAGAGCCGCGCATTTATCCTCGATCGGATTGCGAAGCGAGCTCGAGGGATCCCCACCCCGTCGATGTATGAATTCCGCGCCCTCACCCGCGACGGCCGCACTCTGGATCTGGAGGCCAGTGTTGTGGAGATCCAATGGAAAGGCGCGCCGGCATCGCAGGGTATGTACCGTGACATCACGTCCCACAAAGAAGCCGAGAGGAAGCTGCGCCTGTCAGACCGGATCTATCAGCGCGTCGGAGCCCTGGTCGTCGCCGCCGGTCCCGACGGGAAGATCACGTACGTGGGCCCGTCCGTTAAGGAAATCCTCGGGTATGAGCCATCCGAACTCATGGGGGAAGCCTGGTGGAATCTCACCCGTATCGATCCTGACGAGCGGGCGAGCGCAAGGGATCGCGTGGCCGGAATGGCCAAGGGGACAATTCCGGTGCCGAAGGCGCCCTACGAGCAGTTGATGCAGCACCGGGACGGCAGCTCCCGGTGGATCCTCTGGCACGACACAGCCTGGCCGGACCGCGAGGTCATCGGGGTCGGGCAGGACATTACGGAGCGCAAGAACCTGGAGCAGCAGCTGCGCCAGGCGCAGAAGATGGAAGCCGTCGGAAGGCTGGCCGGCGGCATTGCCCACGATTTTAACAACCTGCTGACTGCGATCAACGGGTACAGCGAACTGATCCTGACCGACCTCAGTTATACCGACCCGTTGCGAAGGGAAGTCGAGGAGATCCGGAAGGCCGGGGATCGTGCCGCAAACCTGACGCGCCAGCTTCTTGCATTCAGCCGCAAGCAGATGCTGCGGCCCAGGGTACTGGACCTCAACACGGTTATCCTTGAGATCGAAAAGCTGCTTCGCCGCCTGATCCGGGAGGACATCGCGCTTGAAACCGATTTGCAGCCGGACCTGGGACGCGCCAAAGCGGACCCCGGCCAGATTGAGCAGGTGATCCTGAACCTGGTCATAAACGCGCGCGATGCCATGCCCCAAGGGGGCAAACTGGTGATCCGAACGGCAACCGTGAAGATGGAGAAGGCGGAGACGCGAAAACGCCCCGGTATGCGGCCGGGTCCTTACGTCAGGCTGACCTTGACCGACACCGGGTGCGGCATGGATGCAGACACGCTGGCGCACGCCTTCGAGCCCTTTTTCACCACTAAGGAAGTCGGCAAAGGCACGGGCCTCGGCCTCTCCACTGCGTACGGAATCATCAAGCAGAGCGGCGGTTGCATCTATGTTTTCAGCGAGCAGCAGAAAGGCACGACGTTCGAAATCTACCTGCCCTGCGTGCAGGATGAAGTGGAGCCTGACTCCGACCCGGATCGCCCCGCCACCCACGACCACGGAAAGGCAACCATCCTTGTGGTGGAAGACGAGGAGATGATTCGGGCTCTCTGTCTGAGAATACTCCGCTTGCGCGGATATTCTGTGCTCGAAGCTCCCAACGGCCGTGAGGCGCTCGCCGTTGCAGAGCGCCACCGGGGCGCCATTCACCTGTTGATTTCCGATATGGTCATGCCCGAGATGGGGGGAAAGGAGCTTGTGCAACTGCTTCTTCCGTCAAGACCGGAGATGAAAGTCCTGTTTCTTACAGGGTACGCCGACGATTCTCTGGCAGGAAGCCTGCTGTCGGAAGTTGATTCCTCATTTCTTCTCAAACCGTTTTCCCCTCGCGCCCTGACCGCCAAAGTCCGCGATATCCTCCTCGGCAGCCCTTAGCTCGTATCCGTCGCGAAACTATTGAACTGCCCTTCCTGGTCCTGGACTTCGACGTGGACTTGGACGTGGACCTCGAGGTGGTCCTGGATGAACCGAGGATGTTCCAATTGCTGACAACTGATTCGTTCGCAACGGCATGCCAAGAAAAGGATGGTCCAGGTCCAGGCCGACGTCCAATCCCAGCTCCAGGTCAAAGTCCAAGCGCCATAACACGAATTTTGCATATATGTGTGTCGCGACGGAAACCAGCCCGCGATGCACCACCCGACGCCCCGGCGCGCGAAGCAAAAATCTGTGAAATCTGCAGCGGCATCTTTTGATACAATGCCGCACCATATTGCGGAACAGGAGGAGCCTGATGGAAATCACAAGAAAATCATCGTCGTGGCTGCTGCTTCTCGCAGCCGTGCTCATCTCCGGAGCAATGGCCTTCGGACAATCCCTGCCGACGCCGGAGCAGTTTGCCGGGCATGCGATCGGCGCCGAGAAAAAACTCGTGCGGTGGGACAAGCAGGTCGAATACTTTCAGCTGGTTGCCAAGGGGTCGGACCGCGTCCTTTATCGGGAAGTCGGGAAGACGACCGAGAACAACCCCTTCGTCCTTCTGGTCATCTCGTCTGCCGACAACCTGAAAAACCTCGAGCGATACAGACAGATTAACCGGAGCCTGTTCGATCCCCGGACGATCGCCTCCGACCAGGAGGCCGGGAACCTCGTCCAGGAGGGGAAGGTCTTCGTCCTGGTTACCTGCAGCATCCACGCGAGCGAGATCGGAGCGAACCAGATGACCATGGAGGCTGTGCACAGGCTCGCGACCGAAAATACGCCTACCGTGCGGGCAATCCTGGACAACGTGGTTTTCCTGCTCGTGCCGAGCCTGAATCCCGACGGGCAGATCATGGTGATCGACTGGTACAACAAGACACTCGGCACCCCTTACGAAGGCTCCTCCATGCCCTGGCTGTATCACAAATATGTCGGGCACGACAACAACCGGGACGCTTACATGTTCACCCAGAAGGAGAGCCAGCTCATCGGCAGGATTCTCTACCAGGACTGGCTTCCTGAAGTCTGGCTGGACATGCATCAGATGGGCAATTCCGGGGCCCGCATTTTCGTCATGCCAGCCATGGATCCAATCAATCCCAACGTCGATCCGCTGGTATACAGGAACACCGGGCTGCTGGGTTTCGCGCAGGGAGCGGCCCTGGAGAGAGCGGGGAAAGAAGGGATTATCTATGGTGAGCAATACACCTACTGGTGGGAAGGCGCCATGGCGTGGACCGGCTGGTGGCACAACATGGCGGGGCTGCTGACCGAAGTGGCTTCCGTTCAGCTGGCGACATCGGTGGAGGTGCCGAGAGCCAATCCGGTGCAGCAGACACCGGGCGGCGGGGCCGGGCGCGGCGGGCAGCCCGCCGGTGGCCGCGGCGCCCAGCCAGGAGGGCGCGGCCAGTCCGGACCTTCGGACGTGCAATTCCGGTCGAACTACCCGCGGCCCTGGCTGGGAGGACGCTGGACCCTGCGCGATATCGTGGACTACGATGAAATAGCAGCATTCGGGCTCCTGGAAACCACCGCCAACCTCCGGACACAGCTGCTGGACAGCCTTTATGTCATAGGCAAGCGGCAGATCGAACTGGGGAGGAAAGGCGAACCCTACGCCATCGTGGTACCGCTCGGCCAGTCTGATCCTCCGACAGCGGTGAAGCTCCTGCAAACCCTGGCCCTGGGCGGGGTGGAGGTGCACCAGGCGCAGGCGACGTTTTCAGCCAATAGCGTGAATTATCCCCCCGGCACATACGTGATACTCATGTCGCAGCCCTTCCGCCCCTATGCCAAGGATATGCTGGAAGCGCAGGTTTACCCGCAGATCTCCCCCGCTCCGGGCCAGCCCGCCCGCGCCCCCTACGACGTGGCAGGCTGGTCGCTCGGCATGCAGATGGGAGTCGATACCGTCTTCGTCAACCGCCCGTTCGAGGCTAATCTGAAGAAATTGGAGACGATCGAGCTGCCGCCGGGCAACGTGTCCGGCCAGGGGGCCGCGTTTCTCCTGAGCCATGCGCCCAACAACAGCCTCGTGGCGGTGAACCGCCTCCTCAAGAGCGGGTATGAGGTTTCGTGGCTGACCGCACCGGCGGCTATCGGCGGCAAGAACTATCCCGCCGGCACCATTGTGGTGCGCGGAGGCAAAGATCTGCCGGCAGCCGTCGCAGGGCTGGCCAAGTCCCTGGGGATCGACGCCACGGCAGCCGATGCGCCTGCCGGGTTGCCTGCGCTTCGCATCCGCAGCCCACGCACGGCGCTGTATCAGCCGTGGGGCGGAAACATGGATGAAGGCTGGACGCGCTGGCTCCTCGAGCAGAACGAGTTTCCCATCGTCACGATCCATCCGGAGGACCTGCGCGAGGGGAATGCTTCCGGAAAATTCGATGCCGTCGTTTTTCCCGACATGAGCTCCCAGCAGATTTTGAACGGACAGTCCGGGCGAAACGTCATGGAGCAGTACCGAGGGGGAATCGGGGATTCCGGCCTGAAGGCGCTTCGCAGTTTCATCGAAAACGGAGGCAGCGTGATTACGATCGGGAGGAGCTCCAGCCTGATGCTCGACAGGTTTGCCGCTCCTTACCGGGATGGCCTCCGGGGCTTGAGCCGACAGGACTTTTTCTGCCCGGGTTCTGTGCTGCGCGTGCTGGTGGACAACACCCATCCGATTGCATACGGGATGGAACCGGAGAGCAACTCCTATTTCGCCAATTCAATGGTCCTGGAGCCGGCGGAATCCTTCGCCACAATGAATGCGTCCATCATAGTCCAGTATCCGACCGATTCCATTCTGAAGAGCGGTTGGCTGCAGGGAGAAACGTACCTGTACAACAAAGTGGGAGTCGCCGAGGTGAAACTCGGCAAAGGCCGGATGGTCCTTATGCCACTGAAGGTGCAGCAGCGCGCGCAGCCCTACGCCACCTTCAAGCTCCTGTTCAACGCCATCCTTACTTCCGCGGCGAACTGACCCGCCGGGGGCGGGCAATCCGCGTTTCGATCCCGAGGCCTGACGGGGGCGGGCATGAAAAAGCGGAATGCCCCCGTTTCGCCGTTTGACTTTTTTGCCTGTCCGTTGTGAAATAGGGTTGTATCGGCAATCAGCATTCTAACCGTCGTTTTTCAGGTGCATCTGCGCCGCCGGCGATGCAGTCCGATTCGCTCCGGCGAAGCCATTGTAAGATTCAATAACCAGTGCGGGATTCCCGCCGACTTTGCGGAGGCAAGCATGAAGTGCTCTTATCTGGTCCGTCTTATGATTGTCCTGTCTCTCGCCCTCTTTATGTCCGCGTGCGCCAGCAGGCCGACGGAGATGATCGATTTGACCGAGAAGGCGAGGCAGGAAGCAACCGATGAACATGCCGATCAATTTGCCATGGAAGAATGGAGCGCCGCGGAGAAGGACTGGCAGGATGCGTCCGCCAAGCTCGACGCAGAGGAATGGGGGGATGCCTATCCCCTGCTCCTGAGGGCAAAGGGTCACTACAACAGAGCGCGCGATCTGGCAAAAGGCAAGCGCGAGGCTGCCATCAAAAAGATCGATGGCATCCTGCAACCATTAAAGCTGCGGCTTCAGCGCGACTTGAAAGATGACCCTGCGATAAAACGACTGACAGGTGCGCGGAAAGCGGATTTTGACGCCCAGGTAAAGCAGATCGAGGACAATATCCTGCAGATCGGTGAGCAGCTGAAAAACGCGGAATATTCGGACGCTGAGAATCTGGCAGGCAGAACTTTACGGCAGGTCCACGAAGTCCAGCAGGAATTCTTGAAGAAATAGTGGGCCGCGCGCTCGCGCGGAGTTAACAGGGCGCAGCCGGCGGCGGTTGCGCCCCCTGCAGCGTATGCCCCACGAGACCGGGATCGTGAGATTCGGCAGGTTTCGGTCGTTGGCCGTAGCGGCCGGTCGCAAGTCAGGATGGCCGGCCGGGATGTGCCGGGCTGCGGCAGAAAACCGGACACTCTAAATATTGTCATGCCAGGGAGGGACAAAGTAGTGGCCACACAAAAAAGGTTATCCGGTATCGCGTGCACCGTTTCCGTCCTGCTTCTGATCGCTTATTCCGGTTGTGCTTCCAGGCCGGACGAGCAGTACAAGCTTGCTGCGGAGGCGATGAACAAGGCCATTGCGGAACAGGCCGAGATGTATGCGCCGAGTGATTGGAAAAGCGCGAAGGAAATCTGGGACCAGGCACAGAGCCAGCTGGCGCAGGAGAACTACTCTTCCGCCGCAGCTTCGCTCACCACGGCAAAAGCCCGGTTCCTGAAGGCCAGCGATATTGCAAAAGACGAGCGGGAAACGAGAGAAACAGAAGTCAAGGCCATTCGGGAAAACATAGCAAACTACTATACTTCTCTCAAGGCCGCGCTGAGCACCGCCAAGATATCGGCTGCCGCCAGGAAGGAGTTTCAGGGTGCGATGGCCGATGTCGAAAAGGAGCTCGCGAACATTGAGACCCTTGTAAACGCCAAGGATTTCTATCAGGCGAAGAAGATCGGCCAGGAGTGCCTGCAGAGGATCATTTTCAACGAGAAGAAACTCAAAGGGCAAAAATAGCGCGTCTCAGACGAGCACCGGCACGAGCAGGCAGAGGCAGTGAATCAGGATGGGCGGCAGCAGGCTGCCGGATCGCTCGCGGGCTACCCCGCAGCACACGCCGAAGAGCAGCGTGCCCGCGCCGGTCACCGCTCCCGACAGAAGATCCGCGGCACGGAATGGCGCCAGGGCCCAGAATGCGTAGAGCAGGCTGGAGACGGCCACAGGCCGCGACAGGTACCAACGCCCGCCGCTTTTCTGCGTCGAGTGCATCCGTGCCAGAATCCCGTGCACGAGGCCCCGGAACAGCAGCTCGGCTGCGGCAGCGAAGGCAAAAATCCCGACCCACTCCCCCGGAATTGCCAATCCATGCAACGACCGGCCTGCAGCGAGCGCGCCGGGAAACCATGCGCCTCCTGCCAGGCTCGCAGTTGCGGCTGCCGGCAGAAGAATCCACCATTCGACTCGCGCGGGCAATTTCAAGCCGTAGTCGCCGAGTCTGCGCCACGAGAGCAGCAAAAGGAGCAGCACGAGGCTTCCGAACACCGCAGCGAATTCGCCCGTTCTGCGGGCAAATACTTCTTCCAGGGCCGGGAGGGGGCGGCGGAGGGAACCGTGTAACGCAACGACGCCGATGGCCGCGAGCGGCACCGCCAGGCTCGCACAGGAAGCGCGCACAAGACTCGCGATCGCATAGAACCGCCTCGGCCTGTTGTATCCTGTGCTGCAAATCTCGACGATCTGCTGAGCCGTCAACCCCGTGCCGGCCACGCGCGGTGAACCGCCGATTTCTCCGGAGCCGCCCCAGCGATTGCCGGAACGAGCGCTGCCCGCCTTGGGATCCATCGCGTTGAGCTGTTCGTAGACCGTTTCAAGACCTACGGGGAGGAAGTGGTTGACGCGCCGGATCGTATAGGCCGACGCGCGCTTCTCCAGCGCGATGATTCCGAGCCGCTCTCCGTGAAGGCGCCGCAGGTGTTTCTCCACCTCGTAGATTCCGGCCTGGCTGCGACACGCAATTACCAGCCAGTGATGGGCGATCCGGGCGCGCGCCAGCTCCTGGACCTCCAGGGTCTCCTCGAAGTCCATGGGAGAATAAATGAGCAGGTCGATTTCCCGGAGTGCGCCGGCGGTGTAGGCGAGAAAGTCGACGTCCTGCCATGTCCCTTCCCGCTTGAGCTGCACTTCGCGCGCGCGGAGATGCTCGAGCTGCGCAAAAGTATCCAGATAGAGTTTGGGGGGGAATCCCACCAGCTCCTGCAGCTCCAGGCCGTGCGCGTCGATGGCGCCCTGGAGTCGCAGGAGAGGCATGACCGTCTGCCGGATCACCGGATCGTCGTCATTCAGGCGGATGTGGTTGAGCAGCACCCAAATGGCGAAAATCGTATCCAGGTCCGGTTCGTTGGCGTAGACGACCCAGTCCTGCTTGCGCAGGTCGAGCCCCATCCGGACCAG
>JAFNAG010000303.1 GCA_017860135.1 Acidobacteriota bacterium
GATTTGCATAGGTGCAGCACACCATGTCAGCAGTATTGTCTCCGGCGAGGGAAGATCGATGGAATTCGGAGAGGGCGCCCAAAATCACCTGACCGAGGAATTGGAATCTCTTCGCAGGCAGATCGCCGATCTCAAGGCACTGATGAGGGAGCCGCTTCATGCAAAGAGGATCCAGCCGTTGCTATCCGACGCCGCCAGGCGGGAAGTGGAACAAATCCAGGGGGAGATCGAGCAGCGGCTGGGTTATCTTCCGCCCTTTTTTCTCCCCGCCAAAGCCTCTCCTGAGGTTTTCTCCTCCCTTTGGCATCAGATGAAATCCTCCTACCTGGACAGCCCGATGCCAGGATTAACAAAGGAAAAACTTTTCTCCCGGCTGTCCCGCGTGTGCCCGGTTTCTTATGCGATCCGCTACCACAGCTGCAGCCTGCACCGTCTGGGAATGCGCTCCGGTGAGATCCTGGCCTGGCTGGAGCGTCCATTGCCTGCGGGAGCGGATGATCTCGAGCCTTGTTTTTCCCTTTTTGCCACCGTCCCGCGACCGGTAGCCTCGTGGCCTGAACCGGGATCGCTCTTGGAAGATGCGCTCATGCGCTGCGCGATGGGCCTTTTCTTTGACGCGGCAGGCGGCGGCCGGAACCGCGATGAGTTGTCGGCACTGCTCGGGCCCTCCTATTTTGCCCGGCTGGTGATGTTTCTGGAGTACGTCAAGAGGTACCACTTCTGGCTGGAATGCTTCCCGGAGCCCGGGCAGGAAAAGGATCAAGTGATCGGATCCCATCTGGTCGCCATGCTGGAGGAAGAGCCCCGCCTTCCGCCGTTTTTCCGGGAGTACTTCGAGAATTGCCCGCCGGCACATCCGCCCGAAGAAACCGGCCGGGTATTCGCTGGTACCGAACCGGTGCTGCCCGCCATCCTGGAGGAGGGTCCGTTCGGCATCGCAACGCTCGATCCCGAATATCGCATTATCCGGTCCAACCAGGCACTATGCCAGCTCCTGGGTTACACGGGACGCGAGCTGGAAGCTCTCGGCCTCCCTGCGGTCGCTCACCCCCAGGATGTGGGCGGATGCATTCACCTGATCGACCAGGTCCTGAGCGGCGCACGCACGCAGGTCCGCATGGAAAAGCGCTTCCTCAAGCGTAACAGGGAGATCGTCTGGACAGAACTGACCGCGGTGGCTGTCCGCCGCGAGGAGGGACGGCCCGCGCACGTCCTGGCCTTCATGGAGGATATCACGGAACGGAAGCAGGCCGAGGAAGGCCTGCGCGGGAAGAAACAGATCTTCGAACGGCTGCTGAGCGACAGTCAGGACGGCATCTTCACCTTTGACCGCGACATGGTCTGCACACTCTGGAGCCCTTCCATGGAGCGGATCTTCGGAATCCGGGAATTGGAAGCCGTCGGACGTATGGTGTTCGACGTGTTTCCCTTCCTGGTTGAGTCCGGCGACGACAGGCACCTCCTCGAGACTCTGCGGGGAGAAGCGGTCAGCGTCCGAAACCGCCTGTTCCGCCTTCCCGGGCAACCCGCAAGGGAAGGATTCTACGACGCACACTTCAGCCCGCTTCACAATGGCGATGAGAAGGTGACCGGTGGAATTGGTTTCGTGCGGGATATCACGGAGCGCCGGAAGGCCGAGGAGGCGCAGCGCGCCACCGAGGAGCGCTATCGGGATCTGTTCGAAAACGCAAACGACATCGTGTTCACCCTTGACCTCGAGGGCCGGATCACGTCTCTGAACAAGGCGGCGGAACGGATTACCGGGTATCCCCGTTCCGAAGCTCTCCACATGACGGCGGGCCAGGTCGTTGCTCCGGAGCACCTGCCCGGCGCCTGCCGGCTCGTCAAGCGCCAGATCGACGGGGAGAGCCCGGCGCCTTATGAGCTCGACATCATCTGCAATGATGGACGCCGCGTCGCGGTGGAAGTGAGCACACACATCATTTCCCGGGAAGGCAGGCCGGTGGGAGTGGAGGGGATCGCGCGCGACGTCACGGAAAGGAAAAAGACCGAAGAGGCTCTGCAGGAGGCCAAACAGAAGCTTGAGGACTGGGTGCACGAACTCGAACAGCGCTCCCGGGAGATGACCCTGCTGAGCGACATGGGGGACATGTTGCGTGCCTGCCTGTCCACGGATGAAGCTTATACTGTGATCGTGCGTGTGGCCCAGCAGATCTTTCCGGTCCAGGCTGGAGCGCTCTACGTCATTTCGCCGGCTCGCAATGCCGTGGAGGCAGTCGCCGTGTGGGGAGACGCCGCGCAGGTCGAGCGCGTTTTCGCGCCGGATGAGTGCTGGGCATTGCGCCGCGGCCGTGTCCACTGGGTGGAGGATTCGAGCGTGGGCCTGTTGTGCAAACACCTGCGCCAGCCGCCGCCCGAGGGGTATCTGTGCGTTCCCATGATGGCTCAGAGCGAAGCCCTCGGCATTCTGTACCTCACCCAACCCGGCAGTGCGCGGCTGACCGAAGCGAAGCAGCGCCTGGCTGTGGCCATGGCCGAGCACATCGCCATGGCGCTTTCCAATTTGAGACTGCATGAAACCCTGCGAAATCAATCGATCCGGGATCCGGTCACCGGCCTTTTCAACCGCCAGTTCATGGAGGAGTCCCTCGAACTGGAGCTCCGGCGGGCCGCCCGGAGCCGCCACCCACTGGGCGTTATCATCATGGAGATCGACCGCCTCGAATCCATGAGCCGCCCGCTCGAAGATCATGCCGAGGATTCCATCTTGCGCGAGCTGGGCAACCTGCTCCAGACCATCATCCGCAAGGAAGACATTGCCTGCCGCTACGGCGCCGGCAAATTCGCGATGGTCCTGCCGCAGGGCAGCCTCGAGATAAGTGCACAGCGCGCGGAAAGCCTGCGGGACATGATCAAGGACCTGGATATCCGCCACCGTGGACGCCCCGTGGGCCACGTCACCGTTTCTGCAGGCGTTTCCGGCTATCCCGACCACGGGCGCACCAGCGAGTCGCTCCTCCGGGCCGCCGAGGGCGCCCTCCAGCGCGCCAAGCAGGAAGGTGGCAACCGCACCCTCACCGCCCAGTAGCATTCCCACCACGCCGCGATTCCGTCGCAGCGCTCCTGGTGCGCCTGCGCTCTTTTGCCGGAGATTGTCCACGATTGAAGCGTGCGGGCTGAAGAGGGTGTCCAACGGTTGATTCACGGCCCGGCCGTCAGCCGGGATAGAGATGGAGCGTGGTTGAGCGCCGTTGGTGCGGCACTGAATTCCTGAAAATATAGGGGATGTGCCGGCCCTTCGGGCCTCGTTGATGGCCGCGCCCGAACCCCGCGCGTCGGCGCGGGGCTATTCACTTCCGGCGCTTCGCGCGGTTGTACCGCATTTCGTAATTACGGCGACGTATGAAGCCTTGGTGACGAGGAAGCGGAAAAAAACAAATACGCCACAGATTGCACAGATTTCACGGATTCATGCAACTGACCACTTAGCTTGCCGTGATGCAACCGTTGGACACCCTCTTTAGCCCGCGCTCACGAATGGGAGCCCCCCCGGGAGACCTCCCGAAGCGGCCGCGTCACGTTCTCCGTCGTGAGGTCTTGTGTTTGTGACCGGCTGACCGGAAATTGTTCACTGCCTGAATTGCATCCGCTTGCTGCATTTATTGACTTCGTGTGGCCTCGTACCTATGATGGTAGGGATTTGCATTCGCACCAGCAAACAGCACAGTGGCTCTCCCTGCAGCGAGGTGAGATTGACGGCGCGCTTCGGCAGAGACAAGTTCGAAAATCCGAACCTGCCCGGGGACTGGATCAGGCAGGAGATAGAAGCGCTGCGCGCGAAACTTGCCGACCTGGAAAGCCTCGAGTCGGAATTGTCCCGGGTGGAGGCAGCGCTGAGATCGGCAGGGTCCGAGCCTGCACTCGCAACCTCAGACCAGATCCAGGGCGAGATCAAGAAAAGGCTTGGATTCATCCCGCTCTTTTTCGTTCCCGCGACCGATGTTCCTGAGGTCCTGCTGGACTTGTGGCGGCAGAGCCTCATCGGATACTACGACAATCCGCTCCCGGAGAAGTTCAAAGAAAAGCTGTTTGTGCTGCTCGCAAGGTATTGTGCCTCACCCTATTCCATCGTTACGCATGGCTGCAACCTGTTCGGCATGGGAATGAGCGCCGCAGGGGTGCTGCGGCTGCTCCAGAGGCCGTCGCCGCAGGTGGAATCGGACGTAGAGGCCCTGCTCGGCACGCTTTCTGCGCTCGCGCACCCTTTGGCCGCGTGGCCGGAGGATGGATCCGAACTGGAGGACGCACTGCTGAGGTGCTGCATCCTGTTTTTCCTCAAGCTTCCGGGTGCGGCGGCCTGCCAGGCGGAATTGCGCAGGCTTCTCGCGCCGAAAGACTATGCCTACCTGGTGGGATTCCTCGCCTATGTAAAGACGATTCACATCTGGCTGGAGGCCCACCCGGAGGTTTCCCATCACTCCGATCCGCAGGTTCGTACGCACATCCTCACGCTTCTGCGGGACGAGCCGCGGCTGGCGGCGGTCTTCCGGAACTACTACCGGGAATTCGCCGAGGACAGCCGCAGGCTGAAGGCGGAGGAAGCGCTGCGGGCGAGCGAGGAGCGCTACCGGGAGCTTTTCGAGAACGCCAACGACATGGTCTACACCCTGGACCTGGAAGGCAGGATCACCTCGCTGAACAAGGCTGCGGAGCGCATCACCGGCTACTCGCGCGCGGAAGCACTTCAGATGAATCTCCTCCAGCTGGTCGCGCCGGAATTCCGCGAATTCGCCCGGAAGATGATGGAAAGGCAGGTCGCCGGCGAGCATTCCGCCACCTACGAGCTCGAGATCGCGACCCGGGAAGGCCAGCGTCTGGCGCTCGAGATCAGCACCCACATCATCGTGCGGGAAGGCAAGCCTGCCGGCGTGCAGGGCGTGGCGCGGGATATCACCGAAAGGAAAAAGACCGAGGCAGATCTCCAGCAGGCCAAGCAGAACCTCGAAGCCTGGGTGCATGAACTCGAGCAGCGCACACGGGAAATGACCCTGCTCAGTGAGATGGGGGACATGCTGCGCGCCTGCCTTACTAACGACGAAGCCTACATGGTCATCGTGCGCGTGGCGCAACAGATCTTCCCGGCACAGGCGGGCGCTCTTTACGTCATCACATCTTCCCGCAATCTGGTCGAAGCCGTCGCGATGTGGGGGAATCCGGATGAAATTGAGCGCGTGTTCGCTCCCGACGAATGCTGGGCCCTGCGCCGGGGCCGCGTTCACGGCGTGGAGGATTCTGCCGTCGGCCTGCTGTGCAAGCACCTGCACCACCCGCCCCCGGAGGGCTACCTGTGCGTTCCCATGATGGCCCAGAGTGAGGCTCTCGGCATTCTCTACCTCACGCAGCCGGCGAACGCCCGGCTGACCGAGGCAAAGCAGCGCGTGGCCGTAACCATGGCGGAACACATCGCTATGGCGCTGTCCAATCTGAAACTGCACGAAACACTTCGCAGCCAATCCATCCGCGATCCCCTCACCGGGTTGTTCAACCGCCGCTTCATGGAAGAGTCCCTCCAACTCGAGCTGCGGCGCGCACTGCGCAACCAGCGCCCCCTTGGTGTGATCATGCTGGACCTGGACCGGTTCAAGCATTTCAACGACACGTACGGGCACGAAGCAGGAGACAATCTGCTTCGCGAACTGGGCACGCTGCTCCAGACAAACATCCGCGGCGAGGATATTGCCTGCCGCTACGGCGGAGAGGAGTTCACCCTGATTCTGCCCGAAGGGAATGCCGAGGTGATTCAGCAGCGCGCCGAGGCCCTGCGCGAGGCAATCAAACGCCTGGACGTGGTGCATCGAGGCCAGCCCCTGGGCCGCATCACTGCATCCCTGGGAATCGCAATTTTCCCCGAGCACGGCCGCACCGCTGAGGGTCTGCTGCAGGCAGCCGACTCTGCTCTCTATCAGAGCAAGGACGCAGGCGGAGATACAGTCACTATCTCAAAATAGCGTGCCGGATTGGGAACTCAAAGGCCGCGGAGCAGCCGATGGCCGCAACCAGGCAAAGCGACCTTTCCTTGAAATGGCACAATCGGTATCGGAATCGGTATCGCAATCGCTATCGGGATCGATTTCAGCATGATCGCGCTGCCGGCATCAATACTGAGGCGTCCGATTATGCACAGTTTTCGATAGCGATTGCGACTGCGATTGCGACCCCGATGCCGATGCCGAC
>JAFNAG010000304.1 GCA_017860135.1 Acidobacteriota bacterium
GATAGGGGTCCCACTGGAATCGGATGCCGAACCTGGAGCCCGCCGCATCCAGCACCCGGATGCCTTCCGGCACCACTTCCTTCCCGATCCCGTCGCCGGCAATCACTGCGATTTTATATGTTCCCATGGGGTTCCTCCTCGCGACATGTGTGCGCAACATAACCGATCGGGACCCTCCGGCACCGGGGAATGAATTTGCGCGGACACGGCAACTTTTTCGAGAATGTATCGCAACTCATGCGAAATGACAACCCGCAGATGATCGTGCACAAACGGAAGGCCCGGCGCAGGGCCAGGCCTCCAGTTTTTCTCAATAGAATGGGGCCCGGGGGAAGTCCAGATCTACATCCATTCCAAGGTCCTCATCGTCGACGACCGCTTCCTCTGCATCGGGCCAGCGAACACGACGAACCGAAGCATATGACTCGACACGGAGTTGAACCGCTCCTGGGAGGCTGCCTCGGAGGATGCCGGGTCGATCCATTCGATCCGCGAGCTCCGATTGAGCCTTTTGGCCGAGCACGCGGCTGCCGGGGAGATCCCCGGTGGGGACGATTTCGTCGGCACCCTCGACAGGCTGGCCGACCGGCGGGGGGGCGCCTGCGGCGCCACAGCCCCGACGTGGAGGAGACGGCGCGCTGGGTGGCAGAGATCGGGGCAAACGAGGTCATCGATTCGGAGAACCCCCTGATCGAGGAGCAGATCTACGAGATCGTTTCCCGCGACCCGTCCGGATTTTTCGCCCGCGGCCTGACCGCGCTCAACGGCATCCTTGAAGACGGCCCGCACCTCGAGATAGCGGATCATCAGGAATTGCGGTGTCACGGTCTCCCGCGCCTCCTTTCCCGGGCGCTCCCGGAGTTTTCCGTGCCGGGATGTTCCCGTTCTCTCCATCGGAAGCCGCGGTGCCTGTCCGCAAAAAGTCGCAGACCCCGTTGCCAAAACGGATGTGGACATGCCGTGCATCACAGCGCGTTTGTGCCTTTCCAGACCGCCCTTGCGCAACCGGTCGTGATCTGTCCTGCTCATATTCTATCCAAGGCTGCAGACAGTCTTACGCCCGGGCGTTTCGGGTATATCATTCCAAGCAATTTTGAGGATTCCCTGCGATGAAACTGCTGAAAGCTCAACTCGATCTGTGAAAGACGGAGATCGGCCGCCTGAATGCCCATGCCGGCAAGCTTGGGGCCGGGGAGCGGCGGCGTGAGTGAGCTGTGAACGGCCAGAAACCATTTCCGAGACCTGTGTCGGGTGCAGTGCCTGGCCAGGCGAGTGCTCAAACCGCCGCAAACATGCTCCAGTGAACAGCCATCACACCCCTTGTAAAGGCATCCCCCCGCCGAATCACGCTTCACAACTCCGGCGGCCGCCGCGACAGTTCGCGGATGTCTTCGCGCAAAGCGATCAGCTCCTCCTGAACGGCGGCAAGCTGTTTGGCCCCCGCCAGTTCGGCTTCGTCATTCTCCGCGTCGCGGCCGACAAAGAAGGTAGCGAGCGCCGCCGTCAAGTAGCCGAAGACGGCGAAGGCGTACAGCGCCAGAAAGACGCACAGCACGCGCCCCTCGAATGTCTGCGGCCAGTACTGCGAACCCATCGTCGTCATGACCATTGCGGTCCACCACAGCGCCTCGCCGTAACTGTTCAGGCCACCGGGTGCCCCGTTCTCGAAAGAGTACATCCCGGCTGCACCGGCAAAAGCGACAAGTACCGTGAGCGCGAGCACATAGCCGAAACCCCGGCGGCGCAGGCTCGCGCCCAGCGCGCGCATGCCGCGGTTCAGCGAGCTGACGACGCGTAAAAAACGCAAACCCCGCCCCACGCGGGCCAGCCGGAGCAGCCGAAACACCCGGAAGACTCGAAAGATGCGCAGCGCCGGTAGCAATAGCGAAATGGCGGGCAGCCAGTTACTTTTGAGGTAAGCAACCTTGTGCGGGGCCAGGACGAATTCCGCCGCAAAATCGAGAATAAAGACGATCCAGATGATTGTGCCGATGATCTCAAACGAAAGACTCTCGCCCCAGATCAGTTCCACGATCAACAGCGCCAGCCACGCGAAGGCGAGTATCAGCATCGGCGTTTCCAGCCAGTCCTCCAGGCGTTGGAGTAGCTCGTAGCGCTCCCTTTCCAGCGCCTCCTTGCCAGGAGCCTTCGCGTCCTGCTGCTCGCTGTTGCTGACGTCGCTCATCGGGTGTCCTCGCGCCCGGCTCGGCGTGTCTCGGCCGTCTGCAGCGTCGCACAATCGTGCGCCGAGGGGCCGCTGCGCTCGGCCGTCTCGGCTCTCCGGTCTGTCTGTCGGCGGATCGCCTGGCATCGCGGCACGTCCACCGTCCGCCCGGCGACGATTTCCAAGACCCGAAAGGGACCGACGGGGCGGCGTACATCTTCGCGCTGCCTTGCGATGACTATACGAACTTCATAATTTCTGACTTTTTAGTATTTTGATCTGCCACTATTAAAAAGTATATCCTCAAAAGCTTGAAAATACATCGAGATAAATTGAGTCTGATCTAAAAGGAAGTTTTAAAAAGACCCCTCTCATGAAAAATCACCACTCGAAACACGACACATTTAAACTTTTTCTTGATTATGGTTTAATGATGTTTCAAATCTCAGACAGGAGCGACAGTCTCCGAGGCGAAGGACTCGATCTTCTATTAGGAAGGCTGAGTTTGTCTTGAGGATCCTGCCGGACATTCTGGCCAAGGGGGTGCGGCAGGCCCGGCATGAAAGGATGAGACGGAGCCAGATGAATAGAACGAGCCGGCTTAACCAGAAGACCCGCAGGGCCTGGGCGATACTGTCTCTCGCCGTCAAAAATTTTTTCCGGATTGACGGGGCGCAGTGGGCGGGAGCGTTTGCCTTCAATGCGTTCTTCTCGCTGTTTCCCCTGATGATCCTGCTCGTCACGATTACCTCGTTCTTTGTTGACCGGGACCAGGCCGGGATAGAGGTCATTGCCTACATGGAAAACTACGTCCCGATCAGCGGCGAGATGCAAAGTCACATTTTTCAAACCATCGCTGGCGTGATCAAAGCGCGTGGGCAGGCGGGTATGGTCGCATTTCTCATCCTGCTGTGGGTCATCCTCCAATGTTTCATCACCCTCATCTGCGCGATCAACTACGCCTGGGGTACCGCGGTGAACAACTGGTGGCGGCTGCCGCTCAAGAGCCTGGTGCTGCTCGCCATCACGGCGGGTGCGTTCCTTCTGGGCATGGCGGTGCCGGTTACGGCAAATATGGCGAAGGATTGGCTCCTTCCAGCGATTGATTTCAGTCCCCGGGTCTATGCCCTGGGGAGCTTTTTCATTCCCTTGCTGGTGGTCTTCCTCAGCCTCAGCCTTTTTTACTGGCTGGCTCCGCGCCGGCCCACGCGCTTCGCCGAAGTCTGGGCTGCCGCTTTGTGCGCCACGGCTCTCTTATTGGCGACCGAAAGTCTATTCGTGATGTACCTCAAGAACTTCGCTACGTTAAACGCGGTCTATGGGGCGTTCGGTGGGATCATGGCATTGCTGCTGTGGATTTACCTTTCCGGATGCATTTTCATCTTCGGCGCCTGCCTGTGCGCCGCTCAGGCAGAAGGGCGTTCTGGGCAGGCGAAAACAATCAAGGCGAGCTAATCATGAGGGTGCCTTCCGGGCGCACCAGGTACCGCTCCATGTTGAACGGGGAGATGACCCATGAGTAAGTTCAAGCAACTCTGGAGCAATCTGCGGTCGAGCTTTTGGTTTATGCCTTCGCTGATTGTCGTGGTCAGCATTGTCCTCGCGGCAGCTTTGATCGAAGCAGACTCGGCCGGGAGCGACCGATGGCTGGCCCAGTGGCCGCGCCTGTTTGGTGCCGGAGCGGAAGGCGCGCGAGGGATGATGTCCACGATTGCCGGGTCAATGATCTCCGTGGTCGGCGTCACGTTCTCCATGATCCTGGTGGTGCTGGCGCTGGCTTCGAGCCAATACACCTCGCGCATCCTGCGGAACTTCATGCGCAGCCGCGTCACGCAGGTCGTGCTCGGGATCTTCGCCGGCAATTTCACGTATTGCCTGATCGTGTTGCGCACCATTCGCAGCGGCGACGAAGGCACATTTGTTCCAAGCCTGGCGGTGTTCTTCGGCTTCGCGCTGGCGCTCGGAGGTGTTGGCGCCCTCGTGTACTTCATTCATCACATCGCCTCTTCGATCGAGGCTTCCAGCGTCATCGCCTCGGTCGCTCAGGAAACCATCGCGGCCATCGACCGGCTGTTTCCGGAAAAACTTGGACAAGGGCCGGGCGAAGACGATGATGACCAGACGCTGCACCCTCAATCCGGGCGGAATTGGCGCGCCGTCCCGGCCAGGGAGAGCGGCTATATCCAGCGCGTGAATGACTCGGCGCTCCTGCGCCTGGCGCGGGACAGCAACGCCATCGTGAGGATGGAGCATGGCGTCGGCGAGTTCGTTATCCAGAACACCACGCTGGCCTCACTCGCCCTGGAAGACCCGCCGGATCCTGAGACGCTTGACGCCCTGCAGGCGACTTTCAGCATCAACCGCCACCGTACGGTGGAACAGGACGCAGCCTTCGGCATCAGGCAGATCGTGGATGTTGCGTTGAAAGCGCTCTCCCCCGGCATCAACGACGTCACGACGGCCGTGACGTGCGTGGATTATCTGACGACGATTCTGGCGCGGCTGGCGCCTCGTCAAATCCCCTCATCGCACCGCTACGAGGAAGGGGAACTGCGAGTGATCGCCAAAGGCCCGAGCTTTGAAAGCATGCTGGCTGAATCGTTCGACCAAATCCGAAACAACGCCAAAGGCAATGTCGCCATCATATCGCGGATGCTCGACGCCTTTCAAACCCTTGCCAGTTTGACTGCCAGCCCACACCGCAGGCGGGCGCTTCGCGAACAAGTGCAATGGATCGCCGAGTTGACCGAGCGTACCGTCGAGTCCGCCCATGACCGTGCGAGGATAGACACGCGGCTGGAGCGCCTGCGCGAAACGCTCGAAACCGAGCCTGCGCGGTGTCCGGTGGAGGAGAAGGAATAGTCCTGCAAAATCGAGAACAAGCCCTGCATCGACAAGCACCGCCAAGACAAACCGGAGATTCGGAACAGGAAATGGAGCAACCACAACTGAATGCGAACGGGCTTGTGAACTACCACCGAGCAAGCCCAGTGGCTTCATGACCGATCAGCCGTGGCAACGATGCTGCCACGACTGATGATTAGGGGACGCGCAGTCCCCTAAAAACCCCGGCTCTAAAAGGTGCCATACATCCCACAAGCAAGCTTATGGTTTTTCTGACACGTAATGATGAATTTTCATTCATCGATGGAATATTCCATCCCGCGTTTCTGAAATTCTCGGGGATTCTGCATATCCCCTGATTATTTGCGGTCACGATCTCGTTGGTTCCTTCGGCATGCAGCTCCATCCTCGCCTCATTGTAGTATTTGAAGACGAGCTCCGTGCTGGCGTTCCCCTGGTTCCGGATCTCATGCGCACGAGAACCCTATCGTAGAGATAGAAATCTTTTTTGTATTCGCAACGGGCAGATCGCGTGATGAGCACGAGGCCATTTTTGATGGACTCCAGTCCACCGGAAACGACCTCCTTGACCCGCAGATCCCGCGTAATCCCTTGCAGAGTGAAGAAGTGCACAAAATACATGTACTGAAGAAGATTGGTGTCTCCGATCGTGACCGTGGTCCTGTACTCGTAGTTTTTCCCATTCTGCGCTTCCTGTGATGAATTTACAACACGCTGCGACATTGTTGTGTCAGTCCGAGAAACAGAATCAAAAAATCAACCCGAATAGTACTGACAACGACTAACAATTAGAATCAGCTGTTCAAAAACAGACCATTTTTTGTGCGTTTCAGGAGTTAATGCCCCGAACGTCTAATCAACGCCGGGTGTAATGCCTGTGGCCTCGCGTTGAACAGGCAGCGGCCATCGGCGCTTCATCGAAGCTTTATGGGAGCCGCCTCTTGCTTCTTCACGCGGGGATTGGGTCGGAAAAGGGATTCGATGCGCTACTTCGCGGCGGGTGCCTCCACTGCACGCGGCGGGGCAGCCACGATCCGGGTCCCCATGTCCTTCAGCAGCCGCTGGAAATCGGGCGACGCCATGATGGCCTTCCCCGCAGCGGCGCGCAGGCGGTCGACGGCCTCGTCCGGCAGATAGAAAGACGTGGGCAGCTCGTTCAGGTAA
>JAFNAG010000305.1 GCA_017860135.1 Acidobacteriota bacterium
GTTTCGCCTTTCCGGAATTTCGATGTTGAATGCCTCCCCCTGGCATCCTCACATCACCAGTTTTGCGCGGGGAACTTAGCGGATCCCCGAGCGGAAAAACGGCGAATCGGCAATGCGAGTGCATTGCTCCTCTCACAATTTCGTCAAGCCAATTAGACAAAGAACACTTGTTGTTGATATTATTTCTTTCAACAGTGGGTGCGGAGGGTGGATTCCAATTACGGGTGTGATCCCGCACAGGGGGATCGGCTTTCGCTCCCTTGGATTTTTCTCCTTCCCACTCCGCGGACAACATTCGAACGGCCGAAGCATGTCGGCCCCACAACCGGCATTCCGGCCCCTGGAGCGAATCTATGGTTTACGTTAGATGGAAAGCAGGCTATCTGGCGTTCGCCCTTACCCTCCTGCTGGCAAGTGCAGCGTTCGGGCAGGTGGGCGGGGCGAAGCTGGACGGCACCGTTCGAGACAGCCAGGGACTCGTCGTCCCCGGCGCAATGGTCATCGCAACCAACCAGGCCACGGGCGTAGCCCGGGAATCCTACACGAATGAAGCCGGCATCTATGTATTCAGCGCGCTCCCGCCGGGCAAATACAACATCAGCGCGGAGCTCACCGGGTTCAAAAAGCATGAGGTTACCGGCTTCGTCCTGGAGGTGGCAACCTCCAAAACACTTGACTTCAAGCTTGAGGTCGGTGGAACCACCGAGACCGTCACGGTCACATCCGACTCGATTCAGCAGGTCCAGACGACGTCCTCCGACCTGGGGGATATCGTCTTCGAGAGGAAGATCAAGGATATGCCGTTGAACGGGCGCCTTCCCATCGAGCTGATCTTCCTGCAGCCGGGCATGGCCGGCAGCAACAGGCAGAGCTCGACGGGCGGCCTCTCCGCCAACGGCGCCCGCGTACAGTCGAATGCCCTCTCCATGGACGGAGTGGACATCACCAATCAGGAGCTCGGCACCGGGAGCACGTCCGGAATCGCGATTGCCACGGACATCATTCCCTCCGTGGAAACCATCGAGGAATTCCGGGTGATCACGGGGAATCCCACCGCCGAGTACGGCCGCGTGTCCGGATTCCAGGTTCAGATCTCCACCAAATCCGGCACGAACGATTTCCACGGCAGCGTCTACGATTTCTACCGGGGAACGGTCCTGAATGCGAACGATTTCTTCAACAATGCCAGTGCCACTCCGATCGGCCGTCCGCCGTTGCTGCGCAACCAGTTCGGCGGGACGATCGGAGGGCCGGTGAAGATCCCCTGGCTCTACAACGGGCAAAACCGCACCTTCTTTTTCTTCAACTATGAAGGAACGCGACAGTCGGAAAGTGTCGGTGTGAGCCGCACCGTGCTGACGCCCGAAGCCCGCAGCGGCCTCTATCGCTTCATCACCACCGGCGTGACCAGGAACCCGGACACCGGGGCCTTGTTGACATCGAACAGCCGCGTGGTTGTCGATCCTGTCACCGGCCAGATTCGTCCCGGCGTGCAGGGGATCCAGACTCTGGATATGATCGACGCCGACAAGAAGAACTATGACGGCATCGGCGCGGACACGACGGGACTCGTCAAGAATTTTATGGACGCGACGCCGCCGCCGAACGACTTCGCTCTGACCGGCGACGGACTCAATACCGCAGGCTTCCGGTGGAACGCGCCCGCGGTCACCTATCAGGATCTGGTTACCTTCAAGATCGATCATGTCCTGACCAAGTCGCACAGCCTTTCGCTGCGCGGAAACTATGGACGCCTCGATCGTGACGGCGATACGATCAACTCGAATTACGCCCCGTTTCCGGGGGGCACTGCGCGCATCCGCTACGAAGATCAGTCCGGATTCGCGTTCAGTGTGGTAAGCAGCCTGACTCCCAGGGTGGCCAATGAATTTCACATCGGGCTGTCGCGGAACATCCGGCTGTTTTCGGTCACCATTGAAGATGCCGGGACCCTGTCGGTCACTCCGGGTGTCTTTACCAATCCTTATCTGATCGCGGAGCTGCAGAAGACTCCGCGGCAGACGCTCGATATCGGAAACAGCATCAGCTGGGCAAAAGGCCGGCACTTCTTCAAGGCCGGATTCGAGTTCCGTTCCACGCCGTTGAATCAGATCTTCGCGAACAAGGATATCTCGGTCAATTTCTCGAGCGCGCAGACCGGGGTCGGCGGCGCCCAGGTCAATTTCCCACAGCTGTTCGGGAATCCCACGGGACCGAATCCGATCCCCAGCGCAAATGTCGGCGCCGCCGGCGATTTGTTCAATCTGATCACCGGCAGAGTCGGCGCCACCTCGGCGGATTTCAACGCAATCTCTGAGGATGAGTTCGGTCCTCTCGGGACCGGGAAATCGCGCGGCTTCCGTCAGCGGGATTGGGGCGGATACTTCCAGGACGACTGGAAGCTGGGGCCCAAGCTGACGCTGAATCTGGGGCTTCGCTACGACTGGTTCCAGGTGCCCTGGGAGGTCAACAGTTTCTACGTCCTCAGCGAGAACCGCCAACTGCTCGACACGCAGTTGGATCCGACCCTGCCTCATGTGCCGATCACCTTTGGCCGCGTCGGCCCCAATTATGGCACCCAGATCTTTGCCAACGACCTGAACAACTTCGGACCGGTCGTGGGCTTCTCCTGGGACCCCTGGGGGAGTAACAAAACCGCGATCCGCGGGTCCTACCGCATTTCCTACGACAAGGTATACGGCCGCACGCTGGATACCATCGAACAGAGCACGCCGGGCCTGAACGGCGCCGGGCAGCTGAACGCAGGACAGCTCGCCGCTCTCTATCCCCTGACAAATGTCTTCGGCGCGCCACGCACTCTGCGGCTTGCGGATCTGAAGAACTCACCGACGCAGGCGGGGGTGAATGTGGGCAACGGGAATATCGACCTCGCGTCGGCTCTGGACATAACCGAGACGCAAAAGCCACTCTCAACCATTCCCAACACACGCCTCAGCTTCAGCCCCTCCGATTTCGAAAAATCCCTGGTATCCCCATATTCGCAGAGCTGGTCCTTCGGGATTCAGCGGGAGATCATGCGCAACACCATCGTCGAAGTCCGGTATGTGGGACGCAAAGGGACGAAAGAGTTCGGAGGGCTGCCGGCCAACCAGTTCCGCGCGCCCGCCGACATTCTGAGCGGACTGCAGACCCTGCAAGACCTTTTGAAGCTGACAAACGGGGAGGCGTTTTCCAAGGCGGGGCTTCCCCTGCCGGGTAACTTGAACCCCACGGCGTTGACCACGATCTCTCAGTATTACGGTTCAGCGTCCAACAGCGCGACAAGCATGAGCCAATACACGCCGGGCGCGCTGGCCAGTCTCGCGCCGCAGTCCCTGTATAAGCTCTTCCTGGCCGGGAACGGGACTTTTGATTCGGACGTGCAGACAGCCATCCGCAACAACAACCTGTCCACCATCAGTGCACAGTTCGACACGAGCACAAACCTCCACAACAGTTCGTTTCTGACTTCTGCCGGTTTGAAGCCGGTGCCCGCCGGAACGGATCCACGAGGCTGGCTGCCGATCGCAGTGGGTCTGGCCGACAATACGTTCCGTCCCAACATCCAGTTCCTGAACGGTCCACGCGTGGCCTCGAACGATTTTTATTCGAACTATCACGGACTTCAGGTTCAATTCAACCGCCGCTTCTTCCAGGGCCTCCAGTTCCAGGCGAACTACACGTTCTCCAAGAACCGGGACATCACCTCCACCACGCAGCCTACGGGCCAGAGCGTGATCGACTTCTTCCAGCGCCATGTGGATATGGGTCCTTCGAGCAACGACACCACCCACGACTTCAAGGCCAACGGCATCTATGAACTCCCCTTCGGCGTCGGCAAGCGCTTCGCTTCCACCCAGGAGGGATTCCTAGGCCAGCTCGTCGGCGGCTGGCAGGCAAACGTGATTTTCGAGATCGCGACTTCCTTCCCGTACAATATCACCTACGGCAGCCAGTCGAGCAGCTGGGGCGGCGGCACACGGCCGGATTTCGTTCCCGGCATCACGATCGATGGTTCCGTGAACGATACCGGCTTCCTGAGCCGGGACGCGCAGAATCGTGTCATTTACTTCACGCAGGAGGATTTCGCCGGCTTGTTCCAGAGTGCCAAACTCGGCACCATCGGCAACGTGCCGAAGAACTTCCTGCGCGGACCCAAATACTGGGACGCCACTCTGGGGGTTCTGAAAAACTTCCGCATCACGGAAACCAGTTCCGTGCAGTTCCGCGCCGAGTTTTTCAATGTTTTCAATCACACTAACTTCTCCGATCCCAACTCAAATCTCGAGTCGGGATCCTTCGGGCAGATCACAGGAACGCGCGGGGATCCGCGTATCATCCAGTTTGCGTTGAAGCTGAGTTTCTAGCAAAGGGCCCATGGCGCCCGGTGTTGCCGGGCGCCACCTGGGCTCGGATCAAGATTCCTGGAGACGATTATGATGCGTCCATTGATATACCGGCTCCTGATTCTGAGTATGTTTTCCGCCGCGGCTTCCGCCGGACCGGCATGGCCGCAATCGGGGGCCGGCCGCAAAGAGGCGGCGGTGAACTCCTATTATCAGAAGTGGCTGGAAGAGGACGTCTGCTGGATCATCACCGAAGAGGAACGCGACGTTTTTGCCAGGCTAACGACCGACGAGGAGCGCGAGGCGTTCATCCAGCAGTTCTGGGAGCGCCGGGATTCCGATCCTTCGACTTCGGACAACGAGTTCAAAATCGAACATTACCGGCGCATCCTCTATGCCAACGAAAGATTCACCGCCGGCATCGCGGGATGGAAGACCGATCGCGGCATGATCTACATCAAATACGGTCCTCCCGACCGTCTGGTGAGCAAACCGACGGGCGGCCCCTACGAAAGGGAGCGCAAGGAGGGCGGAGGATTCACGAGCATTTTCCCGATCGAGCGCTGGGAGTACCGCCACATCGAAGGGGTGGGTGACGACATCGAACTCGAGTTTGTTGATGACAAAGGGGGAGGACTGTTCGAACTCACCTTCGACAAGCAGCGCAAAGATGCTCTGCTGCTATCGGGGAATATGGGGCTCACCCTGGACGAACTCGAGCGGGAAATGATGGGAGGAGCCGTCAATAAGCAGGATCGAGTGTCGGGGCGTCGCTATTCCGGCGACTATAAGGGCGTCTACTCCGGCATGGGGGGATTCGAAAGCACCAGGGACAAGCCCCTGGCGCAAATGGGGGTCTCCGCCGCCCTCAACCGCGCACCTGCCGTCAGATACAAGGATCTGGAAGCCGCCGTCAGCACCCGCATCTACTATTCCGGTTTCCCGTTCGAGATCCGCCACGACTTCATCCGTCTCACGGACCAGCAGGTGCTGGTCCCGGTGACCGTTCTGGTTTCGAACGAGCAGATGGGATTTGCCAATACTACGGGCATATATCATGGCGGGGTACAGATTTTCGGGCGCGTCATCGGGCTGAGAAACCAGATTGAGGCGATGTTCGAAGAGGAGGTAGTGCGGGATTTTTCACCGGACGAGTTTGAGAGAGCCAAATCGAGGTCCTCGGTATATCAGAAGCGCCTGATCCTCAAGCCCGGCATCTACAAGATCGACGTCGCCGTCAGGGATCTCCAGAGCAAGCGCATCGGGACCTTGGAGCGCAGGCTCGAAGTCCCGCGATTCGGTGAGCCGAGGCTGCAGACAAGCTCGATCCTGATCGCCTCCAGGATCGAACCGGGAACTCCCGATCGAACCACTGCGAATTTCATCCTGGGAGACTTAAAGGTCATTCCCAAAACGGATGACTCCTTCAAGAGCTCGGAGGACCTCGGCCTTTACCTGCAGATATACAACTTCGCCCTGGATGCCTCAAGCTCGCAACCTGCGCTCAAGGTGGAATATTCCATGGCCCGGAAGGGCCAGGAACCGGACGTATGGCGGGACTCGTCATCGATGATGCGATTCGCCGGTTCCTATTGCCGCCTGGCCCGGATGGTCAACCTGAGCCGTCTCCAGCCGGGTGTCTATCAGTTGCGGGTACGAGTCCATGACGCCATTTCCGGTCAGGCTGCCGAGACCGCCGCGGAATTCACCGTGCGCTATTAGAAGGGTGACAGGCTGGCGTGTCCCCGGTGGCAGCGGGGACACAGTCGCCTGATACCATTTCCGCAAAGGGAGGGACAGATGCCACATCGTCGCTTGCATCCCGTATTTGTGTTT
>JAFNAG010000306.1 GCA_017860135.1 Acidobacteriota bacterium
GAGACGGCGATCACGGGGATGTCGAGCTCCTTCGCGAGGTTCTTCATCCCCCGGCTGATCTCCGTCACCTCCTGGGTACGGTTCTCGTACCGCCGGCTGGATCCGGATACGAGCTGCAGGTAGTCGACGACCAGGAGGTTGAGCCCGTGTTCCAGGGCGAGCCGCTGCGCCCTCGTGCGCACCTGGAGTATTGTAAGGTTCGCCGTATCGTCGATGTAGATGGGTGCGGCGGAAAGGGATGAGGTTGCCTGGCCGATCTTCGCCCAATCCTCCCTGCTCAGATAGCCGCTCTGGATTCTGTTTGCCTCCACTTCCGCAACCGAAGAAATCATCCGCTTCATGATTTCCGGCTTTGACATCTCCAGGCTGAAGATGCCGACGTGCTTGCCGTTCCTGATCGCCGCGTGGCAGGCGACGTTGAGGCAGAGCGACGTCTTCCCCAGCCCCGGCCTTGCCGCGACCACGACCAGGTTCTGGTTGTGGAATCCCCCGGTCATGCGGTTCAGATCGGTGAATCCCGCGTCGATCCCCGCCACCGGCGCCTTGCGCTTTGCGGCCTCTTCGATCCCCCTGTATGCGGCGCCGGCAAGCTCGCGCGCCGGCTGGAAGCCGCCCTTGATTTCCCGCGACGCGATCCGGAATATCCGCGACTCGGCCTTCTCGAGGATCTCAGCCGGACGTTCCTCGCCTTCGTAGCACCGGCTCATCACCTCGCTGGACAGCTGGATCAGCTGCCTCGATGTGGCTTTCTCCCGGACGGTCCGCGCGTAGTGCCCGACGTTGAGCCCGCGCAGCAATCCGTCGGTGAGGGAAGCCAGGTAGGCCGGGCCGCCGGCAGCCTCCTCCTTGTCCCGGCGCCGCAGCTCCTCGCGGAGCGTAAAGATGTCGATCGAGGTTTCCTCCTCGGAGAGGGCGAGCATCGCGCGGAAGATCTCGCGGTGGGATTCCAGGTAGAAGTCGTCGGCCGTCAGGATCTCGGAAGCAGGGAAGATCGCCCTGTCGTCGAGCAGTACCGCCCCGAGCACGGCGCGCTCGGATTCGATGCTGTTCGGGAGGGTCTTTTCGAGGGTGATGTTGCCGCCCGGCATCTTTCAACTCCAGAGCTGCAGTCGCAGGTGAGTCTCCTCCGACAGCCATAAGAATGACTGGTTGAAAGAGATCCCCGGGCGATCACGGCCCGGGGTCACACTTGCGTTTTGCTTGCATCTGGAGGTTGCACAGGTTGGAATAGGGATGAAAAATCGGCAGGAAAGCGTGTAAGTTATTGATTCTATTGAGGTAGATGCGAGCTGGCAGTCAGGAGGTCACGGGTTCGATCCCCGTCAGCTCCACCAATAGAATCAATAACTTGTAAGCACCCACATCTCGGCAAGCACCTCCGGGGTGGCACAGGGGTTCCACTTGGCAGAAAAGCCGCCTTTTCTACCGCACTTGTAAGTTTCTTCCATTCAATTGATTGTAGCAAGACCAAGAAGTCGATCATTCCAAGGGTAACACGACGCCGGTAGCCAAACCTGCGGCACGGACGTCGCTGGGGAACGTGTAGCGCAAGCCTGCAAGTGCACCATTGTCCATAAGGGTGTGTGGCGGAAATAGATGTGCTAGAAACAGATTTTCTGAAATGAAACTGATCCTGGCGGAACATTAGGAGTGCACGGATAGTTGCTGTTCCTGGAGCCTCGGGGCAGGCATGCCCTGATCTAGGGTAATTCTCAGTCTAGCACACTCAACGCATCGGGTAAGAGGCAGCCGCTAGAGCTCAAATCAGAACGGTTTGAAACACACAGGCTGCAGCACCAGGGCCATTAGGTTCCTGCAAACTGCAAATCTGCAGACTTGACATGAATTCATGCTACCTTTAGGATGCTAGAAAGAGGAGTCAGCGACTTGAGACAACAACCTCTGCTGTTTCCCTGTATCGCCGTGGATCGAGAGTTTGACGAGAACTTGGAACGCCACCGTTTTCGGATGGATGAAGTCGATATAGGGGACATCACATTTCTCCCTGGTCAGTCTGAGAGCGTCCATCGCTGGTACCGCTTGACACCAAGCTACTCACCCGGCTTGGTACGCTTTTTTATCCGCGAATTCGGCATCGACAATCATTCACTCGTTCTTGATCCATTCAGTGGGCGCGGAACCACTGTAATCGAATGCCAGAAAAACGGCATTCCGGCCATTGGTTTTGAAATCAATCCACTGCTCCAACGGGTTGGCTCATATTCATTGACGTGGCACAAACATCCAGACTCGCTGTACCAAGAATTCCTCACGTCAACTTTGCGGATGATTAGCGAGCACGCCAAAGCGTCGGTGCACGAAGTTTCGGAGAGTCTTGGTATCCCGGTTCCCGACATTCACGATGTTTTCCGATGGTGGAAAGAAGACGTGATGAAGGACCTCATCATCGCGAAAGCCTGTTCGCGCGATGCGCGTTTCAAGCCGCTGGAGAGCGCACTCTGGCTTGCTCTTACCGAGACAAGCCTAACCTGCGCCAATATACACCGCAACCATCCTACAATCACGTTCGACGACGACCATGATCGCGTTATCGACGTGTACTCCCAATTGCGTCGACAGGTGCATGAAATCGCGGAAGACTGCCGCTCTTTGACTGCCGAACAGATCGCATTGAGTGGCAGTTGCGAGGTGAGGCTTGATGATTCATGTGCGCCTACATCGCCATTACAGGCAGGATCAGTCAGCCATGTCATAACGTCGCCCCCGTACCCCAATCGTTATAGCTACGTTCACCAGACGAGACCGCAGTTGCACTTCATGGATGTGCTCAGAACGCGCCGCTGTGCTACGGATATAGATCTCAAGACTGTGGGTGGCACGTGGGGCGCAGCAACGTCGATATTGATGAAAGAACTTCTTATTCCGCCCAAGTTATTGCGGCCTGCACTCTCGTACTGGGAGGCTCTCAGCCAAGAAAGCGTATTGATGTGCAACTACGCCACCAAGTACTTCCTAGATCTTGACCGTCACCTGCGGAGCCTGCGCCCAATGCTCGCCAAGGGCTCTCGTTGTGCGTACGTCGTCGGGAACTCACGACTTTCGGGGATCGAGATTTACACAGAGACCATCCTAGCTCGACTCTTCGAACTTGCCGGATTTCAGGTAGAGAGGATCATTCTGTTCCGGAAACGCGGTGGAAGGAAACGACTGTACGAGACTGCTGTGGTGGCTACAGTTTAGCAAGGGCCGCAGCAATAGGCGCGGTCAGGCGTTCCTTGTGCGCACACATGAAAGACAATAGATCGAACCCCGTCAGTGCCTTTATGAAGTCAAAGGTGTCCTTGCCTTCAAAAAGGTTCCAGCTCTGCCGCAGCCGCTGTACAGGGCTTCTGAGTGATGTGCTACAAAAGATGAGCATGACTGGAATTATCTGCTTTGCTTTCAAAGCCAGCGCCATGTCCCAATCGGCTTGAATCCTCTTCGAATCTCCGATTTGATAGCAGGATCGGACTTCAAACGCCATACCCTTAGCGCTCTTCTCCCATCCTGAGGGCAGCGGAAGGTTTAGGCCAGATATGAACCCTTTCGTGAGAACGCCATCAGTCGAGCGCACTTGTGTTCGGCTTCCGATGGTCACTTCGACCGCGAAAGAAAGGTCCGCCTCTGAAAGATCAAACCGACATTTGAGCAAATATTGGAATGTCTCTTCGTACATATCACCGATCTTTCGGTGAAGAGACGTGATCAGGTTTCCACCGATGCGCGCAACGGCGTAACGGTCACTATCTAACCCGAAAGAAGAAAATGCGGGGTCCGCCCCAATTAGCTCGGCGAAGGCCTTACGATTTCCTACCCCCGGAAAGTTGCGGTAAGGATTGTATTCCGCGATCAGGTCGAGATGCTTTGCAGCGATAGCGAGAAGCACGTCGCGGTTTGGCTTAGTGGGCATCAACACCGTCTGGAAGGAGGTCAGAGAGTTTACAGTGCAGTGCATGTGCAATCTTAGCCAGCGTGACCACGGTTACGTTCTTCTCTCCGCGTTCTACTGCACCTATGTAGGTTCTGTGGATGTTTGCCTTCTCACCCAACGCCTCTTGTGACACGCCCACTGCCATGCGCCTCGCACGAATGCGCTCGGCGATCGTTTGCCTTAGCTGTCGTTCCAAAGATGGGGTTAGTCTAGTCACAGACTACAGATAGCACGCACTCTCTGTTCGCCTCAACAGCCTAAAGGTAGCAGCCGGTAGCGCGCTAGAAGCACAGGTCGCCACTCCGCCGTGATTCTTTCGCAGAGAGGATACTTCCAACAACCCTGGTGATGGCCGCACGCGCAAACCACAGTTTCGGTTGAGCCTGGAAGAAGCCTGCTTGAGCACCGCGCACTGTGTAGTTGTGGGCCTTGCCATTCCAGTCATGGGATTGCTGATTTACTTACTGGTTGTGCAGAGGAGGGTGGAACAGGCAGCTCATCGTTTCTATCCATTGCTATTACGGCTTCGTCAGGCGTCACAGGGCGCTGAAATTCGGACGCGAGGTTTGGACACCGGCCATAAATTGAGCGCAATGAAGTATGACGACGGGACGGATAGCTGGAAAATCCTGCATTGGATAGCGGAACTTCAAGGCATAATGACCATACGATACCGTGAACAACCTTATTCCAGAGAATACAGGATGCTCTGAAGCGTAGCCGTGTAGTTGGGCTGATCGGCGCGCGCCAGTGCGGGAAAACAAGCTTGGCCCGCCAATTCATATCTCCCGAATCCAAATGCTATTTCGATCTGGAGAATCCGTTCAGCCTTGCACGCCTTGATCAGCCAATGGTAGCTCTTCAGGATTTGCGTGGGCTGATCGTCATCGACGAAATCCAGCGCCGTCCCGATCTGTTTCCTGTGTTGCGGGTTTTGTTCGACCAGAAGCCCCTGCCAGCCCGCTTTGTCATTTTCGGCAGCGCTTCGCCCGATTTGCTGCGCCAATCATCCGAATCGCTGGCCGGGCGTCTGACGATCGTCTCCATGAGCGGTTTCAGCCTCGAAGAAGTGGGTTTTGCGTCCCAATCACGGCATTGGCGGCGCGGCGGTTTCCCGCTTTCCTTCCTGGCCGCTTCCGAGGAAGAAAGTCTCGCCTGGCGGAATGATTTTGTTACGACCTTTCTGGAACGCGATGTTCCGCAGTTCGGATTCAGCATACCGGCCACCAGCCTGTTTCGATTTTGGAGCATCCTGGCGCACTATAACGGCCGGTTGTGGAACAACTCCGAAGCCGCCCGAACCCTGAATATCAGTGAAGGCACGGCACGCCGTTACGTGGATTTGCTTGAGGATTTATTCATGGTGCGCCAGCTTCGGCCCTGGTATGCCAATCTGGGCAAGCGCCAGGTCAAATCGCCGAAGATCTATTTTCGGTGCGATACAGGGCTTCTCCACTGCCTGCTCGGCATTCGCACCGAACAGGAACTCGCCCTACATCCGCGCAACGGAGCTTCCCGGTTCAGGGATCCCTTCCCCGGGTCCTGAATCTCGAATTCGGAGAAGTGGTCTGATGTCAATTCCCCGGTCCGAGGTCCGACCCCGTGATTGTCTCTACCAGCAGTGTGCACTCAATCCGGATGCTGACCCACGATGCGCAGGTCGCGAGCCTCATTTGTCCAAAAGTCCGTGGGCGTGATGACGCGCAGATACTCGAGGAGTGTCCGATCGGGCTCGGCCCGCAGCCGTTCCGGGGCTGACCAGTATTCGAACAGTCTGCGCTCGGAGGAGTGGAGCCGCGAGGCGCGGTTGTCGTCGAACACTTGGCTGAAGTCGGCCGTGATAGTTCCTGTCCCGATGCTGACGACTCCGAGTATCGGGGCGGTTGCCCGAGCCAGAAACTCGGTTCAGGGAGCCTCAGGAGAGAGTTCTCAAGTCAACGCCGTGCGGCGCGTCGGAGAAGCTGTGAAGAATTCACCGCAGAGGCGCAAAGACCGCAGAGAGTGATTTCTATCTGATTTAGAATCAATGTGTCATCTCTGCGAACTCTGCGTCTTTGCGGTGCTCATAGTTTTTTCACAGCGCCGGAGACCCGCCTCACGGCGACCTGTGAGAGAGGCGCTGAGGGGCGGGAAGGGAGTTTCTGTAGAGAGGAGCGATCCTATTTATGCTCTTCCGGATGATTCTCTCGGCATTCCAGAGATCCACGGCACGCTGGGCATTCATCCAGAACTCCGGAGTGTTCACCTCGTTCAATGATAATCAACGATCTCAACGTCGTAAGCATCTCCTTCAGCAAAACGAAAGCAAATTCGCCATTGATCGTTGATCGAAATGGAGTGCTGCCCCGCCCGCCCTCTTCCCACTGCATGAAGCCGGTTGCCGGGAGGCACTCGCAAATCCTCCAGGCACGTGGCAAGATCGATATACTCGAGCCGTCTGATGGCTCGTCTGAGGATCTTCGGAGGAAGCCGTCTTGATCTACCAGTGGCCTACAGCTCCTGCGTGTGCCTGTCCGCGAAGGACTTGATCATGATCGGAGTGTAACGTGTCACGTTTCGTGTCAAGTGCCTCCCCCTGGCACCCAGGATGGGAAACGAGATGCCCGTGTGAGCCGGAGCGAAGCAGACGCGAACGGCGGGCCGGCGGCGATGCTTACTGCAAAGCCGCTCCCGGTCGCAACGGCTTGAGTGCCTCGGCCCAGTTGAAGAGAAGCCGGATCTCGCCTTTGTCCTTCGTTGCGTCGGGGCTCACGCGGATCACAATCCGGGAGTGATCCGGGCTGGCGCTGTTGTAGCGAGCCGCGCTGCCTAAGTCCCGGATGAGGATTGTGGGCTGGCCGGATGTAAATCCGCCTTCAGTATTCACGGGATATGCAGCGATGTGGCCGGAAAGAGTCGCAACAAGGATCTCACGCCCGTCGTTGCGCCAGCTCAGCACGCGGCCGCCCTCGGTCGTGAGCGGCCAGGTCTGCCGGCGCTCGGGGAAGGTCGTGACATAGACTTCCTTGCGACCCGACTCCATCGAGGAGAAGGCCACGTAGCGGTCATCAGGCGAGAAGACGGCCCCCCTCTCCTCTGATTGCGAGTCGATGAACGGCGTCAGAGTGCGCGAGGCAAATGACCAGACACACAGCCCCTTGAAGTGCGTGTAACCTCCAACCAAGACAAGCAAGTGTGCGCCATCGTGGGACCAGGCCACGGGGTGTCCCACTTCTGCCGGACTTTCGATGACGGCCGTGACCTGTCCATTGCGGAGGTCTTTGACGTACACGTCATCCAGCTGCCCGGGCGGCTGATAGCCATAGGCGAGGCGCGTGCCGTCCGGGGACCAAACCGGCCCTCCGGCGTAACCACGGGCCATCGTGAGCGGGCTTCGACTGCCGGTCTGCACATCAACGAACCAGAGGTCGCTGGTGCCGGCGCGTGGATCGATCACCTGCACCGCCACACGGCGGCCGTCCGGAGAGATGGCCGGCACCGCGACTTCGCTCCCCTCCGTATGGATGATAGACAGGCTCAGCGGCGGCGCTTCGTGCCGGGTTGCGCGAGGCGATACTCCGGAAAGGAGTAATCCTGCAATGACTAGGGCGGTGAGTGCCGCGCCTCCGGCCCCTGCCGCGACCGGTGATCTCCATGGCATCGGCCTGCGTGCAAGGTCCGCGGGATACACGGCCGCTGCCGGCTGCCGGCTCCGACGCGATGGCCTGGACCTCCAGGCGCGCGTCGGCGACCGCGTGCAGGCGTTGTTTCGGATCCTTCGCCAGGCATCGGCGCAGCAGATCCCGGAGTGGCGTTGTGACTTCGGCCGGAAGGACATCCCAGCCCGGGTCCGCGCGCAGAACCGCCGCCAGCGTGTCTGAGATAGTGTCACCCTGGAATGCCTGCCGTCCCGTGAGCACCTCGTATAGTACGCAGCCGAGCGCCCAGATGTCGGTGCGCTGGTCCAGCGTCTCCCCGCGCGCCTGCTCGGGGCTCATGTAGGCGGCTGTTCCCAGGATCACGCCCGCCCTCGTCGCAGCTGCCGTGATCGTGGGCGAGCGGCTCATATCTGATGTGGCTACGTCCGGCTGCAATGCCCGGGCGAGGCCGAAGTCGAGGATCTTCACAGCGCCGTCCGGCCGCAGCTTGATGTTGGCAGGCTTCAGGTCGCGATGGATGATGCCGTGCTCATTGGCGTATTCGAGTCCTTCGGCGATCTGACGGCACACCTCAAGTGCCTCCTCCACTGGCATTGGCCCCTTCAGGAGCCGGCGTGCGAGCGTCTGCCCCTCGACCAGTTCCATGACGATGAAACATTGTCCGTCGGACTCTTCGAGGTCGTACAGGGTGGCGATGTTCGGATGATTCAACGATGCCAGCACCTGCGCTTCACGTTGGAATCGCGCGAGCCTCTCGGCATCGTGTGCAAACTCGTCGGGCAGGACCTTGATCGCTATCTGCCGGGAGAGGTTCGTGTCCTCGGCACGATAGACTTCGCCCATGCCGCCCTCGCCGAGCTTTTCGGTGATCCGTTAATGGGAGAGTGTCTTGCCTATCATGGAGAGTTTCTTTACTGAGATGACTGGTACAGAGTTCCAATCTTTACCAGCTCGCGGCGAACCGCCTCGATCGGCACATCCCGCAGCGCGGTCTTGCGCAGCGCAGCACCGGCCGCGGCCACGCCTGCCGCGGTACCGATGCTGGCCACGATGGGTTGCACCCGCAGTGAGCTCATTGCGAGGTGGGTGGCACTGATCGCCTTGCCGGCGATGAGCAGTCCCTCCGTGCGGCGCGGCAGCAGGCATCTGTAAGGGATCCCGTAAGTCTTTACCGGCTGTTTCTTGTACTCCACTGGTACCTCTTCGCCCCAGGCATCGATTTCGTAGGAACTGAAGGCCACCGTGTCATCAGTGACGGAACCGGCGTAGAGGTCACGGAGGGTCAGGACATACTCACCCACAACCCGGCGCACCTCGCGGATGCCGAGCTTGGGCGCGAGGTGCACGGCGAAACCGGCGCTCGCCAGGTACTCCAGGTCAGGCCGCATGAGATCGAAGGCCCGCGACTGGGCGTCGCCGATCTCCGCCGGGTCGCGGGTGTCGCGGCACTCCACGGTGGCCCCCCAGTGGAGGTAGATACCAGTGTTGCGCTCGTAGTAATCCGGAGTGCCCGTGCCCACCCAGCCGTCGATGGCGTTTTCCACCAGCCTGTTGTTCTTGAGGCGCTTGACATCGAGGGTGGCACCGGGTTTCACCCGCTGGCTGATGTACATCCAGGTGACACGTTGTACCTTATGGTCTGCCACCGAGGTTCCCCAGGGCTCGTTGAACTCCTCACGGGTGTCGCGTCCGTAGCGGCACTCGCAGCCGGCCAGTTCGGCCACGAGCCCGGTGCCGGTAGCGTCGACCGTCACCGGCGCCTCGATCACGGTGGATTGACTGCCGGCGTTCTCGAAGCGCACCCCGCGCACCCAGGTGCGGTTGCCCGCGCCCGCCTCCAACAGCACCCCCGTGGCCCTGAGGCCGGGAATAAAGCAGATATTGCGCTCGGCGGCAATCATCGCGCGGTACACGGCGATGAAGCTCGAGGGGAGGTACCACCAGATGGCGGTTGGGAGGAATACCTCTTTCGACCAGCTGTCGCTGCGCGGGGTACGCACCACCCCGTTGAGATCGAACTGGTTATTCAGACGCTGAAGCACTTCCCTGAAGATACCGACCTGCGGCCCCCCGCAGATCGCCGAGACGTACATGTTCACCGGCGCGCCGCCGGGCACGAAATCCTGATCAGCGAGGATCACCTTGGCGCCGCCCCGGGCGGCGGCGACGGCCGCGGGGATGCCGGAGGGTCCGGCGCCCACCACGAGCACGTCGGTTGAGAGGGAGCGGGTCTCTGGAGGTGATCCCAGTGCCCGCTCGCTCCTATGCCGGGGAGACTCGGGGCGACCGGCGAGGGGCGCCATTACCCCCGCCATGGCGCCTGCTGCGGTAAGCTTCATAAAATCCTTGCGATTGATTCGAGACCCCGATGTCTGTATCACGGATGCCTCCTGCCCACGCTCTCGCGGCTCTGTGCTGATCGCCTTCGGTTCCGAGGCCACCACCCGCGCTCATGTTCAACGGACCGGTTAGCGGAAGTTCTCCACCAGCATCAGGTCGCTGCCGGCTTCGTCAACCTGCGTGTACAGAAGGGTGCGATCGTCGCGGGAAACCTCGACGTACCAAGTGACTGGTCGTTCGATTGTTGCTATCTTTCGGGTCTTGCCTGTGGCGAATTCGTAGATGGACAAATCGCTGTGCCCCTTCTCGTCGGGCTTGGCGAAGAAGTAGATTCCGTGTCCTCCGACGGTCCACCCGGCCGTTGTATGCACCCCGTCAAGGACCTTCGTTGCTTCGCCGCCCTCCGCGGCTACCCTCCAGACACTCTGCGGATTCGGCCATCCCTTGCTGTAGTAAAGGAATTTCCCATCGGGCGATTCATGTAGCCGATCCACGCCTTCCGGATCGTGGCTGATTTGGACGGCATCCCCACCACCGGCAGGCATCTTCCAGACCTGGGTCGTTCCGCCGCGCCCAGAACGGAAGTAGATTGATTGGCCGTCTCGAGACCAGCAAGGAAAGCTGACCCATTTTGGAGCGGTAGTCAGGCGACGCGGCACCCCGCCGCCCGCGCTGATGACATGGACTCCAAAGTTACTCCCGACATTCATGTCGAAAACGATGCTCTTGCTGTCCGGTGACCATTCCCCCAGGCTCAAGTCCCTGGCTGACCCGCCAACTGAAGTAAGTTTTACAGGATTCGCCCCGTCGTTGTCGCACACCCAGATTTCATTCACTCCCGAGCGGTCGGATTGAAAAACAATTCTCTTTCCGTCCGGCGAGAGTCTAGCCCCATGTTCCGAGCGCGTGGAGGAGATGAGCTTGAATGGCACACCGGCTTTGCGGTCAGGTCCCTGCAAGTCGATACGCCAGATATTAGTATCACCCCTCTCCACTGCATAGGCTAGGCGGTTCCCAAGCCGCGAGATGCCTGGCGAACGTGCATTGTCCTGGGCGAACGGAAGCCTCCGGGCCTTTGCTGGCTCCGCTGCCGCCACCCGCCAGAGTCCGTGGTTGATGGATACGTGCGTGCCGACCCGGACGCCGGCGGAAAACACGATGTCGCTGCCATCCGGTGTCCAAGCCGCACCAATGTTGTACGGATTATCCGCTGGGATTCTCTCCGGCTCGCCCTGGGGCTTGTAGCCCTCTCCAAGACTGAGTAGGCAAAGTTCTGACACCGGCGCGCGTATCCGGGCGAACGCCATGACGCGGCCGTTTGGAGAGATAGCAGGAGCCGTGTCGCCACCCCCCACCTCAGTGGCTGCATTCGTCACCTGTCGCTTCTCTCCTGTCTCGACGGAAAACAAGCACAAGCTCCAGATCCTTCTTCCGACTTCCGGCACCGGGCTGACGACCCATTTTGAGTCCGGCGTCCAGGCTAGGTACGGCCCATCCAGAGCAGTTCCCGCCTTAGAAGCATCCAGTTCCGCCAGCACCCGTTGGGGT
>JAFNAG010000699.1 GCA_017860135.1 Acidobacteriota bacterium
TGCCTGCGTGAGGGTCGAGGGGAGATGCGCCGCAGAGGTGAACTGCTGATCGGTGCCTCCACATCCTCCGGATGTCTGGCGAGAGGGTAGGCGCCGCATATTCAAGAGACACGCCCGCTGTCCGCGGGGGTTGATCAGGGGAATCGACCTTGAAAGCCATTGTCCTCTATGATTCGGTGTTCGGCAACACGCGGCAAATTGCCCAGTCCATCGCAGACGCCCTCGCTTCGCGCGCTGACGTCGAATTGCTCTTGCCCACGGAAGCCGATCCCGACGGGCTTGCAGGGAGTGACCTCCTGGTCGTGGGGTCACCCACACGAGGGTTCCGTCCAACTGAGCCCCTCGCGGCGGTGCTGAAGCATCTTGGCTCGCGAAGCCTCGAGGGAAAGAGGGTGGCGGCGTTCGACACTCGGCTCAAAGCAGACGAGATCGACTCGGCGGGCGTACGCTTCATTGTCAGGACCGGAGGCTACGCCGCCAAGCGGATCGCTGACCAACTCAGGCGTGCTGGCGGCACACTGATCCTCCCGCCCGAAGGATTCTTCGTCGAAGATACCGAGGGTCCGCTCAAGGAGGGTGAGCTGGGACGGGCTGCCGCCTGGGCGAGCATGCTCCTGGATGCGAAGTGATCCCGGTCGTCTTACGGCGCGTTCCTTTCTTCCGTTCACGGGAGATCCACAAACCGCAGCTCCCCGGCTGCCGATGCTCAAGGCGGCGCCCACCGATCCCCTCATCTCGGGGATTGCGGCTGGGGTGAAGTGTCGGACGGCGGCTCCGCCAGGCGGGAGCGGGCGGAGTGGCGAGAAGCCCCTCCTGCGTCCGCCTAGCTCGCTCGTCCCGGCATCATCCGGATGCTGCCCGCGTCGTACCAGGCTGGGTGCGGTGATAAGAAACGATGTGGCCCGACCTGCCGGAGATAAGGCGTGCCGGCCATGCGCCCAGCACTGTCGCCACAGGCTTCCTCAAGGTGCGCCGTGCACAGGAAGGAGAATAAAATGACAACTCAGACGTCGCAGATCCCTGTCCGCGTCGACGCAGGCGTAGGGGTATTCTGGTTCATCGGTTGGCTGTTCACAATCGCCTTTGCCAAGCTTATCTGGTGGCAGGCTCTACTTGGTCTGGTGGTCTGGCCGTACTTCCTCGGACTCGCAGTCCGATAGAAATGCATCGGCAGATTCTGGACATGGTCGGTCGCCCCGGATCCTGCCGGAGTTTCCTGGCAGCGGCCACACCATGCCCTCATTGAGGTGATATCCTCCGGCCGAGTATCAGACTCGGATGACCGGGCATGGTTTGCCGTCGATGCCGCCTCGCATCGGAGCCGGGATGTTGGCCCGGTCCCAAACGCTGGAGATCGAGGTCTAATCAGGAGGTCACAACCATGAAAGTGAGCACTGCACTCGCGCTTGCGGGAGTCCTCGTGCTTGGGGTGGCGTGCTCGCCGCCCGCCGCACAGACTCTCTCGGCCGCTTCACCACCTTCGCCGGGTTTGCCGACGGAGACTGCAGAATCGACTGCACCGTCTACTGAGGCTGCGCTCGTCGCTGTGCAGGAGCTTCTCACGCACTCGGTTCGGTCCAGCACCGGCGTGTTGCTGGAGCTCCCCCAGGTGAAGCATGGGACAAGCTGTGTCAGGCTGGCAGTTGCGGCCAGTGAGATCCGCGCCCCGAGCGGCGCAGCCCCTGACTATAGACCTCCGGCGCCGCTGGTCGACGTGAAGCTCTTCTATGGAGGAGAGGAATTGGCGCTTCAGCCGCGCGGGGGCGGCGGCGGCGGTGGCCAATCAGCCGACGGCTCCTTCGGGATTGGGCAGGAGACGGTCTATGAGACGGACGCATCTTTGCCGGATGGCGGCTCTCTTCCCATGATTGCGGAACTGACGCTGGATGATTCGCTCGGCTTCACGTCGCCTATGCGATTTGCCGTGCAGGCTGAGCCTGACGAGTCGCCGAGCTGTGGATTCTGACCCTCAGGTACAACCGGTCTGCCCGAGGTGGGCCTGCCCAGGACGTGCGGTTCCATCGCAGAATGTGAGCTCCTGCATTCTGGGTTGGACAGCGGATCATCCTGGGAGTCCGGCTTGCCCCGTTCCGCCGAGAGGGGATCCGTGGCAAGGCTCGTCCCTGGCACTGTGCAGGCAGCAACTCTGAGGAAGCGTGATGGGTCGCGAAGCTCTCCTTTCGGAAGATGCCCAACATCGAGTCGGTTGTACGCCAGATCAACAGAGAGTTTGTCCCGCAGTTCGAGGCGAAGCTGCGTGAACATCTCGCCGCACAGGACCGAGAATGGCTCATTGAGCAGATCGTGCGCCTCACCCTGGATGCCCACAGCCTTCACGAGATGGATCGCCGCCATCTCCATGCTGTCAAGGCGGCGAAGCGGCTTGAACGGATTGGGCGAGTGCGCCAGCTTGCAGTAGATCATGACGGGCTCGTCTCCTTCATCGCCAGGTACTCCGGCTTCGATCGCGATCGGCTTGTGCGGGACGGGTTTCTGCTCCCAGCGGCACCCGCCAAGGGCACGGCCTTGCTCAGTTCAGACTCACGCTCCCCGGAGGGGAACGATCTGCTCCAGCTGGCGAAGGACTACTTGTTTGC
>JAFNAG010000307.1 GCA_017860135.1 Acidobacteriota bacterium
AGCTACTGCGCAAGGGACCGCTTCCCGTGGAAGAGACTCTTGAGGTCTGCCGCCAGATCGCCGAGGGAATGGAGGCAGCCCACGAGAAGGGGATCATCCATCGCGACCTGAAGCCCGCGAATGTGAGAGTGACGCCCGACGGCAAGGTGAAGATCCTGGATTTCGGGCTGGCTCGAGCCCTGCGCGATCAGGCTGCCACTGCAGACCTGTCGCACTCGCTGACAAGCACAGCCGAGACGACCCGTCCCGGTGTCGTCCTCGGTACGGCGGCCTACATGTCGCCGGAGCAGGCAAAGGGCAAGCCAGTGGACAAGCGAGCGGACATCTGGTCCTTCGGCTGCGTTCGGAAGAAAGGCAAAAACGAGCCACGGAAACCACAGAGAAATCTCAAACCTGCCCGGGGGCGCCTTCGGCAGCCCTTCACGCCCGGGAGCGGCGGAAGAGCTGTCAAACACACGCCTGAGATCCATGACCGTTGCGGCTCTTCCGCCGCTCCCGGGCTTGAAGGGCGCAACGCGAAGCGTTGGCCCCCGGACATGAGCTGCGACGTTACTCCTCCGTGATCTCGGTGGTTTCCGTGGCGAAAAAACGACCGCTGCCGTTTGCGTCAGGCGCGCACTGGCTCTCGAATCTTGTCGCTCACTTATAACGCTGTATATATCCGGGATTGGGATCAGATGCGTTTTCAGCTGAAGAGAGGCGGCCCCCGCTGACCTGATTGGCGGTTGAACCGCGCACGAACGCGAGGGCCGCCTCAGAAGCGGCCCTGTTGCGGCCGTGTGGTCTCACGGGCTCATTAGTTTAGCGGCAAACCTGGCACCCATATTTCGATCTTGACGAGGCCGGGACCCGGGCCGGGAAATCCAAAGGAACCAAGCCAGCCAAGGCCGGCGACAAAAAGACTCTCGCGCCCGCCCTTGCCGGTGCCGAAGGCCAGGCTCGTTGGAAAGTCGAAAGGGGCGAACAGGGGATCTTGCGGGTCGAAGAGAAGCGCAGCGATGGTCTCCTGCGACCTGTCATGCGCATTGATCCGCACGATCGCGCATTGGGCGGCCAGTGCCACGTATACATTGCCGTGGACATCGAGCGCGAGGCCGTCCCCAAAAGGGGGGAAGCCATATTGCGGGAACGGCGACTCAGGCGCATCCTGGAGTGTTGCCCACACATCAGGCTGGCCCGGGCTTCCGTCCGGCCGCACCGGAATCCGCACCACGAGGGCCTTGTCACTGTTGATCACATACAGGTCGCCGTGGAAATAGGCGATGCCATTGGCGCCGGCAGGAGATCCCAGCCCCGTCGCCCCTGTTCCGGTAAGGAGATCGTCTCGCAACCACAACTCCGCCGCTCCCTTTGGCGGGATGCGCCAGATGCCGCCGGGGCCGAAGGCAGGCGGCGAATCCATCGAAAATAATTCGGTGACATACAGGTTGCCGCGATTATCAAAGGCAAGGGCGTCCGGGTACAAGATCTGCTCAGAGCCGGGGAGAATGATGGATTCCCCCTCCCGGCTTACCCGGTAGACCCCCCTGTCTATCCCCAAAGCCATGGCGATATAGACATCCCCTGCGGCATCCACCGCAAGGCCATCCGCTTCCGCCTCGCCGATGTCGGCAAACAGCGATTGCACACCCGTAGGAGTGAATTTCAGGATCTTGCCGCGAACACCATCACGGATGCTGACATATACGTTGCCGATCTTGTCGACCGCCACGCCTTCGGCGCTCACCGCAAACGGAGTGAAGCCTGGGAACTTGGCAACAGGTCCATCTGCGGCGGTCCAGGCGCTCGAGCACAGGAGTGTGCCAAGGGCCAGGGCAAGCAGCAACAAGGCAAATCTCATGAGTTTTCCAATGTTTGTGTTCATGCTTTCTCCTTTCTCGGATTGAAAAAACGAATTAAGGCGAGTTGTTCATGGGGCCGCCCCTCTGGAGACAGCTTCCGCCAACCGTCATTGCTTAAGGCGGGAATCTGAAGCAAAAAGGTTAACCTCCGAGCGGGAAAATTATCGGCTTCCGTGGGTTCCTGCCCTCGTCCTGCGGGAGGTGATGACGCCTGTCCCTGACATTCGCAATTCCCTTGTGCCTGCGGATGAAAGCACTTATAAGGAATCCTGTTGGAGGGGATTATCCGGCCCGGGAAGCAGACGCGAGAATCAGGCTGCTCCGGACCGGTTCGCGGAGGCTAGTCATGAGCAGATTATCCATCCTGTTTATTTCTATCGCAGCTTTTTCCTTTTCAGCCGCCAGGCCGCCCGCGCCATGGCCGGTGCTGAACTCATTTGCCGAGCTGCAGCCGGTCTTCGCGCAACCGCCACCGGGTTACTCCACGGCGCCGTTTTTCGTCTGGAACGGTGAGATCACCGAGACGGAAATCGATGCTTTCCTCGCGGATTACAAATCCAAAGGCATCACAGCGTTCTTCATTCATCCGCGCCCCGGCCTCATCACGCCATACCTGTCGGACCGCTGGTTTGCGCTCGTGCGCTACAGCGTGGAAAAAGCGGCGGCTCTCGGCATGCAGGCCTGGCTTTATGACGAGAACTCCTACCCCAGCGGATTCGCGGGAGGAAACGTCCCCGCCGAAATGCCCGAATCCTACAACCAGGGCCAGGGGCTGACTCTCCGGAAGCTGGCTTCGCCTTCGGCATCGGATCTCGGTGGTTGTGAGATCCTGCTCCGCAAATCAGGCGACCGGTTCGAGCGCGTCACGCCGTCCACCGCTTCCGGGGAGGCCTACTGTTTCGAACGTGCCTACTATGCGAAGAGCAACTGGACCGGGGGCTTCCCTTACGTCGATCTGCTCAAGCCCGGCGTCACCGAGAAGTTCATTGACGTCACCATGCGCGGCTATGAGAAGGCCATCGGTGGCTCATTCGGGCGCGTCGTGCCGGGCATCTTTACCGACGAGCCGCACATCTACCCGGTCTCGCGCAACTCCATCCGCTGGACTCCCGATCTGTTCGAGCAGTTCCACCGGCGTTATGGCTACGATCTGGAGACCAGCCTCGTATCCCTCATCGAGGAAACCGGTGACTGGCGCAAGGTCCGCCACGATTACTATGCGCTTCTGCTCGATCTCTTCATCGATCGCTGGGCACGCCCATGGTTCGACTACACGGAGTCCAAGGGGCTACTCTGGACCGGACACTACTGGGAGCACGAATGGCCGGGCATCGGCCACGGGCCGGACACCATGGCCATGTATGCATGGTTCCAGGTTCCGGGCATCGACATGCTTGGCAAGTCATTCGCGGAAGACACAGCCGCCCAATTCGGAAATGTCCGCGCCGTCAAGGAAGTCTCGAGCATCGCCAACCAGACGGGCCGCCGCCGCAAGTTGAGTGAGAGCTATGGAGGCGCCGGGTGGGACCTCAGTTATGAGGACATGAAGCGTCTCGGTGATTGGGAGTACGCGCTCGGTGTCAACCTCATGAACCAGCACCTCTCCTGGATCACCATGGCGGGCGCCCGCAAGGCCGACTATCCGCAGTCGTTTTCCTATCACAATCCCTGGTGGAAGCACTACAAGGTGCTCGCGGAGTACTATGCCCGGCTTTCGGCTGCGCTCTCCGCCGGGGAGGAAGTGAATCGAATCCTTGTGTTGGAGCCCACGACGACGTCCTGGATGTACGCCGCCTTCGGCCAGTCCAACCCGCGAATGAGGATCGTGGGCGAGGCCTTCCAGTCTTTCATCACGCGCCTCCAGTATCTTCAGGTTGAATACGACCTGGCGAGCGAGCAGGTCATGCGCGATCGCGGCAGGACTGCCGGGGGACGCTTCACCGTAGGCCGGCGCAGTTACGACGTGTTCGTCATCCCGCCGGAAACCGACAACCTGGAATCGTCCACCGTGCGCCTTCTGCAGGAGTTCCTCGCTCAGGGCGGCAGGCTGCTCGCTTTCAGTTCACCGGCTTACGCGGACGGCGCGCCGACGGACCGGAAATGGGCGACCGTTTCCTCGCTGAACGACACCGAGGTCCGATCCGCGCTGCTCCCCGCGGACATTGCCTCCGCCGATGGTCCGCTGTTCCACCAACGCCGCAAGCTGTCGGACGGCGAACTTCTGTTTTTCAGCAACCACAGCCCGGAACGCCAGGCTTCCGCCGAACTGCGGCTTCAGGTTCCTTCTGTGGTCCGGATGGATCCCTTCAGCGGGCGGACGGAGCCTTATGCGTTGCGCCGCGTGGAGCTTCCCCCGGCGGGCAGCCTGCTGCTTTACGTTGGCAGCGCCAAGACGGCCACTACGGCTCCTGCGCCATTTGGCCAAGGTGAACCCATCGCTTCAGAGGGCATGCCGGAGGTGCGCAGGCTCGAGCCCAACGTCCTCACCATCGACTATTGCGATCTCAAGATCGGCGAAAAGGTTGAACAGGATTTGTACTACGCCCAGGCAGGCAGGCGGGTATTCCAGGCCCACGGTCTGGGCGCCAACCCCTGGAACTCCGCCGTCCAGTACAGGACGAGTATTCTGGACCAGGACAGATTTGCACCGGATTCCGGGTTCGAGCTGGCCTACCGGTTTACCGTGGAAGGACTCGCGAACCGCACCTCGCTTCGTGCCGTCATCGAGCGGCCGCGCCTCTGGAAGGTTGCGGTGAATGGATCTCCGGTCGCTCCGCGTCCCGGCGAATGGGCGTTCGACCGCGCCTTCGGCGTGTACGATATCGGCGCTGCCGTGAAGGAAGGCGAGAATGTTCTGACGCTCGTCGCCCGTCCCATGTCGATCCACCACGAGGTCGAATCGGTGTATGTCACCGGTGACTTCGGCCTCGTCCCGCAGGCCAGGGGATTCAAGATCGTTGCACCTATCCTGCTCACGCTGGGATCGTGGAAGACCCAGGCATTGCCGATGTACCCCGGCGATGTCGCCTGCACGCACGAATTCACGCCGGACACCCGGCCCGCGCGTTACATGGTCCGGCTGGGCCGATGGCGCGGCAGCGTGGCCGAGGTGAGAGTGAACGGCCAGCCGGCGGGGATTGTTGGCTGGCAGCCGTACGAATGCGAGATCACCCGGCTCGTGAAGCCCGGCGTAAACCGGGTCGAGGTCATTGTCACCGGGTCGCTCCGCAATCGGCATGGCCCGCACCACGGGATCCCGGGGTCCATAATCGGCCCCGGCAACTACCAGACCGGCCCGGCGACGATGCCTCCAGGCGATTCCTACCGGCTCATGGACTACGGCCTGATGGAAGACTTCGAGATCGTACGTTCCTATTCAGGAGCAGGACCCGGTGCCTCTGACTTAAGTCGCAATCAGAAATGGTGACTGATTCATCGGTCGAATGTCGCCAATCCAGCTGATGGCGAGGGTCCGGACCTGAACCGCTGAAACGCCATGACTCCAAATACGATCCCTCGTTTAGAGACTTACGGCATATCTGCGCCGGATACTTTCCGCTTGTTCCCCAAGCGGGAATATCCTATAAATCCTGAAGCTATTCCTGAGTCACGATATGGCGAATCCGACGCCTGCTAATCCCCAACGGCGAAATGACAGCTGCAGGCCGGACGTTGTATCGACATCCCCGGTTCGGGAATGTGGGCGGCGACGGCCGCGCGGGTCGGAAGCCCGGGGAAATGCCGGCATCGAAAGCATCGAGGGGGGTCGTTGATGGCCTGGACGAATGACAAGAAGGACTGGGACTACAAGAAGCCGTTTCACAGGATCAACTCTCCTTCCTGGGATCCCGATCGCCCGCCGGTGGACGGAAAGGGATATGCGCGCGGCTGCCATGCTGAGTCCGACGGGCCCACCGATACCGTATACGGAACGATCATCAAGGGGATAGCACGGGCAATCCCGGGCTGGGTATCTGTGGAAGCCGCGGACCGGGAACAGGAGTTGGAAGGAATCCTCGAGCGCAGCTTTCAGACCTGGACCGATGTCCCGGTCTACCAGTGGCATCGCTACTATGATTGGAACTTCCACATCATTCCGGCACGCGGGTATGACTATGTGCGCGGCAAAGGGAACCGGGAGCCTCCCGAGGCAATACTGGGCGCGAAGGACCGGCGCATGACCACTGAGAGCATGGAATGCGAGTGGGACTGCGGCGCCTTCGGCCCCAGTTCCATCGAGACAAAAAACCGGAGGAGCCCCGGAGCTATGTTCAACAACAGCCAGTGGATCTGGCCGATGACCGGCCAGTACTGCTG
>JAFNAG010000081.1 GCA_017860135.1 Acidobacteriota bacterium
GGGCGAGGATTTTCAATGGCGGGCGTTGATGAGTTTTTGAAGGCGCTCGATCCATCCGTCAAGGTAGAACAGGCCGCGCATCAGATCACGCTTGTTGCAGGCAAGCTCCCGTCTCAGAGGACGGTCATGGTAATGAAGTACGAATGAAACAGAACGGCGACTGACGCAATCCCGGTGACTTAATCCGGATGAAAAGGAGGGAGATATCGCGATGCCACCACGATCGTTTGTGTGCAGGATTGTGCGTTTGACCTTGCTTTTACCTACCCTGTCGTTCCTTGTGGGAATTTCAGGTTTATCGTTGTAAGACAAAGTACGGTTGGCCGGTAAGATCCACGCCCAATCCGGGGTACAGACTGGACATATCCGGCCCGGCGATCAGCTCGAAGTAATACTGGACGGGATAGGGCGAAGAGGTATAAGGGCCGGGAATCGAGGCCCGGAAGCGGTTGCCCTCCTTCTGCATGGGAACGGCGACGTAGCGCTCGGCCTGGTTTATGCGACGGTAATACAGTCGGGCGGAGATGCCTTCCGGCTGAAGAACCATCAGCTCGAGTTCCAGGGGCTGGCCGGGGCGGAATCTCGCCGGCGGCGTGTGGTGGATTCCGACCGAAGGGCGTTGCGGTCGTCCCAGGGACTGCCGGACTGCCGCAATGAGGCGGTCCGGACGGGCTGTGCTCGAATTTGCATTTTGAAGGCGGGCGGCCATGTCGCTGATGTCGTCGTCGATTGCGGGCAGCCGGTCGAGCCAATGTCCACGCAGGTGGGCCTCTCCTCCGACTGTTATATCCGGTTTGTACACGGAGCGGGCGCGCTCGGCCAGCACGGCCCATGTCGTGCGCGCGCTCCGATAGATCCTGAGCGCCTCTTCCAGGGCGGTGCGATCGCCGGTACGCTCGAAAATCCGGAAGAGAACGCCGGCGCGCAGCTTGGCGCCGAAGAACCGCCCGAGATCGATCAGCATGGCCACGTCGATGGCGAGCCGCCGCCATTCGGGGCTGCTTTTATTTGCGGCCTGACCCTCTGCCCTCGCGAGGTGGCGCGCGGCCGCATCCGCGAAGTCTTCGACCCACTGAGCCGCTTCAACAGGCGAGTACTTGCCGCTTCGCTCGCCCAGCAGCAACTCGTCCGCGAAATCGTTGATGCGCGAGAACAACTGCGGATCGAACGGGCTGACATTGCCGAAAACGCGGGGTGCAGGGCTGTCGCCGAACGGATGCCGGCGTTTTGGATCGACGATCGGCTGATTGGTGTACATCTCGACCCAGTAGGTGTTGTTTGCGGCCGACGGGCCATGAGCGGTGGTTACCGTCGGGAGGATGCGCGAGGCTAGCGCCAGCGCCTCGCCGGCCTCGAGGGCTGCTGCGCCGAACTGTTTCCGCAGGCAGCGGCGCCAGACGTCCGGATCCGAACCGGGATTGTAGAGCATGCGTCCCCAGACCCGGAGAGGATATTCGAATTTCTGCCAGTCCCAGCGGGGCTTCAGGGAAGCGTCGAGATAACCGCAACGGTCTCCGGCAATGCCGGAACCGCGTCTCCCCTTGAACGAGAGCGGCTCCATGAGTTCCGCTCCGGCGCTGCCGCAGAAGCTGAATGCGCGGCCGTAGGCGGCCGCGGTCACCGGGTCTCCCGAGAGCAGCAGCCGTTGCGTTCCCGGCCAGACCCGGTGCAGCACGCCGTAGCGGCGCCCTTCCTTCAACAGGTCACCGTAACCGTAGCGAGTGAAACTGCGGGAACCGGCGCTCAACTTCATCAGCCCCGACCCTTCCTCGCCCGGCTTTGGACGCTCGAGCTCGCGGATTTCGGCCTGGTGGTATGGCAAGCCCAGGTGCTCCGCCCAGTACTTGGGCGATATATTCACGGGCATTCCGGTGGCCAGCGCCACATCGATCATCGAATCGTCCATGCCCTTGGCATGCATGTCGATTTCCACCTTTCGGCCGCAATGCGCGACCCCTTCGAAGATCGTCTTCCAGAGATCGTAGTTCCCTTCGGGCACGCCGGATTCGCCGTGAATGCGGAAGGTGACACCGCCGATCCAAGGGCAGCCCTTCAGCAGCGCTGTCAGCGCGTCGCGGCAGTATGGCCCGTGATTCTCCTTCGTCAGGCCTTCCATCGTGTAGTTGGGGCCGGGGCTCTTGATCCACTCATACCCGTGCATCCAGATGCCGAGCTGGAACTGCATGCCCCGGGCGACAGTTTCACTGCCGATGAACTTGAGCATTTCCAGGTTGTGGTCGCGCTCCGAGTCGGCGAGACCGGCAGCCCTGACATTGTAGCCCGGGACGGCGAGCAAGAACGGATAGGCGAACAGAAAGTAGGCGTCTGTGACGTTGGTGAGAAAATCATAACCGATGCCGACGCTGAGGTTGAACCGATTGTAGCGCTGGGTTGCGAGCATGGTGAGATAGGCCGGCCACATTTCCCGGTCGTAGAACCACGGCTTGTCTTCCACCTCGCTGACGAAAAGCCTGGCGATGCTGCGGATCGCGTTTGCCGGGCGTTCCACGATCGGCCTGTCGATTTCGAGGGCCGCATGGGGATCGGGATTGTGCCGGACCCGATCGGCCAGTTCCAGCAGCGCGTATGCCAGTCCCCGCGCGTCATGCCCGCACGCCAGCAGCACCTGTCTGCCGCCGGTCTTTGCCGGCGCCAGGGCCAGAGACTCCGGAACCGCCGGGGCGGCGATTCCCGCGCTCTTCAATATTTGCCGGCAGGCGCTTTCGCCGGAGCCTCCGGCGATAATGCAGAGGTCCGCGGCCGGCGCTTCGCCGAGGCGCGCGCAGCGCCGCACTGCAACTCCGCCGTCGCGCAGCGACTCGGTCAATTCCTGCGCGGCCCACGGAGCCGGCGCGGATGCCGCAACCGGATCTTCGGGATCCATGACGATCGAAACGCCGCGCGCCTGCGCCCGGGCGATCCCCAGGCCAACGGTCTCCATGGCGGCGGTCATCCCGGCTATCTTTAGAAACCTGCGCCTGTGGACATCGATTGGCTCCGACGCGCTCATGGTCACCCCCCTGGCTTGCTCTATTTATCCACAAAATGCGATGCACAATCATCATTTTCTTGGCCGTGCGGCCGCCCTCCCGGGCCGAAAACCTGCGATCGAGGCGTCCAGCCACGTCCCAGTCCGCTGCGGCCGCGTCGCGGTGGAACGAGGCGTCACCGCCCCCAAGAAGGATTCCTCTATTGAGACTGCAGGATTGCATGCAACCGATCCTGGTGGCCGTAGCTTTCTCGGCGGAGCCTGTCGACCTCCGGGAATCGGAATTGTTCCAGAAATCGCGCCAGCCGGTCCTTCTGGGCGAGAAGCGATGCAAGGGCCTTCATTTGCCCGTGACCGAAGCTGTAGCAGGACATACCCAGATTCTCCATCATGAGAGCGGTTTTCTTTTCACCAAAGATGGAAAGTACCGGCACTCCATACCCCATGCAGATCATCGGCGCGTGCAGGCGGGAAGAGATCAACAAGTCCAGGGAGGACAGGAATTCGATATCCGCAGCAAGATCGGAGAATTGGTAGTTGCGTATGTTGCCTCCGCGGATGAACCTGCCGGGGCTGCGACTGGACCGCACGTTTCTGTTCGTGGAATCCAGAAAGGTGAATTCGCAATCGGGGCGCATCCGGATGACGTTCCAAAGGAGCGGCAGGAAGTGAAGGGCACGTTTTCTTGCCAGATTCGACAGGTAGATGTCCACTCCTATCCTGCTCGTGCCGCGGCCTCGTGATGGAGCCGGGAAGTGATCAAGCGTCTGCCATATTACGTCGGGGAAATAATCACCCGGCACGCCGTTCTGTTTCAGCAGGTCGATGTCCCGTGGATTCCTCACACTGATGTACTCCGCGGCATTGAGGAAGTCCTGTTTATATTCCGGGGTGAGCTGCGGGGGGCACTCACCGGAGCCTCCGACAGAGAGCGCGCAGAATCTCAGGCCGAGATCACCTGCTGTCCGGATCAGCCTTGCGTACTCGCCCGAAACCCGCGGATACAGCAGCGCATAAAGGATACGGGGCCATGGAACGAGAAGCCCGCCCCCGCCCCAAAGCAGAAGCCGCGCATCCGAGAGCAGATCCCTTGCGGAGTCCGTGGTCCTGAACCCGTACCGGTCCGCCTCCTCCCGGCATAGCCGATAGATGGTGAAATCGACTCCCGCCTGGCGAAGTGCAAATCCAAACAGGACGGCCATCAGATCATCGCCGAAGTTTCCGCGGCCGTAATATCCGACCAGCGCAACCCTGGAGGCGTTTCCCCGCGTTTGAATGTGGTTCATACCGATCTGCAAATTCACTCCTGAAGTCGCCTGCAATCCAGGTTTTGCAGGTGATTCTATCCTGCAGTGCATCTTCCATCGCAGGGATTTTTGTAAAATCCCGGAGACAAGAACGGCCCTTGCTCCCAAACTCGAGGTTGCCAAAGCGGGTGAGATTCATGATACTTAATGCGTCCTGGATACGCCGGTGGGGTGCTGATTGGAATCCCGCACATGACCGATAATCCGACCTTTTCCGTAATTGTCCCCACCTACAACCGGCAGTCATCCGTGCATGCATGCCTCCAATCCCTGGCACAACAGAACTACCCGGCAGCCGGTTTTGAGGTCGTTGTGGTGGACGACGGCAGCTCCCCCCCAGTCCGGGACACGAGCCGGGCCGAGATTCGCAAAATGAACCTCATTCTGCTTCGCAGTCCGCAAAACGAGGGGCCCGCGGCAGCGCGAAATCGAGGCGCAAGCTGCGCCCGGGGCCGGTACCTGGCGTTTACGGACGATGATTGCCGGCCTGATGCAAATTGGCTGGCCGGATTGGAATCTGCGCTGGCAGTCGCACCTGCGAGCGCCGCCGGCGGGCACATGATTGACGGCGGAGGGGACCTGTTTTCGGCCGCCAGCCATTCCATTCTGGAAGCATCCTACGATCACTATAACGAAACGGGCGGCACTCCCCGGTTCTTTGCCTCCTTGAACCTGGCTGTTCCCACAAAGGAGTTCCGGGAAGTCGGGGGATTCCTTCCGGAATTCCGCACTTCGGAGGACAGGGAATTCTGCGCCCGCTGGCTCCGGCATGGGCACAGCCTGGTGTTTGCGCCCGATGCTGTCGTTGTCCACAAATCGCCGGGCGGGCTGCGTCCCTTCCTGCGCCGCCATTACCATTATGGGAAAGGCGCGTACCGATTCCGCACTCTGCAGGCCAAGTACAGGAAACGCCGCATGGAGTTGGAGCCGTCTGTCTTTTATTGGCAATTGATCCGACATCCCTTGGCAAAACACGCAGGCATGAGGGGAGTCGGAATTTCGTTTCTGGTGGCGGTTTCGCAGATCGCCAGCTTTCTGGGATTTCTGGCGGAACGCCGGCACGCCAAGCGTGCGCATGGAGCATCCGCATTGAGGACTCCACCGGCTGCTGGCGGCTGGATGGGAACGGACTGAAAGGCCTTCCCGGGCCTCATCCGCTGCACGACAGTCTCCAGGTTTGCACCTGCGAAGGAGCGGGTGGGTCTCCCTCGTCCCTATATTCCCTCTTCTCTTTGACTCTCACACCTTGATGGAGCGCAGCTGGTGCGCCTGAAGGCTGCAGCTGCTGATGGGACGATCCGCGTAAGGGCAACGGCTGCAGAAACTGTACTGTTCGGGATCGTCGCGAATGACGCGGCGTATGGCTGCTGCTGCGGGGCTGAACCAGATGCTGCGGAAGGACCGCCCGGCTGAAAATACACCGTAGGCGCGGCTTGCGTTGAAATCCTGTTCGCAGGCAACCACGGTTCCATCCGCCAGAACGGTGGGGAAACTGAATGCGTGCTGACAGATGAAGTCGTCGCGATGCACTCGCTCGCCGTCCTTGTAGCCATAAGCGCGCAAGGAATCGGCGCCGGCGAGCAGCGAGTTGTGCGTCTCCTCGGAAGAATCGATGATCGACAGCCCCCGGACCGACACCATGTCGAATCCATTGATTTCTGCAAACTGATTGAGAGCGGGGAGTTCATGCTCGTTGTGTTTCATGGCGAGGAAGCGGCAGTGCAACACCGGCAGGTTCGATCGGGTCAGTCTCTTCCATTCCGCAAGTTCTCGCACTCCTTCCAGGAGAGGCGCGATCCTGGCGCCCTTGCGATACAGCGAGTTGGTTTCATCGCAGAGCCCGTCTGTGGCGACGATGAGGTAGGTGGGCGGGGACTTCTGCAGTGCCTCCAAAATGCGTCTTTGATTCAGATTCTGCCCGTTGGTGGACAATAACGTGGCCACCGGGTATTTCCGCACAATGGAAAGAATCTCAGCAATTTGTGGGTGCAGAAGCGGCTCGCCCCAGGCCCACAAGGAAAGTGTCAGCAGGTAAGGTCCGACCTCCTTCATCAGGCGGTCGAACAGACCGGGATCCATCGCCATTGGCCCCCGGGAGAGATCTCCTGTGCCCACGGGGCAGACCGGGCATCGAAGGTTGCAGTAGCTTGTCAATTCGATCTGCATGTTCAGAGGCCAGCTCCACGGACGGGCGCGGCGATAGAGGAGATTGCACCCGGCTCGAAGCAGATTGAACCTCTGCAAGGCAGACATTCCCCTCACCTTCATCGGCATCCAGTCGTAGGTAAAAGAATATTGGCCGCGCACAAGCGCGTCGGTTGCCAACTTCGGGACATGCAACAGATATTCCCAGCGTTCTCCGCTCCTCACCGCCGACCTCCGCCTTGCCGCGTATCATTATACCGCCGGTGAGAATCAGGCATGCTGATTTTGGAAGCTCGGAGATGATGCGCTGGAATCCGTGGGCAACATCGGGGAACAGGGGAGCGCGTGATTCGTGGACGGAGTCGGCGATTCAGACAGTGGCGAGCCCTGAAAAGGGACACCCTTGTCTGAATCGCAGACAAAGGGATACTATTCTGTGGAGCCCGCTGAGGTTGGCCCCGGCGGACTCCCATCTTCTCGTGTGACTCCTCCCTATTTCTTGTCGGGATCGTAGATCGCCTTGATCTTCTCTTTTTCCTTCTCCCGTTCCAGGTAGGGGATACCCTTCTCCATCCACTCCGGCATGGGGGCGCCCTTGAGCTTGTGATCGAAGAACTGCTGCATGCGCACGGCGTAATCTTTCATGTTGACGCGCTTGCGCAGCCCGTGGGGCTCGCCGTTGTATACGAACATGTAGACTTCTTTGCCAAGCCGGCGCAGCGCGAGGTAGTACTCGATCCCCTGGTACCAGGGCACCGCGTCGTCGTTATCGTTGTGCAGGATGAGCAGGGGAGTCTCGACCCGGTCGGCCCAGAACACCGGCGAGTTTTCGAAGTACTGCATCGGCTTTTCCCACAGACTGCCGCCGATACGGCTCTGGGTGTGTTCATACTGGAACTGACGCGGCATGCCCGTTCCCCATCGGATACCGCTGTATGCGCTGGTCATGTTCGAGACCGGCGCTCCCGCCTCCGCCGCTTTGAACCGGTTGGTCCGGGTGACCATGTAAGAGATCTGATATCCGCCCCAGCTGTGTCCCTGAATCCCGATGGCGTCCTCGTTCACGAAGCCTTTATCCACCACGGCCTGGATCGCCGGCAGAACGCATTTGAGCGCGCTCTGGCCCGGGTACCCGACGGTGTACACGATGTCCGGCTCCAGCACCAGGTAGCCGTTGCTGACATAGTAGGAGACATTGATCGAAGTTCCGGGGGACGGATTCACGAAGTTGTGGAGGTTGTTGGACAGCCTCTCATAGATATACACCATCATCGGATACTTCTGTTTCGGGTTGAAGTTCTCCGGCTTGAACAGGACGCCTTTGAGCGGAACTCCGTCCGTGTTGTTGAAGCGGATCAGCTCCGCCGTGCCCCACAGAATCTTGTCGCGCTGAGGATTTGCGTTGGTGACCTTCTTCATGTCGTTGAAGTTGGGCCCGCAGAGGAGCAGGTCGGGGAACTCGTTGAAGGCGGAAGCGGTCAGGGTAAACAAGTCGGCGTTTTTCGCCTTGGTTGGAGCACCGAAGTTCTTCGCCGCCATGATCAGTTTCTGCGGCGGCCCCCCGTCGATCCGATCGCGGTAGAAACCGGAGTCAAGGGTGTCCTCGACGCCGGCCCGCAACAGGAGCGGCTGGGCAGGATCGATGCCTGCCTCGCCCGGTTCGGTTCTCAAGTTCACTATCCGGAATGAGATCTTTTCCTTGCGGCCGATCCCGTCGGTCAGGTTTTTGGCCCCGGATCCGTCAGGCGCAACCTGCCAGATGTCATAGCGGTCGTGCAAGAGAACATACTTTTCGTCTTTGGTCCAGCCGCCAATGCCATAGGAGCCCGGGGTGCTGGGCGTGTCGATATTTTCGTTCCAGAAGTTCACGCCCAGGTCCTTGGTCAGATTGACGGTCTTGCCGTCGGGGATGGATATGCTGCTCCAGTCTTTTCCGTCGAAGTGCATGGCATACCTGGCGTTGTGAGAAAACGTGAGGCCTCCTGACTGTTTGGTCCGGAGAGCCTTCCGGCTGCCGTCTTCGGTGTCCACCAGATAGTAGTCGTTGAGGTTCCCCTGTTCGTACCCTACCATGATCCGGTACGGCCGGTCGTCGCTGCCGAGCGCCCATCTGCCGTCCCCCTGCGGACTGATTGTCGCCATGGTTTCGTCGGCCAGCTGGACCAGCTTTTTGTTCTTGATGTGGAACACGGCGCGATACGTGCGGTTCCTCTCCTGCGTTGCGCGCACTCTCTGCATCGGCTGGATGAAGTCGTCCTTCCAGTGCCAGAGGTCGGCGACCACCTTGTCCTGACTGGCTGCCGCTGCGGCCGGCGCCGGGGTTGCGCCTTCCGATTCCTCGGGTTCCTCCGGGACATCCCCCGGCGGCGCAGCGCCGAAAAACAGCCGCGAGCCGTCCCTGGAGAAGGACAACCCGCCGCGTTCGGCGATGACATATTCCTTCCGGAGATTGGGGGTGGCTGCCGACACGAGTTCGACTGCTGCGGGATTCGCCATGTCGGCATAGTAGATCTTGACCTTGGGCTGCCGCGCTGCGGCGTCGTCCCGATCGCTGAAAAACACCAGTTGGGTCTGCTTTTCATCCCAGCTCAGGCGCGTGTACTTGCCGCGTCCGGCGAGTATGGTGGTGGGAGGATCGGGCGATCCGACCGCGATTCGGTAGACGCCATTGCTTTCCGGTTTTCGGGAAGAAACCGTGTAAGTAAGGTATTTGCCGTCCCGGCTGAACGAAAAATCGAGAACATCGGGAATCACCCGATCTGCCTTGTCTGCCAGATTACGGACGATCAGGTCGTTGCCGTATTCGGTTCGCGCACCTCCTCGCCCTCCCGCGGCTGCGCCTCCCTGACGGCCACCGGCTCTGCCGCCGGTTCCCTGACGGCCTCCGGCGCCGGCAGGCGGGTTGGCTTCCGCCGCTGCATCCTGTCCTCTTCCCGAGCCGGCCTGCGCCTCGGGTTTGGGTTCCGGCATATAGGCGATATAGCTGGAGCCTTCCTCGGGCACGAGGAATCTCCTTACCCGCTCGACTCTCTCCACCTTGCCGGTCGACGTTTCCATGACCGCCATGGCGTTTCGCGGCATGTCTGCCGCACGGCGGTTTTCTTTCCTGGCTGCTTCGTTCTCAGCCCGCGTGGGAAAAACCTGGAACACCAGGAAGCGCAGATCCGGAGTAAATGCCAGGCTGCTCGAGGCACCGCCGCCGGCGCCGCCGCCGCGGCCTCCTGCTCCCCGGCCCTGGTCGTCCGGCTCGGTCGCAGGAGCGGTTTCCGCACGGTGGCCGCGGTTGTAACGCCATTCAGTGCCTGTTGCCAGCACACGGAGCACGACCTCCCCGTCCGCGTCCTGTGCATTCAGGGCGTAAGTCAGCAGCTTGGCGTCGCTGCTCAACTGCTGTTGCTGGATCGTTCGCCATGTGTCGTAATCCGTGTGATTCAGAGGGCGCTTCGCGCCGGCCTGCTGCGCCATTACGGCGAAGGTGACTAATGACAGGGCGAATGCGGCGACAAGCAACTTTCGCATCAGTTGCGGTCGCGATGATCGGGTCCGGGCAATTCGAATCATGGTGCTGCTCCTATAGAGAGGATGGTCCTAAATCTCGGATCAAGGCCTGATACCGGTGGCCATGATACGACAAACACCGGCGGCGCCGCCACAGTGAATTGTTGCGTCCGTCCTGAAAATCTATTGCCTGCAGTGCCCGCACGGGGTAGAAATGCTGGCATCGGAATGGGAAAATGCGGTTGCGGCACTGATGGATATCGTCACCAGACCGGCCGGCGTGGAGCGAGCATGTCACACCGCGGTGGCCGACCGAGATGTCAGGCAGACATGTGCCAGGAGTAATAGCAATGAACGCAAAATCCAGATTGATCCTTGTGTTGATCCTGTTGAGCCCCGCGGTGCTGCTTCAAGGCGCGGACCCGGTGCCCGCCCCGGAGTCCGTCTTCGGTTTCAAGCCGGGAGCCGACAACAAACTGGCGAGCTATGACCAGGCAGTGGAATATCTGAAGAAGCTCGCCGGGTCGAGCAAGTACATCCAGATTATGGAAGCGGGCAAATCCACGCAGGGGCGTACGATGTACTTCGCGCTGGTCTCGAACCCGAAAAACCTGTCGAAGATCGATCGCTACCGGGAGATTGCACAACGCCTGGCACATCCGGGAGGGCTTACAGACGAACAGGCTCGCAGGCTTGCGACGGAAGGCAAAGCGTTCGTTCACTTGGACGGCGGCTGCCATGCGACGGAAGTGGCCGGGCCGCAGATGATGCCGCAGCTCGCCTACGATCTGCTCAACCGCAAAGACGATCCGGTGATCCGGCAGATCCTTGAGAACGACATCGTCCTGCTCTGGCCTACGATGAACCCGGACGGCCAGCAAATGGTAGGGGAGTGGCAAGCGAAGAATATGGGCACCCCCTATGAGGGATCGGCCCTGCCGCGCCTCTATCAGGAGTACGTCGGCCACGACAACAATCGTGATGCTTACATGATGAACATGATCGAGTCGCGCGTGATGGAACATTTCTGGCGCCAGTGGGAGCCGAACATCATATACGTGTTCCACCAGTCGGCGCCGTTTCCAACGCGCATCTGGCTGCCGCCCTTCTCGGAACCGGTCGGGCTCAACGCCCCTTACATTGCGTCGCGGGAAGTGAACATGATCGGCATGGCGATCGCAAAAGGCCTGGAGGAGCGCGGGCAGGTCGGCGCCACGCACATGGGGACATCATTCGATGCCTGGTATCCCGGTTACGTGGATTATGCGCCGATCTTCAAGAACATCCCGGCGTTCTGGACGGAGACGGCGGGAAACATGGCGGCGCCGCGCGAGTACACGATCAACGACATTCCGCAGAACTTCCGCGACCTGCGGCCGCAGAGCCTCTACTCCAGTCCATGGCCGGGGGGCTGGTGGAGGCTCGCCGATGCCGTTGCGTACAACGAGACAGCTGCGCTGGCAACCCTGGAGTATGCCGCCAGGTATAAGGATTCCCTTCTCTACAACCGGTATCAGTCCGGGCGCGACCAGATCGCCCGCGGTAAGAATGGTGCTCCGTATGCCTATTTCGTCCCGCAGGATCAGAGGGATCCGGTGGCGGCGGTCGAGATGCTTCGCCGTATCGCATTTGCCGGCGTACGGATATCGCAACTCACGGCGGCAGTCACCGTGGACGAAGCGCTGTATCCTCCGGGTACCTGGGTGATTCCAACCGACCAGGAATTCGCCGCGATGGCCCGCGAGCTTCTCGACGTCCGGAAATACCCCGATCTCCGCCAGTACCCGGGCGGGCCGCCCCTTCGCCCCTACGATGCCGCAGGCTGGACGCTGCCGCTGCAGATGGGAGTGAGAATCGGAATGGCGTCCAAACCGCTTACGGATGAGATCCGTTCGAAAACGAAACCGCTGGGATTGCCTCTTGATCCAAAGCTCAGGCCGACCCCTTACGCCATGGGCGAATCCCCGGATGCAGCGCCTTTCGACAGCGCGCCCGGCATCGGCTTCGACTCGGACACGGTGGCCGCCGCCATCCTTCCGCCCCCGGGTAGAGTGACGGGAAGCGGCCCTGTGCTTGCCGTCGACCCTGCCCAGATCAATGCCTACCGTGCGGTCAACGCCGCCTGGAAACAGGGGGGCGCGGTGCGGCTTTCCGGGCAGCCGGGACCCGGCGCGCGATTCCTGATAAGCGGTCTAGCCGAATCGGCGCAGGCGGAGCTGGTCCGGTCGCTGGCGCTGGTAGCGGAACGCATGGCGGCAAGCGAACCGCCTATGAAAAAGCCCCGCATCGGGCTGTTCCAGCCCTGGAGCGGCAGCATGGACGAAGGCTGGACCCGCTGGCTGCTCGAGCAGTACGGATTTGAATATGTGTCGTTCCATCCCGAAGATTTTCAATCTCCGTTGCGCGACAGGATCGACGTTCTCATCCTTGCCGACGACGCGCGGATTCCACTAGCTGGCGGAGGAGGTGCCGGCGGCCGTGGTGCCGGTGCACCCGCCCAAGCGGGCGCCGGAGGCAGGGGAGCTGCAGCCGGACGCGGAGGCGGAGCCCGGGCAGTTCGTCCGGAGTATGCGTACGCGCTTACACAGGAGGATCTGGCGCGATTCGAGCAGTTCATCCGCGGCGGCGGCACGCTTGTCTGCTGGAACAACGCGACGCGTTTCCCCATCCAGCAGCTCAAGCTGCCGGTGAAGAATGCCGCGGAGGGTTTGCGGCCGGAGGATTTCTACCTGCGCGGCTCGATCGTCGAGGTGGCGACGGACGGCACACACCCGGTCATGGCAGGCATGCCGGAGAAGGCGGCGGTGTTCGTCGACGGCAGCCCGGTGTTCGAAACTCTCGAGGGATTCAAAGGCAGGATCCTCGCCAGGTATCAGGAGACCGGCTCGCCCCTGCTGTCAGGTTTTCTGATCGGCGAGAAGTACCTGAACGGCAAAGCAGCCGCGCTGGATGTCGAACTCGGCAGCGGTCACGTGGTACTGATCGGTTTCCGGCCCCAGTGGCGCGGCCAGCCGTTCGGAACCTTCCGGGTAGTGTTCAATTCCGCCTTGTATGCGAGGTAAACAATCGGTGCCCGCCGGGCTCTTCGGGTTACTGGCATGGACTACCCGGCAGCAGGTTTGATGATGACGCCGAAGTTTTTGCGACCGTCGATCGCGATCTTGAGCGGGGATTTGAAAGCAACGACCCGCACATGCTCCGTCTCCGATTCCGCCGGCTGGCGGTCGAGCCAGGGGATGTCGAGGAAGTCTTCATGGGATCGAGAGTCCGATACCGTAAAATATCCGATCCCGAAGGACATGATGTTCTGAAAGAAGTGGGAACCCTGGGAAGGATCCACCCGCATATCCTCAAATCCTGTCTCCACGATGCACCGGGCGGCCGAGATCTGCGCCCACTTCACCGGGATTCCCAGCCAGGGATCGGAACTGCCCCACCTCCCCGGACCAATAAGAAGGTACGGCTTGCTGTGCTTTTTCAGGTCGGCGTTCAGGGTTCCGATCTCCTCGGCTACATTCGCTGTTCTGGCCCGACTGAATCTGTCCCTGCGCACATATACCACGTGATACAGATCGCGCCATAAGCCGTTTCCCAACGCTTTGTGCGATATGCATACCGCATCGCGGGCTTCGATGGCGCCAATCTGAATCTCCCGGAGTTCGGAACCCATCACCAGGGGACGTATCTGCAGCCAGGCGAATTCATGCGGCTCGGCGGGTTCGTCCGAAAGGGTTACAGCAAACTCGATTTCCACAGGGCAGGAGGATGCCGCTGTCCCAACCTTCAGTAGGAACGCGGCGATGTCCGCCAGCGGCAGCATGCTTCCCTTGAGAATGCTCGCCATCGTCACGAGACGAATTCCGGGCCTGGAAATGCCGTCGTAAATGGCGTTGTTATCGGGGGAATACACCGATCCGACTGGAGCCAGGGTGCCGTCCTTTTCGGCGATCTCCAACCCGAGAACGACAAGGTCAGGAGGCAGCGCAGTGCCGGGATGTCGAGTGGAGGTTGAGTCGGACAGATCCAGCGCCAGGAAGTTCCTCTGCGAGTTTTCGAGGTAATCCTCCGGTGTGAACGATTGAATCGGCTTTCGGGGATAGGCAGGACAAAAGCGGACGCAGCGGCCGCCGTCCACCACCGTTTTCCCCAATCCGAGTGCGACGGAAACAACTCCGTCCTCGGGCTGCATGTCAGGCATGGGATAATAATTCATCGAACGACCCACTCCTGCCAGGTTCGGGTACAGGCAGGATCCGTGGCGCTTTCCCGCGACCTGCTGGATGATCACCGCCATTTTCTCTTCTTCCAGCCGGTTTGGCAGCGACTCCATGTATGCCTTGGCGTCCGAATGGTAGGTCGAAGCATAAACCAGCTTTATGGCGCTACAGAGTTCTTCGAGACGGACCTCGGGATCATTGTGGTTATTGGAAATCATGCAGGTCTTGTAGATTCCGGCGAAGGGCTGGTAAGTAGCATCCTCCTGAAGGCTCGAAGAGCGCACGGCAAGGGGATATCGAACCCATTGCAGGAAACTCCAAAGATCTTCCATGACGTCGGATGGGAGTTCGGCGCCGAGAAATGCGTGACTGATTCTGTCGTCATCGTTCTCGGTCAGCGCGTAGGTCCATAAATCCGATCCTTGCATGAACCGGTCGAATATGTCCGTGGCGAGAACCGCCGTGGGGGGCACGAACACCCGCACTCCCTGGAATCGCGACTGCAGATCATAAGTGTTAATGAGAGAATTGACGAATGCCAGGCCGCGTCCCTTGCCTCCAAGCGAGCCCTTTCCAATCCTGACGAAACCCGAGCCGCCTTCAAATGTGCGATGAGAATACTCCACCACAAGGCCGGACTTCAGACGCTCACGGTACGTTTTCAGAGTTGCCTG
>JAFNAG010000082.1 GCA_017860135.1 Acidobacteriota bacterium
CATGCCTACAAAAGGTTCCGCCGAGTCCTCCTCTACCATGCATCTTGTTGAGCGGCAAATGTTACTCCGCCGGGTTCAGGAAGTGGGAGCTCCGCACCCCGCCGCCCTGGAACCCACAGCAGGATACCGCTTCATTACAATCACCCGCAATGTCGGCGCTCTTGGCGATGCCATCGCGAGCGAGCTGTCGCAGCACCTGCAGTGGCATGTTTTCGACAAGGAGATTGTCAACTTCATCGCGCAGGATAACCGTGTGCGGGAAGATCTGGTCCGTGAATTGGATGAACGGGCCCGGAGCCTGATCCATGATACTGTGGAACGTTTCCTGCTTATGGTATCCGGGATCTCATTCGGCAGCGAAGAGTATCGCCACGCCCTGATCCGTACCCTGGCCTATATAGCGGCGCGCGGCAAGGCCATCATTATAGGGCGCGGAAGCGCATTCGCGCTGCAGGGTGAGCCCGGCTTTCACGTTCGCGTGGTCGCGTCCCCGGATGTGCGCGTCGGTCGCCTCGCCGAGAGATGGCGGGTTACGGCTGAAGAGGCACGGATTCGAATGCAGCAGATTGATGCCGAGCGGCGCAGCTTCATTCATCAGCACTTCAAGCATGACCTCGAAGAGCTGAAATACTACCACGCAGTCTTCAATACGGATCGGCTCACCCCTGGTCAGGTTGCAGCGGCTGTCATGGGAATGCTGACCCGGAGGTGAGTTTCTGTTGTCGCAGCGCGCGGCTCCAGCCGAACCCTCTCAGTAACGGGAGCCGGTCGCCTGCTCGATGGCTTGGGTGTTGATGCGTATCTTGCCCGCCTTCTCAAGCCCATCCGTGATCTTGCGAATGTATTCGCTCAAGTAGGCTTCCCTTGCGACGTTCAGCGCCATCTCGCGCAGCTGTGCCTTCTGCTTCAGAAATTCTTCTTCGTTGAAAGGAGTCCGGGACTGGACTTGCAGCACAGCCACCTGTTTGCCCCCCGAAATGGTGATGGGGCCGCTCACTCCGCCGACAGGCAGATTGAAAGCAGCGGCGGTGAATTCAGGCGCCGAGCCGATTTCCTCGGCCGGCGTGCCGTCCCTCTTGAAAGCCTGGCTGGTCTTCGCCGGCACCCCCTCTTTCTGTGCCGCCTTTGTCAGATCCTTGATATTCCTGGCCTCGTCGGCCAGTCTCTGAGCCTGCGCTTGCAACAGCTCGGCCGCCTTTGCCTCGACGTAGTCGGACTTGACGGCTTCCAGCGATTCCTTGAACTCCGGCGGCTTGGGCAGGTCGATCTGGAGCAGCTTGGGGATTGCAGATCCGGCAACAATCTCGACCGGCTTGCCGATCGCGTTCACCTCTTTCAAAGCGAACACCCCATCGATGAATTCCTGGGAAAGGCCGGCTTTATAGGCATCCATGCTGCGATTGAGGGGACCGGTTTCCTTGATCTGGAATGGGACCTTCAGTTCTTTGGCGATGACGGAAAGGTCTTTCTGAGATGCCGCCAGTTTCTCCGCCTCCGCAGCTTTTGCTTTCACCACCTCTGCCGCTTTCTCAAGCTGGACGGAACGGAGCAGGGAAGGCCGGTTCTTCTCCTTGTCCGGGATCTCGTGGCTCAGCACCTTGATGATGTGATACCCATAGGCCGAGCGCACCAGCCCGGAGATCTGGCCCGGCGGGAGGGAGAATGCTGCGTCCTCGAATGGCTTCTCCATGGCCCCGCGCGGGAATGCCCCCAGATTTCCCCCTTGCGGTTGTGAGCCCTCATCCTCGGAATATCTCTTGGCCAGATTGGCGAAATCCTCTCCGGCCTGAGCTCGCTTCAGGATTTCCTCTGCTTTGGCTTTTACCTCGGCATCCTTGGACGGGTCGGCCACCTTGAAAAGAATGTGGCTGGCATCGACCGTTTCACGCTGGTCCCGCCTCGCCCATTCCTCATCGATGTCGCGTTCGGAAACCTGGATCGTGGAGGCGATATCTACCAGAGGCAGCACAAGGTATTGGGCGCTCCTCTCCTCCTTGATGTGGTACTTGTCCTTGTTGGCGTCGAAATATACCCTCAGGTCAGCCTCGGCAGGGGTGATTTTTTTCTTGGCGGCTTCCTTGTCCAGCAGGACGTACTGGACCTGCGCTTCCTGGTTCTGACGGGCAAAATCGTCCCGCAACTGCTGTTCGGGCGCTGTGAGTGAGTCCGCGATCAGGTAGTTGAGTTTTTTCGACAGCAGTGTGAAGCGGATGCCGTCTTCAAACTCTCCAACGTCGATGTTGTTGGCTGCCAGCAAAGCTTTGTAAGCATCAACCCCAACGAAACCGGCCTCGTTTCTCAGATTCGGATTGCGTTCGATCGCCCGGCGCACCTCCTCCGGCGTAACTTTCAAGCCGAGGCGCTCAGCAGCATACGACACGACGCGCACCTCGATGAGCGCCTGCAGCGCCTGCCGGTCAACACCAAGCTGTTTCAGGGTTTGGGGATCGGTCTTGTTTCTCCCGCCCGCACTGTAGTTTTCCACGAAGCGGCGATATGTATCATAGTACTGCTTTATCGTGATGGGCTCACCGGCCACCGTTGCCACCGAGGAATCAAAGCCGGCAACCTCGATGTTCTGCCCCGGCACGAAAAAAAGCAACATCCCCAGGCCAAGGCTGATGATGACCAGCCACAGAACGAGCTTCAAACGCTTTTTGCGGCGCATGAGATCAAGCATGCTTGGCTATAGCCTCCAATTTAAAATGGCACAATCAATAATTATAACATAGCGGGACCCGCGGCAAGCCCGAGTTCCACGTTTTCTCCCGCACCAGGACGGCGCACCCTTCTCCCACCTGGATGCAACGCCGCAGCCTCAGCACGCGACCCGCTTTGCTTTTCCGTTATGCCAGCCTGTCTTTCCGGCCTGCGCATGGGCGGCCCTTCGGCTTGTTGGACCGGAGACCATATAACAACCGCTCCTCGCTGTTCGCGGCCAGGACCATGCGGCATTTGGCGCAACCTCCTCTTTCCACGCGGCTGCATTCCGCAAAAGCGGGCCGGCTTTGCGGATCGTTTTGTTCCGCAGCCCGGATCCGGGCTTTGTGCCGCAGCCCGCACACTGACCGAAAATGGGAAAAATGTGCTTTCCGTTATTTTTTCTTGTCCTGTAATTGGTTATAATGCCTGCTCTAAAAGTATTTGGTGAAGAGGTTTAGGAGACAACAAGAGAAGTGTTCCCGGCCGATTGATCCGGCCTTCCGGCAAAACTGCTCATAGATCCGCGCAGTTTCAGCCGGAAGTGTCCTGGCGCCGGCAGGATTCTTTCGTTATAGGGAGTGCATCTGCCGCCGATCAGATTCATTGGATTGCATCTCACGCAGGCTCAGTCCGAGCGTACGATGCAAAGGTCTGAAGCCCGTTGTCGGTGGAGTGTGTGCTTGCGGTTTTAGCCGGAGCGGGCAGGTGCCAGCCACGAGAGGTCATGTCCTCGAAAGAGATGTATGTCAGAGGTCTACAAAATCGGCGTCGTGTTCAGGAATCAGACGCCCGAGATTCTCGATGAGCCGTTGCCCGCAGGATCGCCCTGGCAGATCGAGTTCTTTCCGGAGGACGCGTTGCTTCACGCGCCGGCGGCTCCGCGCAGGGACTTTCTGGTGGTCTTTATTCCATCCGCCGGATCCTCCGGTTTGCGTGCTCACGTGCCGCGGGTCTTTCCCGGATCTCAAGTGATCGGATACGTGCCGTCCGGCGCCACGGCCGAGTCGGCGGGGATGCACGACGGCCTGATGGTGATTCCCATACCGCTGAGCCTGTCCAGGGCGTCCCAGCTGCTGGATGGTATCGCATCCGTTCGTGCCGGAAGGAGGAATGAGTCGTTGCCGCGCGGCCAAGGGGAGGATCTCCAGGCCTTTTTCGATTCCTTCATCAGCATTGTGGAGTCCACCTGGATGAGCGCCGAACGCCTTCCGGCAATGATCTCCCTGCTGGGCCGCATTTTGCGCCGGGTGCGCGCCGAGGAATGCCTGATTTACCTGCGCGAGGAGGGCGGTGCGGCGCTGCACAGGGCATTCGGGACCAACAACATTCAGGACATCGAACTGTTTGAAGAGCAATGCAACAGCGCAATCGTCGACCGGGTGATGCGATCCGGGACGGCATACCTCGACAACGATTTCCGCTTCGAAATCCGGGCCCCGTTCGGAGCGCAGGGGTGTTTCATCCGTTCCATTCTCTGCATTCCGCTTGTGCAGCGCGGGCAGAGAATGGGAGTCATGGAGATCCTCAACAAGGCCGGAGGCACCTTTACAGAGGAGGACCGGAGCCTGATGGAAATGCTGTCGCGGCCGCTGTCGGTGGCGATTCATTCCATCCAGATGTATGACGGCGCGGAACGCCTGACCATCACGGACGACCTGACGAAGCTCTACAATTTCCGATACCTGATGCAGTATCTTGAGGCCGAGGTGAAGCGCTGCCTGCGCTATAAAAAGAAGGCGTCTCTGCTCTTCATCGACATGGACGGGTTCAAGCAGGTTAACGATAAATACGGGCACCTGATCGGCAGCCAGGTCCTGGCCGAAATGGGGCAGGTCCTGCGCAAGATCGTCCGGGAAACCGATGTGGTGGGAAGGTACGGGGGGGATGAATTCGTCGTGGTGCTGCCGGAGACCCCGCTCAACGGTGCCCTGGTCATAGCGGAACGCATCCGCAGGAAAGTCGATGATTACACGTTCGTCGCGAAGGACCGGAGCGTTCATCTGACCATCAGCCTCGGCGTCGCCAACTGTCCGAAGCACACCCTGACTGCCGAAGGGTTGATCAAGAAGGCCGATGCCGCGATGTATCGGGCCAAGGAACTTTCAAAGAACAGCATCAAAGTGGCTGTATAGGAAGGTATGAATTTCAGATCAGTTTTCGGTTTTTTCTCCAGCGACCTGGCCATCGATTTGGGTACCGCCAATACTCTGGTCTACGCAAAAGGGCGCGGGATTGTCGTGAACGAGCCGTCCATTGTCGCGCTGGATAAAAACAGCAAGAAAGCCCTGGCAGTCGGGCGAGAGGCAAAAGAAATGCTCGGGCGGACCCCGGCGGATATTATCGCGGTGAAACCCATGAAAGACGGGGTGATTGCCGATTTCGACGTCACCGAGGTCATGCTGAAATATTTCATCAAGCAGGCACATCGCCGCAATCACCTGATCCACCCCCGCATCATCATCGGAATTCCTTCCGAGATCACGCAGGTGGAGAAGCGCGCGGTGCAGGAATCGGCGCTGCGCGCCAAAGCCAGCGAGGTGTATCTGGTCGAGCAGGCCATGGTGGCGGCGATGGGCGCCGGCCTGCCGATCACGGAAGCCTGCGGGAACATGATCGTGGACATCGGCGGGGGGACCACGGACATCGCCGTGATTTCGCTTTCCGGGATCGTGTACAGCCGCTCGGTGCGGGTGGCGGGCAACGAGATGGATGAGGCGATCATCCAGTACATCAAGCGCAAGCACAATCTGTTGATTGGGGAACGCACCGCCGAATCAATAAAGATACAGATCGGCTCGGCGGCAGAACTCGAGCGCCCCCTGACGATGGAGATCAAGGGGCGGAACCTGATCGAAGGTGTCCCCAAAACCGTGACGGTCACGGACGAGGAAATCCGGGAATCCCTGAGCGACAGCATCGGCATCATCATCAACGCCCTGAAAGTGGCGCTCGAGCGCACTCCTCCCGAACTTTCCGCCGACATCATGGACCGGGGCATCGTGCTTACGGGCGGCGGCGCCCTGTTGAAACGCTTCGACAAGAGAATCGCCGATGAAACCGGGCTGCCGGTATTCATTGCGGAAGACCCGCTTTCGTCGGTGGTGCTGGGAACCAGCAAGATGCTTACCGATTTCAAGCTGCTCCGGAGGATCTGTGTCCATTGAGTATGCTTCGAGGCGTGAAGGGCGCATCCTCTATGTGGTCGGGGCCCTGCTCCTTCTGCACCTCACGCTGATCTCCATTCAGGTGGAAGACACTTCCGGGACGCTTCTGCTCAAACGGTGGAGTCTGACGGTGAGCGCACCGATCCTCAACAGCACCGCGCGTCTGTCTCGCGGCGCCGCCAATCTCTGGACCGGCTACGTCTGGCTCCGCGGCGCACGCGAGGAAAACGAGCGCCTGCAGCAGGCGGTCCGGCAACTCTCGCTGCGCAACAGCAGCCTGGAGCAGATGCGCGAAGAAAATAGCCGGCTGCAGAAACTGCTGGCCTTCGAAGCGGTCCTCCCCTATCAGACACTGGGCGCCCGCGTGATAGGCCGCGCTCCCAATTTCCTGGCGGGCACCCTCTACCTCGACCGCGGTTCGTCGGATGGTGTCCGGGCCGACTTGCCGGTGGTCTCGGACTCCGGCATCGTCGGCCGTACCATCCTGGTCACTCTCCACAACTGCCAGGTCCAGCTTATTACTAACGCGGATGCTTCCGCCGGCGTGATAGTGGAACGTACACGCTCCCCGGGAGTCGCAAGGGGCACCGAAAATCCGCTGCTGGACCTGAATTACATAAACAACACGGAAGATGTCAATCCCGGCGACATCATTGTCACATCGGGACTCGACGGGATTTACCCCAAAGGACTTCCGGTCGGAAGGGTCGTGGATTCTGAAAAAGGGAAGGCCGGCTTCCGGACTGTCAAGGTCGAACCCAGCGCCGACATGATGCGGATCGAAGAAGTGCTGGTTTTGTTCGGTACCCTGAAGCCGGGCGCGGCTGTGCCGGCGCCCCTCCCAGGCAGATAGCTTGCGGTGGACTATGAAATACCTGTTTCTTGCAGGTTCATCATTCCTGGCGATCATGGCGCAGATGATCGCTGGGAATAATTTCTTTCTTTTCAATTTTGTCGATCTGTCCCTGATCCTGATCGCATATTGGGCCTTGTATCGCAGCCGTACCCAGGCTCTATTCGTCGGCTCCCTGACGGGAATCCTCCTGGATGCGGTCCTGGGCTGGCCACTGGGGTACAACGGGTTCGGCAAAACCCTGGCCGCCTTCGTTTTTGCGGAGGCTTCCCGAAGATTCGTACTGGAGGGGAACGGGATGAGGTTTCTCCTGCTCGCGCTCTCTTCCTGCATGAGCTCTCTGAGTATTTACGCCCTCTTCCTGCTGCTGCAGCGGTCTTCCAGCGCAGTTTTCCTGGGTGCTTCACTCATTCAGGCGCTGATCACAGCCGCTGTGGGCACGCTCCTGTTCGCGGCACTGGACACTTATACGCACGCCTACTCTTCAAGAGAGTGACAGGATGCTTGATCTGCAGCTGGAGTCGAGCCGCCAACTGATGCAGCGAAGGCTGAACTGGCTGGTAGCCCCTCTCGTCCTCATCTTCGTGCTCCTCGGGATGCGTCTCTGGTGGCTGCAGATTCTCCAGGGACCGGAATACACACGCCTGGCGGAGAAAAACCGCATCCGCAGCATCCAGGTAGTGGCGCCGCGCGGCCCCATCCTGGATCGCAACCGCCTGCCGCTCGCAGAGAACCGCCCGTCGATCAACATTGCGCTCGACCGGGAGGTGATGAAGAATCCGGACGCTACTGCTGCCTTCGTGACAGGCATGTTGGGCATACCCCCGGAAGAGTTCGCGGACAAATTGCGCCGCAGCCGGCGCACGGGGGCCTATCAGCCGATCGTCATCCGGGAGGACGCCGACATCCGGGATGTCTCCATCGTCGAGGCTCACAAACGGGAATACCCGGAAATACTCCTGACACGCGTCCCTCGCCGGCTCTACCACTACGGAAACCTGGCGTCTCATGTTCTGGGCTATGTCCGCGAGGTTTCCGAGGGGGATCTGGAGAGCAATACCTTTCCGGGTGCGAAGAGAGGCGATCTGGTGGGCAAATTCGGCGTGGAGCGCGCATATAACCAGTGCCTGACCGGTCTCGATGGTGCCCGCGAGGTTCTCGTCGACAGCCTCGGACGGGAATTGGGGACAGTCGCCGAAAAGGAGGCTGTGATCGGCGGCGACCTGCAGCTGACCCTGGATTACGACCTCCAGGTTACAGCTGAAACCTTGCTGGCCGGAAAGGTCGGTGCGATTGTCGCGATGGACCCCCGCAACGGCGAGATTCTGGCGATGGCGGGAGCGCCGTCCTTCAATCCGAACTCACTTTCGACGCGAATTACGGCCGAAGAATGGAATGCCATCCTCAACGACCCGGACCACCCCCTGCAGAACCGCGCAATCCAGAACAGCTATCCCCCGGGGTCGATTTTCAAGCTGGTGATTGCAGAAGCCGGCCTCGGTGAGGACATGGTCGACGAGAACACCAGTGTGGTCTGCAGGGGTTCCGCCGTCTTCTACAACAACCTGTTCCATTGCTGGAAGCCCTCGGGCCACGGCTACGTAAATCTGGAGAACGCCATTGCACAGTCGTGCAATGTATTCTTCTACACGCTGGGGCAGAGGCTGGGGATCGAAAAAATCGTGCAGCATGCCAAGGCGCTCGGATTCGGGGAACGAACCGGCGTAGACCTTCCGGGAGAAACTGCGGGTGTCCTGCCCGGAGGCGCCCCGTGGTATCCCGGAGAAACCATATCGGTCTCGATCGGCCAGGGGCAGATCAGTGCCACACCGCTGCAGGTCCTTCGCGCCGTAAGCGCGCTCGCTACCGGAGGGACAGTGGTCACACCGCATCTCCTCCTGCGCGCGGAACGCGGAAGCGACGGCGCCGGATCCTGGCCGGTGCAGCAGATTCCGATCCAACCCGAGAGCCTTCAGAGGATCCGCGCCGGCATGTGGGCGAGCGTCAACAGCTCCGGCACATCACACGGCACGGCGATCCCCGGATTCGACATCTGCGGCAAGACCGGGACCGTTCAGATCATCGGTGCGGAGCGAAAAAGGACCCTCAAGTCGGATCTGTCCGCGTTCGAGAACCACGCCTGGTTTGCCGGCTTCGCCAGCCGCGACGACCCGGAGATTGCCATGGTCGTCTTCATCGAGCACGGCGGCGGCGGCGGCGCGGCCGCCGCGCCCCTGGCGAAGGAGATGTTTCAAACATACTTCGACAAAAAGTACAGTGAGGAGCTCCTGACGCGGGTGTCAGGGACTGCCGGAGGGAGAGAGGTGCGATGAGGCTGGACCGGCGCATGGCCCTCAGTTTTGATTGGCTGTGGTTTTTATCCCTGCTCCTGCTGTCCGCGGCCGGCCTCACTGCGATCTGGAGCACAACTCAAGGGACCGGCCTCAGCGATTACCTGGGGCGTCAGGCCATCTATATCTGCCTATCCCTGCTGGTTTTCATGGTCCTGCTGTACTTCGACTATCATGTATACAGCGATTATGTCAGCATCGCCTATCTCGCCGGCCTCCTGGTCCTTGTGCTGGTTCTGGTGATCGGACGCACCGTCAATGCCAACAGAAGCTGGCTCAGCCTGGGATTCTTCGCCTTCCAGCCCTCCGAGCTGATGAAGGTGCTGGTAATCTGCTTTCTGGCCAAATACTACGCCGAAATCGACCGCGATACTCTGGAGGTGCGCGATCTCGTAACCGGTGGGTTGATCACCGCAATCCCCATGGCACTCGTGATGCTGCAGGGAGATCTCGGCACGGCCGTGACCTTTCTTCCGATCTACGCAGGGCTTTCCTTCCTGGGCGGTCTGAAGCGCAAGCACATCCTGGTCCTGTTGCTCGCCACGGCCGTAATCCTCCCCGCAGGCTGGATCATGCTGAAGGACTACCAGAAGGGCCGGATTCAAACAGTGCTCAACCCCTCGAGCGATCCGCAGGGGATGGGGTACCAGCCAAAGCAGTCCAAGATTGCCATCGGTTCCGGCGGATTCCTCGGCAAGGGATTCAAACAGGGAACCCAGGGACAGCTCGGCTTTCTGCCGGCACGGCATACCGATTTCGTTTTCGCGGTCATATCGGAGGAACGGGGTTTCCTCGGCAGCATCTCGCTGCTCGGCCTCTTCCTTTTCGTCCTGTTTCGACTGCTTCGTGCGGGCCGTGAAGCGAAGGACAAAATCGGGGCGATGATCCCCATGGGGGTCTTTTCGCTGTTCCTGTTCCATGTGGTGATCAATGCGGGCATGAATATGGGGCTTCTGCCCATTGCCGGAATTCCGCTCCCCTTCGTCAGCGCCGGAGGGTCGTCGCTGCTGTCCTTTTTTGCCGGCATGGGACTGGCCATGAACGTCAGCATGAGACGTTTTGTCAATTGATCCCCACCGTCGGAGTCGCAGCGATCCTCCAATTGCATTTGCATTTGGTCGCTATCTCCATTAACATTAATATCTTAGGCAGACCACAATCGGCAATCTGCACGGGGTGGATTGGTTTGCCGCGGAGTTTGCCCCAGTATCGACCGGCTGCCTGCACCGGAATTGAACAGGTATCCAGGACACAGAGGGAACACCGGCCTCCGGGACCGGTTTGGGGCAGGATTTGAGAAGATCGAGACGAGTTAAATGACAAATAACGCACACGGCTGAACAGCGGTTGTTCGCGATTGGCAGAAAGTTCATTAGAGAACGAATTTGACTTGCGGTAGTTTTTGCTCGCACCGGTTTTCCCCGGGAGATCGAGCTGATTCGACATTGGTCGTTGCGACCCCATGCCGGCTTGAGTTTCCGACAGGGAACCGCAAAGCACCGGGTCGCAGGAAACGTCGATTGGATCCGGTCAGAACTGCACGCCAATTCTGAACCTGCCAGGAGAGAGGTTCACCTGCAAGGCTCATGGCGCAGTGGATCGTGGCGCCAAGGTCCGCACGAGGCAGCTGGTTTCCAACCCGGTGCTTTGAAATGCAGCCCGGACATTCCGTGCATTTCTGTGCCGCACCCATTCGTTCCGGAAGCCGCATCCCCCTCCCGCCGCCTGCCCTGTGTCAGCACCCATAGGAGTGTTATTCATGATCAAGGAAATGATCGTCAACAGCAGCGCTCTGGAGACGAAAGTCGCCATTCTGGAGGACGACCAGCTCGCCGAACTGTACATCGAACGCAATCGGAACCGGGGCATTCTGGGGAACATCTATAAGGGCAGAGTCACAAAAGTGCTGCCCGGCATGCAATCCGCCTTCGTACAGATCGGATTGGAGAAGGACGCATTTCTCTATGTTTCGGACTTTGTGGAAGATACCGAAGAATACGACAAGGTCTTCGGCGAAGCGGAGGAAAAAGCCGAGACTGCAATGGCGGAGCTGGAGGTCCAGGAACGCCCTGCCCGCCGCGAGAAAGAGCGGAAGCCGGATCGGTCCCGCTGGCGCGACCGTCGCGAGCGAAGCGAGAGCAGCCGGCCTTCTCCGGTGCCGATGCCGGCGCAACCGGAGCCCGTGCCCGGCATCGAGCACTGGGAGGTGAGCCACGAAGCGGAACACGTACTTGAAGTGAACCCCGAGCTTGCCTCCCTGTTTTCACCCGAGGGAATGCTGCCCGCGCCCCTTCCGCCGGAAATCGTTACAGCCGGCTCAGAGCCCGGCCGCGTGCAGGATGGGGGCGTCTCAGCTCCGCCGGTGGAGGCAGCGCCGTCCCCGGGGCATGAAGTGCCGGCAGTCGGATTTCCGGGGCAGGCGGAGCCGGTTTCACCCGGAGATGTTTCCGGGACAAGGCCCGCCGACAGCGCGAAGATCAGGGACGACGGAGAGGACACGCTCCCGTTCGCGATCGGCTCCGATGAGGGGGCGAGCAGTCTGAGCGCCCGCCGCCGCGGCCCGGGCACTCGCCGCAAGAGGTTTACTGCCGCCCGCCACACCCGCAGACCCGAGCGCCAGTCGATCGATGACATGTTGCATGAAGGCCAGGAAGTGCTGGTGCAGGTTGCGAAAGAGCCCATCGCCAAGAAGGGAGCCCGTGTTACCAGCCATATCGCGCTGCCCGGGAGATACCTGGTGTACATGCCGACCGTCGATCACGTGGGGGTATCCCGCAAGATCTCCTCTGAATCGGAACGGATCCGGCTAAGGGACGTCCTTCTGAAGCACCGGGACAGATTCACGGGAGGAGTGATCGTCCGCACGGCTGCCGAGGAACATTCCGAGGAGGATCTGACCAATGACCTGAGCTATCTGGTGAAGGTCTGGGAAGACGTCCGATCGCGCGCAGAGCGTGCCTCCGCCCCGAAGCTCATCCACTCCGAACTGGGGCTTGTGCAGCGCCTGCTCCGCGATCAGTTCTCCTTCGAATTCGCCAGCATCCGGGTGGACGACGAGGTCGAGTACCAGAATATCGTGGAATTCGTCGACAAGATTTTCCCGAACCTGGTGCACCGGGTGAAGCTGTTCACCAAGGAAGGTCACATCTTTGATGAATACGGCATCACCACGGAAATCGACAAGCTCCTGCAGCCTAAAATCTGGCTGAAAAGCGGCGGCTACATCGTCATCAACCAGACAGAAGCCCTGGTCAGCATCGACATCAATACCGGGAAATTCGTCGGGCGGGGGAACAGCCTGGAGGAAACCATCACCCGCACCAATCTGGAGGCCGTGAAGGAAATCGTCAAGCAGATCCGCTTGCGCGACCTGGGCGGGATCATCGTGATCGATTTCATCGACATGGACGAGCGCAAGAACCGCAAGCGGGTCATGGAGGCCCTCTCCATGGAGCTGACTCGGGACAAAGCCCCCAGCAAAATCCTCGAGTTCAATGAATTCGGCCTGGTAGCCATCACGCGAAAGCGTGTCAAACAATCGTTGGAACGCGCACTGTGCCAACCCTGCCCTTACTGTTCGGGCTCCGGCATGGTCAAATCCGTGGAAACTACCTGCTACAACATCTACCAGGAAATCGAAAAAATGAAGGCCTCATTGCACGAACAACACGAAATCATGATTCGTGTCCACCCCGACGTGGCCCGCGCGCTGCGGGAGTCCGAAGCGGCAGTGCTCGAAGAGATCCGCGGAATCCTGGATATAGAAGTCCTCGTAAAATCCGATCCCAGCCTGCACGTAGAGCACTTTAACATCGTCTCCTGACAGGCCTCGGACTTCAGACCTCGGACTTCTTGTCCGAGGTCTGAGGTCTGAAGTCCGAAGTCTGATTCTTGGCTTCTTCCCAGAGCGCGTCCATCTCCTCGAGCGAGGCTGATCTCATTTCGCGGCCCTGTTTCTTGATGGCGGATTCCACGTAGCGGAAGCGCCGGCCGAATTTCCGATTGCATCGGCGCAGGGCGGTTTCTGGGTCGATGCCCAGGAATCGTGCGACATTGACCACCACAAAGAGAAGGTCTCCGACTTCCTGGGCTAGTTGATCCCGATCGTTGCCGGCGGCGGCCGAAGACAGCTCCGCCGTTTCCTCCCTGAGCTTGTCCAGGATGCCATCGAGATCCGGCCAGTCAAATCCGACGCGCGCCGCCTTGGCGGTGATCTGATAGGCTTCGTGCAATGCCGGCAGTTTCGAAGGAATGCCGTCGAGAAGCGATTTCTCCGATTCCGGAAGATACGTGGACTGGGTGCCCCTTTCGCCGGCCTTGATGTCCTCCCAATTCCTCAGGACGTCCCCGGCGGTGGGCAGGCTGGCACCGCCGAACACGTGCGGGTGACGCCGGATCATTTTCTCATGAAGTCTGTCGATGACATCGGCCAGGTCGAATTCCCCTTTTTCCTTTGCGATCTGGGCGTGAAATACAACCTGGAAGAGGAGGTCGCCCAATTCCTCCTTCAATTCCATCGGATCCGGGTCGTCCAGGGCATCCAGCACCTCGTAAGCTTCTTCGATGAGCATGGGTTTCAGAGTTTCCCGGGTCTGCTCCCTGTCCCACGGGCAACCGCTTTCGCCACGCAACCGCGCGACGAGATCTGCCAGCTTCTGAATATCGGCTCGCCTTTTCATGCACGGATCCCTTGCAGGCAGCGCCTATCGTGCGGATGCTGCCCGCGATTCTCTGCTCCCTTCCGGAGCAGTCCGTGTTCCGGGATCCGTTCGGATCCGGAATTCACGGATCTCCTGCCTGTCGACGCCCATGGGCCAATTTTGCTTGAGCCACCGCCCCACGGGTGATAGCATTTTTTGCTTCGCGTCGGGAAAGTCTAACCACAGGGTGATATCATGTCAAAAGAACAAAAGGAAGAGACCTTCAAGATAACGGACAAGCGTCTGTTCGGGGAAGACGGGGAACTGCGCGACGATGCGGCCGGGGAAACCCGGAAAGAACCGGACGCAGCCCGCGTGAAAGAACACGAACCACGTTACTCGGGTTCCGCAGAAATCCCTCCCGGGACCGGAGCTCGCATCGACTTCCCCTCATACGTACTCTCTTATTACACTCAGAGCCTGGTTCTGCTCGGCGAGGTGCCGAATCCCTATACCAACAAGAAAGAAGAGGATCTGGAAGCTGCGCGCCACACCGTGGATATTCTCGGCATGCTCAAAGACAAGACTAAGGGGAACCTGACTGCGGACGAGGACCAGTTGCTGGAGAGCGTCCTGTACGAAGTACGCATGAAATACATGGCGAAGATCAACAAGATCAAGATTCCCTGATGCAGGTTTGCGCGCGGCGCCTGCCTGCCACTGTTCGGCTGAAGGTCATATGAAGGTAGTCTATAGGCTGGAGGACCTGCCTCCCGATTCTCCCGGTGCGGTGGCGACAATCGGCAACTTCGACGGCATCCACCTCGGGCACCGCCGGCTTCTTCTCGACCTCGTGGCCCGCGCCAGACAGGTGCAGGGCATTCCAACCGTCGTGACTTTCCAACCCCATCCGCTGCAGGTACTCGCGCCCAACAACGCGCCGCGCCAGATTCAGACGCTTGACCAGAAACTGGCCGAGCTGGCAAAGCTCGGGATGGAACAGGCGATTGTCATCCCGTTCACGCGCGAGTTTGCCCAGACCAGCGCGCGGGATTTTGTGGTCAAAATTCTCTGGGAAAAGGCTCACGTCCGCGAAATCTATGTAGGTCCCAACTTCGCTTTCGGGCATCGCCGCGAAGGCAGTTTCAGCCTGCTCAAGGAAATCGGGCTGGAATTGGGCTTTCTGGCCGGCAGGATCCACCAGGTCCACTTCCGGGGCAATCGCGTGTCGAGCACTTCCGTCCGGCAGGCCCTTCTTGCCGGACAGGTCAGCCTGGCCAGGCGACTCCTCGGCAGGCCGTTCGCCCTGGAAGGCGAGATCGTCCACGGCGCCGCCATCGGCGCCGGCCTGAGCATTCCCACGGCCAACCTGTGCACACGCAATGAGATCATCCCCCACCGGGGCGTGTATGCCTCGTGGCTCTCCATCCTTGGCTATAGGTACCGCGGAGTTACCAACATCGGAGTGCGCCCTACGGTCAGCGCAGGGGATTCCGCCCCAGAGACAACAATCGAAACCCACCTCCTGGATTTCAAAGGAGACCTGTACGGCCGGGACGTGAGCCTCGAGCTCCTCCTCTACCTGCGGCCTGAAAAGCGCTTCGAGAGCACACAGGCGCTGGTCGATCAGATTCGCAGGGACGTTGCCCGCGCCCGCCGTTATTTCCGTTGCTTTGAAATAGCCGCGCCATCCGAATGGACCGAAAACCTGAAAAACGGCTAGCGCGAAGGAGTGGCCAGGCTGGGGGCCCGATACCGGCTTTGCAGACGGGGCAGCCACCTGGCTGGGTGAGAGCGACCGGACTGAAGAATGGATGCAGTTTTTTCATGACAGAAATCGGGGGTTCATCCTCCGGGAGATGGAGACAATAGGTGCCGATCTCACGCTCTGAAGTACTGAAGATCGCGGAACTCGCGAAACTTCACTTCGACGAAGCGGAACTGGCAGCCTTCACCGTCCAGTTTCAGCGGATTCTGGACTACGTCGAAACGCTGAAAGAAGTGAACGTGGACGGGATCGCCCCGACGAGCCATTTGATGGCAGCCGAAGGGTTCGAGCAGCAAATTCTCCGCGAAGACGCAACCCATGCGAGCCTTCCTGTAGAGGAAGCCCTGCGAAACGCCCCGGATCGCGGGGACGATCACTTCAAGGTGCCGAAAGTCATCTGATTGGGTGTTGGGTTTTGGGTGACGGGTGTTGGGGATTTGGAATTTTGGATTGGAGGGGCTTCCGGGACGAGGCAATGTGGCTGGTGGCCGGGATGCCTGGCGGCGGGCACGAAATGCTCGAGATTTTTTCGTGTGTACCACGTTTCTCGTGGATTCGATAATGGAGGAAACTCCACTTGTCCAGGATCCATGACATTCCTGAAGGTCCAAAGGACGACATGCCTGACCCCAAGTTCCAATTCTCAGTGCCGAACACCCAGCACCCGAAACCCAACACCCGGCACCCGAAACCCAACACCCGGTTTCCAGTGGAGTTCCTATGGACCTGAGCAGTGCCTGGCAGATTCGGGAGGGAGTAAACGCCGGCCGGTTTTCCGCGGTGGAAGTGGCTCGCACGGCGCTTGCACGCATCGAGGCTGCGGATCCGGTGGTGCGCGCCTTTGTCACAGTGGAGCCGGAAGGCGTGCTGGCGCGCGCGGCAGAAGTGGACCGGCAGGCGAGAGACTCGGCGGTTCTGCCCCTGGCGGGCGTGCCGGTTGCGGTCAAGGACAATCTCTGCACCCGGGATCTGCGGACAACATGCTGTTCGAGAATTCTGCAGAACTTCATCCCCCCCTACAGTGCGACAGCGGTCGAGCGGATGGAGAGAGCCGGCGCCGTCGTTATCGGCAAGGCCAATTGCGACGAATTCGCGATGGGCTCCTCCACCGAGAACTCGGCCTGGCAGACAACGCTCAATCCATATGATCTCTCGCGCGTGGCCGGCGGCAGCAGCGGGGGGAGCGCCGTTGCCGTGGCCGCGGGGATGGCGGCGCTGGCGCTGGGATCGGAAACCGGAGGCTCGGTGCGGCAACCCGCATCTTTCTGCAGTGTTTTGGGATTGAAACCGACCTACGGACGCATTTCGCGATACGGCCTTGTCGCGTTCGCATCTTCCCTCGACTGCGTCGGACCCTTCGCCACCAATCCCGGCGACCTTGGGCTGCTTCTGTCCGTGATCGCCGGCCACGATCCGAAGGATGCGACTTCGGCTCCAGCGCCCGTGCAGGATTATGCCGGCGAGATGGATTGCCCGGTGGCGGGCATGCGGCTCGGCATTCCACGGGAATATTTCGGGTCAGGACTCGACCCGGCGGTCAGGGCGATCATCGAGGAAGCCCTGCGCAACGCGGGGACTCTTGGCTGCGAGCTGGTCGACGTGTCCCTCCCGCACACCGAATATGCCATCGCCGACTATTACATCATCGCACCCGCCGAGGCGAGTTCGAACCTCGCCCGCTATGACGCCGTGCGCTATGGCTTCCGGGCACCGCATGCTGCGGACCTTTCGGAGATGTACAGCCGGAGCCGGAGCTCGGGTTTCGGAGCCGAGGTCAAGCGCCGCATCATGATCGGGACCTATGCGTTGTCGTCGGGCTATTACGAGGCATACTACGGCCGGGCCATGCGGGTGCGCACCCTGATCAAGCAGGATTTCGATGCCGCTTTCGGACTTGTGGATGCCCTGCTGGCACCCGTGAGTCCGACCCCTGCATTCAAAGTGGGCGAACGGATCCAGGACCCGCTTTCGATGTATCTCTCAGATATTTATACGGTTACTGCCAACCTGTCCGGAATACCGGCGCTGTCGCTGCCCTGTGGCTTCACCCCAGAGGGATTGCCGGTGGGATTGCAGGTCCTCGCGAAACGGTTTGAAGAGGCCACGATCTTCCGGTTTGCCGCAGCTTACTCCCGTGCGTTTCCCCTTGCCCCACCCCCGCTCAAAGTGTAACCGGCGGGAACCGCGCGCCACAACCTCCCCGGGCCCGTTTGTCCGCCGCTCGCACGGAAATCGCAGTGGCGTCCGAAGGCAGCGTTGTTCTGCGTTCACGAAAAGGGCATGACGCTGTTAATGGAACTGCATATCAATCCGGGTGCGGCGAGGAGACATGCCAAAAGATTTTTTCGCTCAAACCGTCCTCGTGGCAGTTAGAGGAGGTGTGAAACGGACATGCTGTGAAATCTTATTGGCGCTCCTTCCTGCCTCGATTGCCGTCGCTGCGGCGGACCTGCAGTCGCTTGCCGAAGTGGCCCGCAAGGAAGCCGAGCGGCGGCAGAGACTGGACCAGCAGGGAATTCAGGAAAAGCGCATCGAA
>JAFNAG010000308.1 GCA_017860135.1 Acidobacteriota bacterium
GGTGAGCCAACCGCATGCGATTTCCTGACCCCCTTCGGTGAGTTTGTTCCAGTAGGTGTCGATTTCCTCCTGCGTCTCGCACTGCACGGATATGGAGAACCCTTGGGAGAAGGAGAATTGCGGGCCTCCATTGAGCGCGACGAATTCGCGGCCGTCCAATTCGAACGACACGGTCATCACGCTGCCTTCCGGCGCGGGTGCGCCTTCGGGATATCGCGTGATGCTGGTGATGCGCGAGTTGGGAAAAATCGATGTGTAGAATCTTGCGGCTTCTTCAGCCTGATCGTTGAAGGTGAGAAAGCTGATGATCTGTGTCATAGCTGTAAAAGTTACCATTAACCCCGCTGAAGTTGAAGTGACTTCCAGATCCCTCCGCCAGGCCCATTTTGATCTCAAGCTCACCCGATTCGGGGAGGTGGGACTGGCGCAAATCCTGGAGCCGGCTTAAGTCGAGGAGCTTACGGATCCGGATTCTGTTCCTGATTTGCCCGGCGACCCGGTCACAGTGCCCGGCGACCTCTGGATTCTCGGCAAACATCGGCTCCTTTGCGCATGACCTATCTGTTGCGCCGGTTCCTCACCTCGGCCGGAAACGATTCCGAGGAAGTGGGTGTCCACAACAGCGCCGCTTTCGCTCACTGGCAAGCAAAGGCGACGAGCTGCCCGCTTCCTTCATCCTTCCGGGCCCGTTTTTTGTTACGGCGCCGGTGCCGGTTTCTTCAGGTACTTGTCGTACCAGGCGAGATAGCGCTCGTATCGGTCGCGGACAAAGCTCGGCCGCCGGATCCCGTGATTTTCGTTAGGGTAGATGATGAGCTGGGTATCGATACCGAGGCTTCTTAGGGCCTGGTACATCTGCTGGCTGCCCTGGATCGGCACGTTGAAATCCTGTTCCCCGCCGAAAAACAGTGTGGGCGTCTTTATCCGGTCGGCGTGCAGGAAGGGGTAGGAGATCTTCTGATAGATCTCCCATGATTTCGGATTCCACGGCGGACCGATTTCGAAATCGTACTGGATGATGTACTGGTCGGTGCCGTAAAACGCGACGGTAAATGCCGTGCCCGCTCCGCTCGTCGCCGCCTTGAAACGGGTATCGCTGGCAATCAGGTAATCGGTGAGAATGCCGCCATAACTCCAGCCTCCCACGCCGAGACGGTCCGGATCCGCGATCCCCATCTTGATCACGTGGTCCACGCCGGCCTGCAGATCCATCACCTCGAAATGGCCCCAGTCGGCGTGGATGGCGCGCGAGAACTTCATGCCCCGGCCGGCGCTGCCCCGGTAATTCACGGCCAGGACGGCATAACCGTTGGCGGCGAACCACTGCCGCTCCATGCTGAACGTGTGCTGGTCCTGTCCGTTCGGGCCGCCGTGAATCCGCAGAAGAAGGGGGACCTTCGTTCCGGCGACATAGCCGACCGGCTTTGTCAGCAGGCCGTGCACTTCCGTCCCGTCTTTGCTCTTGAAGCTGACCTCTTCGGTGGAACCAAGCTCGAGTTCTGCAAAAAAGGCGTCGTTCTGCCGGCTGATCTGGCGCAACGCGCCGTTTTCGAACGCGTGGACCTCGGAGGCTTCGTCGTCGTCACCGGAAATCACGGCCGAGCAGCCCCCCTCCGAGACCCAGTTCGAGACGACGATCGGCGGTTTCATCAACCGTTCGACCGCTCCTCCCGCGACAGGCACGCGGGCGGGATAGACCGAGCGGTCATCCGTCACCAGGAACGTGATCCACTTCCCGTCGGGGGTGAAGCGCGGACTGGAAGCGCCGCGGTCGAGCTCTTCGGCCGCCTTCACGCGTGCCGGGGGGGCGCCGCCGTCGGAAGGAACGAGCGTCAGGTGCGTCATGTTGTAGGCGTTGTAGGTCTTCTCGTCGCTTTCGAGGAACACGATCCACTTCCCGTCCGGGCTCCATTCGATGCCCGAGCGCCCGCCGCGGCTCGTTGCCGGGGTGATCTGCCTGATATCGGAACCGGGCGCGGCCTGCGCGACATAGATCTGGTTCGAAGGCTCGCGATCCGGATCTTCGGCGTGGTTGCTCATGAAGGCAATGCGCGTGCCGTCGGGCGACCACGTTGGCGAGGATTCATCCCACTTGCCCTTGGTCAGCCGTTCGAACTTTTTGCTTTCGACCTCAAACAGGTAGATGTAGGTGTGCCGTCCGGAAAGGAGGTATCCCTGCCCGTCCTGCTTGTACTTGTAGCGGTCGATGACGATCGGCTTGGGAGTTCTCCCCCTGCCGCCCTGTCCCGAAGCGGCCTCGGGCGGTTCGGCATCCGGATCCGGGTCTCCGACTACCAGCGCCAGGCGCTTCGCATCGGGCGACCATTCGTACCCCTGCAGCCGTCCTTTGACTTCAGTGAGCTGCATGGCTTCACCGCCGTTCCTGTCGAGCAGCCAGACCTGGTTGCCCGTCGCTTTGCCGGGGCGGGAAGAAGTGAAAGAAATATACCTGCCGTCCGGGCTCCAGCGGGGGGAGGATTCGCTCCCCTGGCTGTTCGTGATCTGGCGGTCGTTCTTGCCGTCGAAGCCTGCCATCCAGACGTGCGAGTTGGACCTTTCCTCCTTTACGTCGGTTTCCGACACGACGTACGCCACCCACTTGCCGTCCGGGGAGCACTGCGGATCGCTCACGTTCCGCATCCGGAAAAGGTCGTCGGTTTTGAGCGGGTGCCGTGTGGTCTGGGCCGGCAAGGCCGCCAGCGACGCCAGGAAAAGCACCAGGGTGCGGCACAGAATCTTGTTGGCCATGGGCATGTTACCTCCTGCAATCGTAAGTCTCATATCCGGTGGACTGAACCGGGCCGGATTCTAGTCGAACCTGGAATCAAAAAGCAAATACAGCTGCGGATTTCAGGGGTGCAGCCGCAAAAGCTCAGCGCAAAGGCGCAGAGGCGACGCAGAGACAAACGTCAAGTGGTCAAAGACGCTTGCCCGGGTTGGCAATGAGTCCTTGTGGAGATCAGGTGTGCTTTCGTCGTCGCTGCAGCGTAAAGCGCCGGCCCCTTCTATGGCAGCATAGGTTCCGCGAATTCTTCCCTTGCGTCTCCTCCGCGTTCTTTGCGCCGCCGAAGCAGACTGGGTGGAAACAACCGGACAAACCTGGCAACAGCCTTGCGCTCGTAATCGAAAAGCCGGTGCTTGACCTGCTGGGCGCAGGCCCGGAATCGTCGTTCGACATTACTACTGATGGACATGCCCTTGTGCTGATCCCGATCAAGGATGCCAAGCGACAAAAGGCTTTCAGGCCCGCGCTCGGCAAGGTGAATGAAAAACATTCCAACGCTCCCAAGCGACTGGCTGAGTGACAGATATGCCCAAGATCACCTTCCCGAACCTTGGAGAGGTGTTGGAGATTCATCGGGATCAGATTGCACGCTATGGCGGCTCATCCGGCATGTACGACTTTCCCTCCCTGGGTAAACATGAGGGTGCCGTGGCCTATGCAGGTTATTTTGAGGTCGCCGCCCGATGTCTCGAGGATGTCCTCCTGGAATTGCCTCTGCGTGGATGCCGCGACTGCCACGAAAAAAATAATGGAGCATGCCCGCAACGCCCGCCCGAAAAGCGCGTCCGCCGTGCCGTGTGGCGCTTGCGATCCTTGTTCAGGATTTCCCTCCAGTCGCCGGAACTCAATCGGACTTGCCGGCCGTTCCGGGAATCCTGATTGCCTCCATGATCAGCCGCAGGGCCGCGTTCGTCGCCTGACGCGCCGGCCCCTGGCCGCGCATGTGTCCCATGCGCACGATGACCAACTGGTGCGAAGGGACGATCCAGGTGTTCTGCCCTCCCGCGCCGGCCGCCAGATACGTATCCCTGGGGAGATTCCATCCGCCGTCGCCGTTGATCCAGAAAAAGCCTCCATAGACCGGCCTCTTCCATGCAGGCGCGGGTGTCGAGACGAATTTCGCCCAGCCTTCCGGCAGGATTCTGCGCCCCTGCCACACGCCATCCTGAAGATACAGCATGCCGATCCGGGCCCAGTTGCGGGCGGTGCCGTAATCATAGCCGGTCATCAGGAAGTTGCCGTAGGGGTCGGTCTCGAGCACCTGCCGGCGAATGCCGATCCGATCAAAAAGGGCGCGCTGCGGCCAGGTGAGGTATTCCTCCCCCCGGCGGACGATTTCTCTTTTGATCAGGTAACCGATCGTCAGCGGATCGCAATTGCGATACCTGCCATCCGTGTTTGGCGGGTACTCCACGGGCCGGGTTATCGAGTACTCGAATGCGTCCACGGCGCCCGTGTATATGTAGTAATGGTCGAGCACGCCGCCGGCCGCCGCCCCGGGTTCCTGGTTTCCGACAAACCTCAGGCCGGCGCTCATGCGCAGCAGGTCGATATTCCGGATCTTCGAACGCGGGTCGCCGGCGGATTGCCATAACGGCACAGGCGCCGGCTGTTCGAGAGTGTAAACGCCGTCCTTCACAAGCAGCGAAAAAAGCGTCGAGGTGATGCTCTTGCCCATCGACCAGCTCTCGAGCTGCGTGTCTTTGGTGGTGCCCGGCATGTAGCGTTCAGCGACGATGCGGCCCTTGTAAACAACCAGGAATGCTACCGTGAGGGCTTTCGGATCGGCAAAAGCGGCATCGAGGGCGGCCTCCAGCTTCGCCTTGTCCACCTCCGGCGGCAAGGGCGAGCCGTCGGGCCGATCCCCCATCGGCCACGGCTGGGATGCCGCATCCGCCAGCGCAGTCTTGACCGCGACCGGCTTGAAGTGGATCCCCGGCTTGCCGGGTGACTGGATGATGCACCCTTGGTCTCCGTAGTATTTCGCGGCGCGTGTGATGCCGCCGAACGATGCGTGGGCGGTTCTCTGCTCCCGGTCGATCGACCAGGTGACCTTGTCCTGTTCGTCGCGCGGCATGAAGAAATAGGCGCTGTTGCGGGCCGCTTCGGCCGGATCGCGCCCGGACACGAAGACCGCGGAGCACAGTATCTTCGCATATCCGGCCAGACCCTGTTCCGTCGGGGTGCCGGTTGGAGTCGGGTAGCCAGGAGCAGACTGCTGCGCGGAAAGCGTTGCAGCGGATACCGCCGACAGGAGAATGAGTGACCTGAGCATCCGCATGGGTATTCCTCCGTGGTGATTTCGATTCCCCATAGTATCGTTCCTGGACTTCTTGTCAATGAGGCGGTTGCCGGAAGGATTCGGGAGAAAACCGGGTGTCTCTTGACTCGTTCTTGCACAGCCGTAAGATGTCCGGGATTCGCCCCTTGCGCTTTCGCCATGATGGGTATTTCTTTTTGAGAAGGGCTTCTGAGAAGTCGCCGGGCAAAACTTATCCCGTGCGCCGTTCAGCCTCGACTCCGGAGAGTGTTTCCTTACAGCGTTCCCCTGCTCCGGAGCGAGAGATTTTCCGGGCGCGCCGGCGCGGAACGCCCGCCTGGCCCCTATCCAATCGGCTCTGCAGCGGTCGGAGGAGCAGCGCGTCCTGAATCCCGGTCGCGTTTGAAGCGCTGCGGGAAGGTTGACGCTCAACACAGCTTCACATATACTGTGGAAATGAAAAACATCACTTTGAGCGTAGACGAGAAGGACCTTGCCGCCGTGCGCCGTTATGCGGCGCAGCATGATTCCTCTGTCAACGGTTTGGTGCGCGAATATCTGCGAAGGATCGCGGTCAGCGAGGACCGGGCGCGGATGGCGCGCGCGCGCATCCGAGAGCTGAGCCGGCGGTCGCCGGCGCGTCTCGGCGCCATTACATGGAAACGGGACGAACTGCATGACCGTTGATTCCTTCCTCGATACCAATATCTTCGTGTACGCCGCGGCAGGCCGTGGATCAGAGGAATCCAAGAGGAAGCGCGCGCTGGCCCTGATTGAAAAGGAGAACTTCGGCCTTTCCGCCCAGGTGCTGCAGGAGTTCTATATGACCGTCGTCCGCAAGGTACGGGTCCCGCTGGCGCCCGCCAAGGCTCTGGAGTGGATCGAACACTTGGAAGCCTTCCCTTGCCTTCCGGTTGACTCCGGCTTTGTCAAGATCGCCGCTGAGACCAGCGAACGCTATCATCTGTCGTACTGGGATGGCGCCATCATCGCCGCCGCTCAACTCATGGGAGCGGAAGTCCTGTACACGGAGGATCTGAATGACGGGCAACAATACGGGTCCGTGTGCATCCGCAACCCTTTTGC
>JAFNAG010000309.1 GCA_017860135.1 Acidobacteriota bacterium
ATGAACTCGATCAGCTGCTTCAGGTCGTCCAGATCGACCGTCTCCACGAGGCTTCCGGGGAACGCGACAGGAATCGCCGCTGCGAGCACGTCCGCATCCCGACCGAAGGCCCTGGCTTCAGGCGGTGCGGCGGTGGGTGACAAGGCCACCTTCACGTTCCGGCCGGCGGCCTTTATGCAATCGCGCAGAAGCTGGCCGGCGCCACCGGGCGACTCCGGGTCGGGAAGCAGGACGCCGCTGTCGAGCACTTCCACCGGATCCTTGCCGCTCCCCCGCCCGCCCGAGCGCTGAAACGATCCGATGACCAGCACCCGCTTGGGGGCAAACCGCCGCGCGAGCCGCGCCGCACCGGAGTTGCTCATCGCGCTTTGGGTCGCCCAGGCGAAAACCACGTGTTTGCCCTGCAGGGAGGCAATTCCCTTCAGGGCTTCCATCAGGGCATAGGCGCCGAACTTCCTGGAGAGCATGGGGCCGGCAATGCGATTTCCGGCGAGGACCGCGATGTCCTTCACGGCAGCGAGGGGATTGAGCATTTCGACGCCTCTCGCAATCACCTCCTGCTTCGAACGGGCGCCGATATCGATGAGCATCCGATCCACGGTGAGACTCTCCCTGCGACCCCTGACAAGGTGGGAGGATGGCAGCGCAACAACGCCTCGGACAATCCCGCTTTTGGAGGAGATGTCGACAAGATGACCTTCATGGAACTGTGCGAACAGCGGGCTCGTCCCTCTTCCGCCGGGAGATGCGACCCTGAGATATCCTCCCTCGGTTATATCCGTAACCAGAAACCCCGGCTCGTCGACAGCGGCGACAATCAGGAGCGGCGGCGCCGATTCCGCGCCGATGGATACGATCAGGTTGCCCCTGTTGTCGATTTCCGGCCTGGCCGCAGCGGGAAGCAGGCTTTTGAGAAACTCGATAAAGCGCGCCTCGCGGCCGGTAACCGACTGGATGCCCGCATACCGCAGGAAGTCGTCTTTCATGGCCTGCGGGAACGCGGCCGGCGCCGCGAGCCCAGGCAGGATCGCGATAACCAGTATCTGTAAAAGATGCCTGTAGATATTCAACTGCGCCTCCATCGGGATATGCCGGAAATCAGAAGGACTCGGAGATGGCTACAATCAGGTCCGCCAGGGCAAGCAGGTCCCGCATGTCCATCACTGATGCGTAAGAATGGGAATAAATCCCGGGCCAGGACAAGGGCAGATCGATGGATCCTTCCGACAGAAACACGGATCCGTCGTTGCCTCCGCTGGTGATCCCCCATTGCACCGGGATTTTACCGGCTTCGGCGATTTTCCTGACCCTGAGGACTACATCTTCAGGAGTGATGTTGCTGCTGTCGAACACGCGCAGCACGGCGCCTTTTCCCAGAGGCGTATTCCCGACATTTTCGGGATCAAACGGGGCATCCGAGGAAACAAAGGTGTCAACCGCCATAACGTATTTGGGAGAGTAGGTCCGTGTCATGGCCCGCGAGCCGCTCAGCCCCGTTTCTTCCTGCACCACCCACGCGAAGGCGACTGTTTTTGGCAGTGGCTTGCCGACGAGCTGGCGGAGCGCCAGGATCTGGGCCGTGCACCCGCCGCGGTCGTCGGTCGAGCCGGCTGAGGTCTTGTAGGGTCCCATTGGCGTCACTCTCTTGGGCTGGACGATGAAATCGCCCGGCTGGATGCCCAGCGCCTGAGCTCCCTCCTTCGAGTCGACGCCTGCATAAACGGTCAGATCCTGCGCAGTGTGCTCTGCAGGAGACGCCTCGCGGTACGATTTTCTTGGAGCAACGATACCGTCCAGCACCCCGGTCTTCGTGTGGATCTTGACCACCTTGCTCTCCCAAATCGAAGAATACGAGCCTCCCCGCACCCGGGTCCGGAGCGTTCCGTCCGGGTTGATTTCGGTTACCTCGAGCCCGATTTCGTCCATGTGTGCGATGAAGAGGATCTCCGGAGCGCCGGATCCCAGCGTCACGATCAGGTTCCCCATTTCATCCTCGGTGGGTTTGACTTCACTGGGCAGCAGGCCGCGGATCTCCTCCCGGACTTTCTCTTCATGGAAAGAAACTCCCGCCACGGCAACCAGCTTTTCAAACACCTCGCGGGCCTCCTTCTCCCTGGATGCCTGCGAAAATGCCGCTCCCGCAAGAACGGCGGCCAGGCATACGATCATGGCGCGCGCCCCTTTCACGAACAAAACTCTGGACATGGGTCACTCCTGGTTTCTGTAACGTCATCCCGCAGAACCGGCCACACGCCGGATGAACCCAAGATGGTGAAATGAAACCATCATCGGGATCGCAATCGCCATCGGAATCGATCTCATGCCGGACTGGCATCAACCAGGCGGCCGCCGATGCTGCGCTCTTTCCGATCCCCGAATGCGACTGTGATTGCGATATGGACTCCGATACCGACCGTCATTCCAATACAGGAGTCAATGTTGCCGCCGCCGGCCGGTGACGGAGCAGCGCGGCCGACGGCCCTCGCCCCGCCCATCAGGAATCCAGCAGAATCGCATACTACAGGACTTACCCGGCTCTCCTCAGGACCGTGCAGACCGAAGAACAGACTGGCCCCCCGATGTTGAACGTCGCGGCCACACGCGGATTGGGTACCTGCAGCGCAGCGGGGACTTTCCCCAGCAACTGCCACGCACACCAGCCGACCATCGCGACGCCGGTGGCGCCCACCGGATGACCCTTGGCGATCAACCCGCCTGAGGTGTTGATGGCGCACTCCCCGTCGACATTTGCCTTGCCGTCGACCCAGTAGTGAGCGCCTTTGCCGTTTGCCGCCTTGCCGATGACTTCCGTGCCGAGGGCTCCCATGACCGTGAAGCAGTCGTGGATTTCCGCGACGTTGACCTCCGCCGCGGATACTCCCGCCATCTTGTAGGCCTCGTTCATGGCGCGATATGCGCCTGCCGGGTGCAGGATGTCGCGGCCGGAGCTCTTGAGCGGATCGGTGGCCTGGGCGTATCCGGCAATTTCCACGCAATCGCTCTTGCGCACTCCGAGCTTCGACAGCCCCTCGCCCGTCGCGAGAATCACCGCAGCGTACCCGTCGGTGATCTGGGAGCAGTCATACGTCTTTAGTGGCAACCCGTCCACGACGTATCGGTTGATCCCTTCGATGCGCAGAACCTGGTCGAGGGACACCTGGACCTTCTGCATCTGCGCGTAAGGGTTCTGGTTGCCGTTCCGGTATTCCGCAACGGCGATCTGTCCCAGCTCGGCCTCGCCGACTCCATGAGCCTTCATGTAAGCGGCCATGATCTCGGCAAATATGTGCGGGAACACGAACACCTTGCCGGGGCGTTCCTCGGGGTGCGAGAAGTAGCCGAGGACCTTCCCGATCAGCTTGCCGTCCATCTTGCCTTCGGCATCACGCATCTTTTCGTATCCGACGGCGATTCCCGTGTCGCCCAATCCCGACTGCATCTTCCAGATGGTCGACAGGATCGCCTGGCCGCCGGAAGCGCAGGCGTTCTCGACCGCTTCTATGGGCTTCCCTGCCATGCCCGGTACCGAGGCCATGAGCCCCGCCAGCAGGCCCTGTTCATTCAGGGCAAAATTGCACGTAGCCCCGATGGAACCAGATTCGATTACGGACGGATCGGCTTTGATCTCATTGCACACGCCGGTCACGGCCGAAGTGATGATTTCCGGAACCGTCATGGCCATCAGCTTGCCGAACTTCGATTGGTGGTATGCCGCTATGTAGACTGGCTTGCGCATCGGTCGTCCCTCATTGATGTTTCGATCAGACCGTCCACGGCGCTCTGGCCGCAGCGGCCCTGTCTCCCGGCAAGGCCGGGCACACTCCCCAGAGCGGGAATCACGGGGAATCATAATACAGGATCGGCGCTTTTCACGATCCAATTCTCTTGCACACATGCCTCACACATAGCGCTCGCGCAGCACCTGCAGATGGTGCTGTTCATGGCCCGCGATGACGAAGCCGAGCCCCAGTACGCTGATTTCGTAACGATTCGCCTCGCCCCTGCGGATCATCATTTCCGGCGTGAAACTGGCGAACAGATCGGTCGTAGTGGCGCGTAGCCTTCGCAGCTCCCCGGCCAGATTTGCTAGAGAACGCGCTCCGGCATTCGCATTGGGAGCATAGGCATCCTGCTCGAAGCCCGGCAGTGGAGTCCTGTCGTTCCGAGCGAAGCGCAGCGCACGGCAGGAAAAAATACGTTCCGAATCCATGAGGTGGCAAAGCACCTCCTGGATGCTCCACTTCCCCGGCTCATATCGGAATCCGGCTTTGTCTGCAGGAAGAGAGGCCAGCAACTCCAGGGTGCGGCGGCCGGATTCGGTCAGGGCCGCGAGCAGGTCATCTTCCTCCACCCGGCGTACATAGCCCCGGTAAAACTCAGGGATGCTGTCGATTTCAGGGCGCATGGGATGCTTCCCCTCCGTTCTCCGTTACTTGCGTAAACGATCCGGCGCACGATTGCCGGCGTCAACGTCCCGGGAGAATCGCCTTGGACTCCGCCAGCAGTTCCGCCAGGTATTTTCCCCAGATGGCGGAATTCGAGTGCGTGCCGTGCCCGGTGGTTTGATCGCTGATCGGGATCAGGATGTAACGGCCGCGCTTGACCCGCTTGATTTCCCGGTCCAGGATGCCGAGTTCCGGCGGATTCACCTGATCATCGGCGGAATTGACCGCGTACAGGGGAGCGGTTATCTTCTCCAGGTGAAGCGCCGGATTGTAATCACGGGAGGCTTCATACTGGTAGATCATGTCGTTCGCTTCGAGACTGCGCAGATAGCCGTTGATCCGGTTCTGCAGGTACGCTTCGGCAGCCGCCCGGGTCGGGGCCTGTTTCTGCCACTGGAGCGGGCTGCTGACCATGAACAGCATCATGTGGATCGCGCCCGTGAGACCACGCACGGGCGGGCTCTGATACTCGCCCCCCTTCCAATCCGGATCATTTTGTATGGAATCCACGATCATCTTGCGGATCATCCGGTTCCGGCCGGCAATTTCGACCGGCAGGCTGGCCAATGGCATCAGCGCGTCCATGAAATCCGGGTAGGTGGTTCCCCAGACCCAGGTCATCATCCCCCCCATGGACGTCCCCATCACCAGGCTCAGATGGCGCACGCCCAGGTGTTCGACGAGCATGCGGTGCTGCGCCACCACCATATCATTGTAAGTGTATTTCGGAAATCGCATGCGCATGCCGTCGCTTGGCTTGCTGGATCTGCCGTGCCCCACGGCGTCCGGGAGAATGATGTAATATTTGGTTGCATCCAGGAGCTGCCCGGGCCCGAACAGCCCTCCGGCAAACTGGTTGGACAGGAAGCCCCGCCCGCTGCCTGTCGTGCCGTGCATGATTAGCACGGCGTTCTGCACGTTGCCGGCCGCATCCTTCACGGGCGTTCCGACCGTGGTGTAGTGCAGGCGCAGTTCGGGAAGGATTTCGCCCGTTTCGAACTTGAAGTCCCGGACGACATAGTCCCCTTCGACCGGTGCCGGCCATCTGGCTTGAACCTGACCCGCAGAAAGCGCAGTCGTCAGGACCCAAAAGAGCAGACAGAAAGAACCCATGCTCATCGGAAACTCCCTCCTTATTCCGTCCTAAAACTACAGCCTATGGCCGTGCAACCCTGAAAAGCTCTGCCGTGCCGGCGAGCTGTGGTTTCCGCAAACCTGCACAATCAACAACGAAGATATCTCGGGGTCGGGGGCGGTATCGGGGTCACAATCGGTATCGGCATTCGAAACCTTGATAAATCCATGGACCTCAGGATTGAAATCCACGCCGAGCCGATTGCGATACCGACATCGATACCGACCCAAACCCCGACGATGGCTTCGTTTCGCCCCTCTGTGCACTGGCTGTTGCCCACGCGTGAGACTGTGGCCATGCGCCGCGTGGTTGTTCCCGGTGAACGCCGGATGAGGCGCAGAGGTCTGACAGTAAGCAGCCACCCCCGATCCATGCCGATCGTCATATGTCTTGCTGGCATACCGAGGCCGCCTGACAGTCAGTAGCCGTCCCCGATCTACCGAGGCCCGTGTACTGTATGCAGACGACCCTGAAAGGGTCGCGCAGGACAGCCCAGGGCGCAAGCCCTGGGAAGAAACACGCATCCTCGCA
>JAFNAG010000011.1 GCA_017860135.1 Acidobacteriota bacterium
CGGTACGAGTCGAGTTCCTCACTGGAACGCGGCTGGAAGGATGCGGCCGGTTTTCCGTCGGAGGCCTTGCCGTACACTGTTTTGTGGTCCAGCAGCACGGCCACGGAAATCCTGCGGATCGCGCCCTTGGGCTGGATGGTGTGGCGCCAGAACTTGCTGACCTCGTAGTCCGTGGCCTCGCTCTGGCGGGTTCGTCCGGGCGCGGCAGGCCCGGACTGCACTGCATCTGCGCCCTGGTTGGAGCGCGTCCCGGGAACTCCCGCGGGTGTGTTTGCGCCTTCGACGCGCTCTTCGGTTTTCTGCTGGCTGGTAATCACCGGGGGAGGTGTGGGATTGAAAGTCTCTTCGGTCTGTTCCGAGCTGTTAAAATCCACTTCTACCGAGGCGTTGGCGTGAACCTTGCCCTTTCCGGCGACCGGCTCCAGAATGGACGTGACCTTGGCGACAAGCTCCTTTTCGATCTGGGCCTGGGCCCCTGACTCGTAATCCGCCTGGATGCCGTCGCCGGCTGGAAGTCGGGACAGCACCCGCGCCTGTTCGTCCACCACAGAAACGTTGTAGGTCTTCAAGCCCTGCACGGCGCCGGCAACAAGGTTGACGATGCCGGCGATGTTGCTCTTGGCCAGTTCCCGGTCCTTTTTCAGACGGACGAAAACGCTTGCTTTCGCTTCCTCCTTCTTGTCGTCGAAGAGGGATTCCTTCGGAAGCACAAGGTGTACGCGCGCCTCGGAAATCTCGGCAAGGCTGGAAATCGTGCGGCTCAGCTCGCCCTCCAGGGCACGCTTCAAGTTTACCTGCTCGGTGAAATCCGTCATGAACAGCTGGTTCTTGTCAAAGATCTCGTAGCCGATCCTGCCGCTGCGCGCGAGACCGGAACCTGCCATCTCGAGCCGCAGTTTGTCGACCTCGGCCTGGCTCTCTCTGACCTCTATACTGCTTCCATCCGCGGAAACCCGGAAGTCCTGCTTGAGCTCCTTCAGCCGGGCGGCGATCGCCTGGGCATCTTCCGGATTCAGGTCGCGGTAGAAGGAAACATAATCGACCCGGTTCATGAAAAACACCAGGGAGCCGAGGCCCGCCAATACACCCATGGTGATCAACAGCAACGTCACGCGTTGCATCGGCTGCAGGCGGGACCAGATGGTGGTAATCTGATTCAGGAAACTTGGTTGCGTGCCGGGCACTTCAGAATCTCCGGATATTGATGGGTTGCATTCGCAAATGCCGTGTCAGGGAACCGCCGCATCAGACTTGCATGCGCATGATTTCCTGATACGCCTGCACGATCTTGTTGCGCACCTGCATCATCATCTGGAACGAGAGGTCCGCCTTCTGCACGGCGATCATGGTCGTGTGCAGGTCCACGGTTTCCCCTGTCATCAGTTTTTGTATCTCGCCGTCCGACTGTTTCTGCAGTTCATTCACGGTCGAAATAGCGCTTTTCAGAATGTCACCAAAACTTTCCCCTTCCTGCGTCCTGTCGGGGATACGCGGTTTCGCGACTTCCGGAACCTGCAGGTTGGGGTTGACTGTGATCTGACCAATCAGAGGATCTGCCATGGAATACCCCTTACCGGATGATATCCAGTGTCTTGAGGGCCATCTCCTTGGTGACGGTGACCGCCTGAAGATTCGCCTCGTAGGATCGGGTCGCCGACATCATGTTCACCATTTCCTCCATCGGGTTGATGTTCGGATAGTTGACATAGCCATCCTTGTCGGCATGGGGATGCCCCGGCTCATAGCGCCGGATTGGATCCGACTTGTCGGAGACGATCCCTGACACCTCGACACCGTGCACCCCCCCCATCGCCGCATCAAGCGCATTGCCAAAAGTCGGTTGCGCTTCCGTCGCGGTGAAGACGACGTCCTTGCGGCGGTAGGGATCGTTGCCTGCGGGCGCCGTTGTGTTGGCGTTGACCAGGTTGCTCACCAGAACTTCAAGTCGCTTGCGCTGGGCCGACAGGCCGGAGGCGCCGATTTCAATCGCGGTCATCAGACTCATCAGCCGATCCTCCCTTCATTGATGCTGCTGGCGATCATCCGGAACTTGGACCGGAGCAACTGCGTGATCGCCTCGTAACCGAAGGAGGTCTGACCCAGCTTCAGCATTTCGCGATCGATATCAACATTGTTCTGATCCGGCCGCGAAGGAAGCCCTGAGACTTCAACAACTTCCGGCTCGGCGGGGGCAAAGGTCCATTGGCCGTTCGGGAGCTGATCGGAATGCCTTGTCGTCCCGGGATCAGGGCCGGGCAGCAACTCCTGCATGGTGGCGTGAAACGAGATGTCTTTGGTCGTGTAGCCGGGGGTGTCGATGTTTGCGATGTTCGATGCGATGACTTGCTGCCGCCTCGACAGGCGGGTCATGTAGTTGCCCATCGCTTCGATAGTGGGATCCTGGAGAATCTCGATCTTCAATCGCTCCATCCTTTCCGCCTCGAGTCGAGGCCCCTTATGTCGTAAAGCAATCCGTTTGCCAGACCGTGCTTCCTGTCAGAACCGCCATTTCCTGAATCCCGCCGCGGCAATGCATGCCGATCCTGCCGCTATGAAACCCGGGACTGGGCAAATCTTGCCTGCCTGTCCTGAAGGCCAAACTCGTTCAGCTTATTGCGCAGCGTGCGGAGACTGATGCCGAGGATCCGGGCGGCATGGGTGCGATTTCCACCCGTGTTCTGCAGCGTCCTCTGGATCAGCTGGCGCTCCATTTCGCGCACCGTCATGCCGGCGGCAGGCACTGGGTCTTCACCCTCTGTTTCTGTTTTGGAGACGGAGGAACTCAGATCCAGCAAGTCGATATTCTCCTGCGTCGCCAGGGCCACAGCCCGCTGGACTGCGTTTTCAAGCTCGCGCACATTCCCGGGCCACGTCTGCCTCGACAGCAGCTCCAGGGCGGATCGACTCAAATGGGTTCCGGGTTTGCCGAACGCCTTGGCATAGCGGCGGCAGAAGAAGTCCGCCAGCAGCAGGACATCCCCGCTGCGCTGTCGAAGAGGCGGAATGTGGAGCCGGATCACGTTCAGCCGGTAGTAGAGGTCCTCCCGGAAGCCTCCTGCGCGCACCAGCAGGGCCAGGTCCCGATTGGTAGTTGCGATCACGCGCACGTCGATGCGCACAGGATCCTTGCCTCCGATGCGGTCCACTTCGCGCTCCTGAAGCACCCGCAGCAGCTTCGCCTGCAGCAGCGGCGCCATTTCGCCTATTTCATCCAGCAGCAACGTGCCGTGATGCGCCATTTCGAATTTGCCCGGCTTCGACACCGACGCTCCGGTGAACGCACCGCGCTCATAACCGAAAAGCTCGCTTTCGAGCAGGTTTTCCGGCAATGCCGCGCAGTTGACCGCGACGAACGGTCCCGAAGCCCGGGGGCTCTCCTTGTGGATCATGCGTGCCAGCAGCTCTTTCCCTGTCCCGCTCTCCGCTTCGATCAGGACCGTCGCCGTGCTTGCCGCCGCCTGGCGCGCGCGATCCAGCACCCGGGAAAACGCCGGATCCTGGGTTACGATTTCATAGTTTGCGGCGCATTCAAGCTCTGGAGTGCTGTCCAGGGCGCGTCGCACAACGTTTTCAAGCGATTCCGAGGAAAACGGTTTGAGCAGGTAGTCGAAAGCTCCCTGCTTCATGGCATCCACGGCGCTCTGGATCGTACCGTAGGCTGTCAACATCACCACCGGTGTCCGGGGCACCGACGCCTTTACCTTCTTCAGGAGATCCACACCGTTCATTTCCGGCATGCGCATATCCGTGATTACCAGGTGATAGTACTTCTCCCGCATCCGGCATAGGGCTTCCCTGGCGCTCCCTGCGGTGGTGATCGAATATCCCTTGCGGCGCAGCGTCTCATGGATCGCGATCAGCATTTGCGGCTCGTCATCCACAACCAGAACTTCTTCCTGCATGAAAGTCCCCGCTATCGGGCGGCGGCGGAAACCGGCCGCACTCCCTGCAATACAATAGTGAATGTCGTTCCGATGTTGACGGCGCTCTCCACGCGAATCGTGCCCGCGTGCTGTTCCACAATCTGATGGACGACGGACAATCCCAGGCCGGTCCCGTTCTTGTTGGTGGTGAAAAACGGATCGAAGATGCGCGCGAGATTTTCCGGTGCAATTCCCAATCCGGAATCCCTCACAGTCAATTCCACGCCTTCGCCGGAACCACGTCTCCGCAGCGCGACATTGTCCCGGGTTCCCACCATGAGGGAGCCGCGGGAAGGCATAGCCTGCAACGAGTTCAATACGAGGTTCAGGATCATCTGCTTGATCAGCTCCCTGTCGCCGGAAACCATGCCGGTGCGCGCCTCGAATCTCGTGGAAACACGCACTTCGCGCTGCTGCAGGATCGGTTCTGCAAAGCCCAGAATCTCGCGGATCAGCACGTGAAGGTCCACGTCCTCGAATTGCGGTTCGAGTGGATTGGCAAAATGAAGCATGTTGGAGACTATGTTGTTGAGCGATCGGCTGCCGATGCGGATGTTTTCCGCCCATCGCCCCGGGTCGCTGCTGCGAGGCAACTCCTTCTCGAGGAGAGACGCGAACAGCTCGATGCTTCCCAGCGGATTGCGGATCTCATGCGCGAGCTCGACCGCCATCTCTCCCATGGCGGCGAGCCTCTCTCCACGCTTGTTCTGCGCTTCGAGGGCCTTGATTTCCGTCACGTCCCGCATGATGTGGAGCGTGCCCGTCCCGAACCCGGAAGAGCTCTTGAGAGGGATGCTGGCGGCCGCGAGAATCCTCGTCTTGCCCCCAGCTTCCAAGGGGATCTCAGCCTCGCCGTTTCCTGTCTCCCGGGCGGAATAGGCGGCAAGATATCTGTCCACAGCCGCCTTCAAACGGGCCAACCTCTTCTTCGACCGGGATGCCGAAGCGACGCCGAGGATCCGCCCCCCGACGGGGTTACAGACCGATACCCTGCCGTCCGCCTCCATCACAAGCACCCCGCACGGAAGGCTCTCCAGAATCCTCGCCAGGTAATTCTGCACCTGCTCTTTCTCGCGCAGACTCCGTTTCAACTCCCGGTTTTTCGCCGCAAGCTCATGCGACAGGCGCCGGGTTCTCTCCTGCAGCCTCTGGAAAGCACTTTCCAGGGAACTCGATGCCTGGGTGAAGCTCTGAAACGCTTCCAGCAGAAGGGTCGATTCCAGCGACTCGCTGTCTCCCCGCGGCGTTTTCCCGGGGAGCATGGGGATTTCCAGCTGGCAAACCATGCTGTGCGGACCTGTTTCCATGTGCGCCGCTCCCGCGGATGCGCCAGGCACTGCCGAGGCCTGCCGGCGCTCCCGCCTCATGAAAATCCAAACCTCCCTTCGCAAGCGGCATGCCAAGCATCGGCGGTGATTCAGGAAATCTTTCGGTAACCGCCATAAGCCTCATTTTCAAAATTACTTAGAAAATCGACGGCCGAGATCCGAGATTCCAGGAAGGGGATCGGAATTCTCCGTTCAGTCAAATACTTGACAGCAGTCGGACCGGTTGATTGACGTACAGTAATTGAATAACTTATCTCCCCTCCCCCTTCCGAAAGGGGAGGGCGGGCGGGAATCTTCCGGAATCCGCACTGCGGTTCGCGAAGCCAGCAGGGCTTAAGGGTGCGTGGTCGCCGCAGTTACATCGAAGCACGTCCGGGAGGTGACAACCGAGAGCCATCCCCCCTCAGGTCCGCAGCGTCGAAAGCATTCAGCGCACGGGCATCGAAATCATTTGGGCCTCGACCGGTGGCATCCCCGAATGCTCCAGAAGCAAAGGGTCAAATTTTTGATATTTCAAACTATTGACAAATAGGAATAATGTGATGTATAAGATCGCCCTCGTGAGTCGAGAGGGATTTTTTGGATATTGCAGACTTTTTCTTGACATCCAACATTTGAATGATCGTCTTCCTGACGAATTCCATAATATTCAGTGTCAACTGCCGGACCGTCATGTTCCCGTGGAGGCCAAAGTGCATAACAATGGGACCGAAGATGTCAAAATACTGGTTATCGATGATGAAGATTATATGAGGGAGATTGTATGCCAGGCATTGAAGGGATCGGGCTATGCTGTGGATGAGGCATCGGATGGTACGGCAGCCTTGGAGATGATGCGCAGGTACCCGTATGACGTGATCATCACCGATCTCCGGCTGCCGGGAATTTCGGGTGAGACGCTGCTGCAGGAGGCTCTGTCTGTTTTCCCGGAGACCATCGTTATCATAATGACGGGATACGGCAACATCCAGACGGCGGTGGACGCGATCCGCATGGGGGCGTATGACTATCTGCCCAAGCCCTTCCAGATCGATGAAATGGTGATGAGAGTAGAGAAGGGGCTCAAGGACCGGAGTCTCAAGTCTGAGAATGTGCTGCTTCGCTCCGAACTCCAGGGCAAGTACCAGTACGCAAACCTGGTCGGAAGCAGTGCCGCCATGCAGCAGGTATATCGGATGGTGGCTTTGGTGGCGCAGAAGACGACCACGATACTGATTTCGGGTGAAACGGGCACCGGCAAGGAAGTGATTGCCAGGGCCATCCACTACAACGGAACGCGCAAGGACCAGCCGCTGGTGTGCGTCAACTGTGCCGCGATACCGGCAAATCTTCTGGAAGACGAGCTTTTCGGGCACGTCAAGGGGGCTTTCACGGGCGCACACCAGCACCGGATCGGCCGGTTCGAACAGGCGAACCGGGGGACTTTGTTTCTGGACGAAGTCGGCAGCATGCCTCTCGACCTCCAGGTGAAGCTGCTGCGCGTCTTGCAGGAGCGGGAATTCCAGAAGCTGGGCGGAACGACGACGATCAAGGTGGACATACGCATTATTGCAGCCACCAACGATGACTTGCTGGAAAAGGTCCGCTGCGGCGAATTCCGTGAGGATCTGTATTACCGGCTGAACGTGATTCCGGTCCACGTCCCGCCGTTGCGCCAGCGCCGGGAAGATATCCCGCCGCTGATCTCGCACTTCTTGAAAAAGTTCTCCGCGGAACAGCAGGTGCCGGTCAAGCGGGTTTCGCACCAGGCCACCAAGCAGCTGTTGTCCTTCGACTGGCCGGGAAACGTGCGCCAGCTGGAGAACGCGGTGGAGATGGCAGTTGCACTCTCGGGGGATCGCGAGCTCCTGGAGGCGGAGGATTTCCCGGCCGTTTCGCCGGCTGCGCGCAGCGAGTCAATTTTCCGCGAGATTGAGATCCCTCAGGAGGGTGTGAACTTCAACACGGTAATCTCAGACCTGGAACGCCGCCTCATTCTGCAGAGCCTTCAAGTAACCGGCGGGAACAAAAAGCGTGCCGCGTCGCTCCTCAATCTCAAGCGGACCACATTCGTGGAAAAGCTCAAACGCCTGGATCCGGCGTTCGAGTTGCAGGATTGAGCGCTCCTGTGATCAGTCTTCCAAGTATGTGTAGGATTCGATGGTGGACTGGTAGAGCTCGGTGAGCGAGGCGCCTTCTTCGGCGGTCAATCTGCCCAGTGATTCGGCGGCCGTCACCATGCGCTGGAATCCTTCCTTGAGTCCGGGGGCATCATACCCGGCGCTCGACAACACCTGTCCGAGATTCTGCCCCCTGACGACCTTGTCGAGGTGGGGTTTGCCCGCATCATCCACCAGGAAATGCGCTTCGTTGACCGATCCGAGCAGGTTGTGGTTCATGCCGAGGGCCTCCTGGTAGGCGCCGACCAGCGGAACCGCCAGGTAATAGGAATCGGCGATGCCTGAATGCAGTTCGAGGGCCTGCTTGACGTCCCGGAGGTCGATAAACTTGTCGATCTGGCCGTCGGAATCGCAGGTGATGTCGCACAATGTGGCGCGCTCGGTAGGCTCTTCCGTCAATCGTGCTACCGGCACGATGGGGAAAAGCTGGTCCAGCGCCCACGCGTCCGGGGTCGACTGGAAAACGGAAAAGTTGCAGATGTATTTGCTTGCCAGGATGTTTTCGAGGTCGCTGAACTCTTCGGGTCTTTCCTTGAGGAGGTGGGAAAACTTGATGGCCTTGCGGCAAATCTCCCAGAACAGCCATTCGCCGTGCGCCCGATTCTCGAGGTTGAGGTATCCGAGGTTGAACAGGGACTGGAGCTCTTCGCGGTGCTGCAGAGCATCGTGATAATACTCGCGGAAGTTTTTCTGGTTGATGTCCTTGTGCAGGTCCGTCATTTCCAGGACCACCTCGGAATCGATCTTCGCCAGGTCGACCTCGGGACCACCCAGGCCGGGATTGAGCCTGCGGATCACATTGGTAATGAAGGTAGCGTGGTGCGCGGCCACGGCGCGGCCGCTTTCCGTGACGATGGTGGGAGGCGGGACGTTTTCCGACTCGCAGATCTCGTCGATTGTGTACACGATGTCGTTGGCGTACTCCTGGATGCTGTAGTTGACGCTGCAATCGGAAGCCGTCCGACTTCCGTCGTAGTCGACTCCGAGGCCGCCGCCGACGTTCAGGTACTCGACGGGGTATCCCATCTTGCATACTTTGGCGTATACACGGGCGGCTTCCTTGATGGCGCTCTTGATCCTGCGGATATCCGTGATTTGGGAGCCGATGTGAAAGTGCAGCATTTTGATCTGCCTGGCCATCTGGGTGGCGTGTGCGGACTTGAGGCAATCCAGCAGTTGTATGGTGTTGAGTCCAAACTTCGAAGTTTCCCCGCCTGACTCCTCCCACTTCCCTGCCCCGCGGGAAAAGATCCGGACCCGGATCCCCAGAGTAGGCTTCGCCTGCAGGGCTGTGGCCACTTCCGCGATCTTCTTGAGGTCGGATGCCTCTTCCATGACGATGACGGGATTCTTCCCGATCTTGGCAGCCTTGATCGCCCACTCGAGATAGCGGCGATCCTTGACGCCGTTGCAGATGAGCAGTGCGTTGGCGTGGATCTGCAAGGTCAGCGCCGCTGCCAGCTCGGCTTTGGTGCCCACTTCCAGCCCGTATTCGTATCGATGTCCAGCCGACATGAGGCGTTCGACCACGCTTCGTTTCTGATTCACCTTCATAGGGAACACGCCGCGGTGGCGCGCTCCGTATCCGTACTCCGCGATCGAATGGCGGAACGCCTCGTGAAACTCCTTGATCTGTGTGTCCAGTATCTGCGGGAATCGCAGGAGAAAGGGCGCCGCCACGCCACGTTTCTGCAGCGTGTTGATAAGCGACACGACCTCCACTCCAAGCAGCGGGTTGCGGGTGGGGTGGACGGTGAGACAGCCCTGGTCACTCACTCCGAAGTATCCGGCCGCCCAGTTCTCCAGTCCATAGATGCGATGCGGGATCTCACTGGGGGACAGCCGCAGGCTCTGGGTTATTTCTTTCATCAGTCCATTCACCTCGTCGCGCAAGGTTCGGGTCGGGGCCCGGGAAATCGTTACGAAGGCATCAGGATTTCACACGCTCCAGGTATTTGCCCTCGCTCGTATCGACCCGGATAACTTCCCCTTGATTGACAAAAGGGGGAACCTGAATGACCAATCCTGTCTCCAGCGTTGCAGGTTTGTTGACGTTGCTGACTGTTGCACCGCGCAGTGCCGGTTCGGTGGAGACGACCTTGAGTTCCACCGAGGGCGGCAGCTCGATTCCGATAGGGTTTGCTTCATAAAACTCCACCTGGATCCGGATATTCGGGGTCAGGTAGGGAATCGAGTCCTCAAGCAGCTCCACAGGGAGGTGGATCTGCTCAAAAGTCTCCGTGTTCATGAAGTAATAGTCGGTCCCATCAGAGTACAGGTACTCCATCTCATGAGTTTCGAGGTACGCCTGCTCGATCCTGTCCTCCGAGCGGAACCGGTTCTCGATGATGGCGCCGGATTTAAGGGACTTCAACTTGGTCTGCACCATACCACGCCAGTTCCCCGGCGTGATGTGCTGGAAGGAATGGACGCGGTACAGCTCTCCGTTCAGTTTAATGGTCATCCCACGTTTGATCTGGGTTGCAGCGATCATGAAAGAAGCCTCGATAGATGATAAACAGTTTATGTTACTCGAACTCCCCGCCAGTCATCAAGGGGAGTTCGCGCGGCAGCGGGCCCGACAGCGGCAAAAACCCGAAAGGAGAGCGCATCCGGTGGAGAATTTCTTTCCGTGCTCAAATGACCCGTGATTTCCGCCGTATCCGGGACCATGCGCGAACTTCGAGAGGACAGGGTGGAACACATGGAGACCGGGCGCGGAAGCGCGCCGCAAAGAGCGGTACAGGGCATACTGAGTTCGCGACACGATTCCGGAGTTGGTTCGCGCCTCGGCCGGTCAGTGTCGATCGCGTTTTCACCACAGAGCCGCAGACGCCGCGGAGGGGCAGGGCCGGAGGCGCCCCCGGGCGTATTGGGGGTATCTCTGTGGTCTCTGCGCTCTGTACTACTAACATAAAAGTCCTTGCCAAAAAGGAAAGGATTTTGCAGCATCACGGAATAACGGTCGGCATCGGGATCGTGGTCGCAGTCGCAATCGCTATCGAAAACAGTGCATGATTGGTCGCCTCCGTGTTGGTGTCGGCAGCGCAATGTTGCCGAAATCGATCCCGGTGGCGATTGCGATACCGATTGTGCCAGGCATGCGCCCGCCGTGCGAAGCATGCCAGAGCCATGCCTTCCAGGAGTGGTCGCATACTTGATTGCGACCAGTCGGCCGCGCTATGTATATTGCCGCCAAAGCATGACGTTCAGCTTCCTCCGGCCCTCTCCCGCCTCCGGACAACCTCAAAACCGCCGCTCGTGAATTGCTGCGGTCACATTCAGGAATTCAGGGCGTCCGCCTTCCTTCGCCTGCTGCGCAGCAGTTCGATCAAGCCGGGCAGAATCGACAGAAAAACGACGATTGCGATCACCAGGTGGATGTGCCGGTCGATATTGGGGATCGCCGCGGAAAGAAAGTAACCGGTCAGCAGCATGCTCCAGACCCAGAGTACACCGCCCACGACATTGTACGTGACGAAGCGCCGGTAGTGCATACTGGCGGCTCCGGCAACCGCGGGCGCGAAGGTGCGCACGATCGGCACGAATCGTGCCAGCACAATGGTCTTGCCTCCGTACTTTTCGTAAAAGTCGTGCGCGCGCTGCAGGTGCTGTCTGCGGAACAGGAACGAATCTTCCCGCCGGTACAGGGCCTGGCCTGCCCGGCGGCCGATCCAGTAGCCGACCTGATCCCCGGCAATGGCGCACAGCGAGACCAGGGGCAGCAGCAACGAGAGGTTCAGGTCGCCCATGGCGGCAAAAATGCCGGCGGTCACCAGCAGGGAATCTCCGGGGAGAAAGAAACCGAAAAACAGCCCCGTCTCGACGAATACGACGGAGCACACCATCAGCATGCCACCCCACTGGATGAGCCCTTGAACGTCGGTCACTGTGTGGTACAGGCTGCTGATGAAATCCAGCATGGGGCGGCAATCCCGGCAGACACTTGGTGGAACTCGCGGCGGCTCAGATCTCGAGTATTTCGGCTTCTTTCTTCTTCTGGAGGGCATCCACGCGCCCGATGAAATCGTCGGTCAGGTCCTGGATCCTTTTCAGCCCGTCCTTTTCCTCGTCCTCCGAGATCTTCTTCTCTTTCGTCCTTACCTTGAGCTCATCGTTGGCATCGTGGCGAACCTGCCGGACGGAGATGCGGTGCTGTTCCGCCAGGTGGCCTACGTGCTTTGCCAGCTGCTTCCGCCGTTCTTCCGTCAAGGGGGGGATGGGAAGGCGAACCACTTTTCCGTCATTGGTGGGATTCAGGCCCAGATCGGACGACAGGATGGCCTTTTCAATACTCGGGATGGTGGATGGGTCCCATGGCTGGATTACGATCAGCGAAGGATCAGGGGTTGAGAGGGAAGCCATCTGGTTGAGGGGGGTGAGGGTGCCGTAGTAGTTCGCCTGAACGTGATCCAGAATGCTGATGGAGGCACGTCCGGTGCGGATGGCACCAAGGCCATGCTGCATCCCCTCGATACATTTTTCCATTCGTTTGCGCGCTGTTTCCAGGATCTGTCGGACCATTGGGTTCAATCTCCTTGCAGGTGCAGTCGGCCCGAGCACAGGCGGGGGGAGGGCCTCTACGCTCGGATGGTGGAACCTACTTTCGCGCCCAATACCGCATCTCTGATATTACCATGACGAAGCAGGTTGAAGACAACGATGGGGAGCTTGTTTTCCTTGCACAGGGTGATGGCGGTCGTGTCCATTACGCGCAGGCCCTTTTCCAGGACTTCCTGATAGGTGGGATCCTCAATCAGGTGCGCCGCAGGATTGGATACCGGATCGGAATCGTAGATGCCGTCCACTTTCGTGGCCTTCAGGATCACTTCTGCGCCGATCTCGATGGCGCGAAGAGCGGCGGCTGTGTCAGTGGAAAAATACGGGTTCCCCGTGCCCGCGGCAAAAACGACCACCCGGCCTTTTTCCAGGTGGCGGATGGCTCTTCGGCGGATATAAGGTTCCGCGACTTCCCGCATTTCGATCGCGGACAGGACCCTGGTGAAAACACCTCTCTTTTCCAGCGCGTTCTGGAGAGCCAGGGCGTTGATGACCGTGGCCAGCATTCCCATGTAATCGCCGGTGACGCGGTCCATCCCGGCCGCACTGATGGAGATGCCGCGGATGATGTTCCCGCCCCCCACAGTGGCCGCCACCTGCACGCCGATGCCGTGAATTTCTTCGATCTCTCCGGCAATGCGGTCCGCCATGCGCGGGTCCACCCCGTACCCCTGGCCGCCCATGAGCGCTTCACCGCTGAGCTTCAGGAGCACCCTCTGATACCGGGGAGCGCTCTGCATTTCCTCCATAAGATTCTCCTGCGCTGCCGGATGCGGTGCCGTTACTCGCCGAGCCGGAAGCGAACGAAGCGCCGGACCTGGATGTTTTCGCCGATTTTCTGGATGTGGCCTGCAATATGGTCCTTTACAGAAATGGAGGGATCCTTCACAAAAGGCTGTTCCATGAGGCAGGCTTCCTCGTAAAACTTGGTCATGCGGCCTTCCACGATCTTGTCCAGGACGTTTTCCGGCCTGCCGGTGGCGCGCGCCTGCGCCCTGCATATATCGCGCTCCGACGCCAGGACATCCGCCGTCACATCCTCCCGCCGGATAAACTTCGGATCGCTCGCCGCGATCTGCATGGCGATATCCTTGGCGAGCGCCTGGAATTCCGCATTGCGGGCCACGAAATCGCTCTCGCAGTTCACCTCCACCATCACGCCGATTTTCCCGTTGTGCACATATGCGGCGATCAATCCTTCCTTGGTCTCGCGTCCGGCTTTCTTGGCCCCGGCGGAAAAGCCCTTCTTGCGCAGGATGGTGACGGCGGATTCCAGATCGCCGTTGGCTTCTTCAAGCGCCCTCTTGCATTCCATGAAGCCGACTCCGGTCTTTTCCCGAAGTGCCTTGACGAGTTCTGCCGAAATGCTCATCTCGAACCTCCCAGATTCCTCTTTGCCAACGCCGGATCAAAGTAAGGCATCACGCGGTCCGGCAGTATCGGGCCGGGCAGCGGCGCCGCCGCGAAGGCTTGGTGTTGTGGATATCTCGCGGATGCCGGGCCCGTCAGGCGCCTGAACTCTCCTCGGGGTCGGGAGCCGGGACCTTATCTTCGGTCGACTGCAAGGCGGCTTGTGGCGGCTCGTCCCCGGAAGCCGGGGCTGCGGAGGGCTCAGCCTGCTCAACTCCCGCGGTCTCGGCCGGCGCGGCAACTTCCTGGGTCTCTGCGGGAGCCTTGGGCTCCTGCCTGCGGGGCCGGGCCTTGCGCTGGAGAGTCTTCTTCAGGGTGGTCTTGGGCTTTGCGCCGGCTTCTGCCTGCGGCGCGGCTCCTTCTGCCGGCGCAGGCGACGGCTCGCCTCCTTCTTTCGCCTCGGCGGCGCGCCGGTGCGCCTCTGCGCGGGCCCTCGCCTCTCTCTCGGCAGCTGCCTGCTGCGCCTGGAGCTGCCGCTGCTTCTCCATCTGGTCGGCCAGCTCCTTCTGCTGCGCTTCATAGATCGCGCGGCCGTCGAGCAAAGCCTGTGCGATGGTGTTCGTGATCAGGCGGATCGCGCGCAGTGCATCGTCGTTGCCGGGAATGATGTAGTCGATCTCGTCCGGATCACAGTTGGTATCGGCCACGCCGATGATCGGGATGTTCAGCTTGCGCGCTTCCTGGACGGCGATTGCCTCCTTTTTGGTATCGATCACGAAGAGTGCATCCGGGAGCTGGGACATCTCCTTGATTCCCGAAAGATTCTTTTCCAGCTTTTTGCGTTCCCGCTCCAGCCTCGCCACTTCCTTCTTGGAGAGCAGGTCGTATTGCCCATTGGACCTCATCGCCTCCAGTTCTCTGAAGCGCTTGATGCTCTTCTGAATGGTGCTGAAATTGGTGAGGAGTCCGCCCAGCCAGCGCTGATTTACAAAATACATCCCGCAGCGCTCCGCCTCCTCCTGGATCACATCCTGCGCCTGCCGTTTTGTGCCCAGGAAGAGGACCGATTTCCCCTGGGAGCCGATTTCCAGGATGAACTGGATGGCGTTCTTAAAGAGCTTCAGGCTCTTCTGCAGGTCGATGATGTAGATGCCGTTTCTCTCCCCAAAAATGTACTCCTTCATTTTGGGGTTCCAGCGCTTCGTCTGGTGGCCGAAATGTACGCCCGCCTCCAGCAACTGCTTCATGCTAATCGATACCAAAAATAACCTCCCTCGGATCTACCGCTTGGAGAACTGGAATCTCTTGCGGGCTCCCTTTTGACCGTATTTCTTCCGTTCCTTGATGCGCGAATCGCGAGTCAGCATTCCGGCCTTCTTCAGCCGGGGGCGCAGGTCGCTGCTGAACTCCAGGAGCGCCTTGGCAATCCCGAGGCGGATGGCTCCCGCCTGCCCGGATATCCCACCCCCGTCGACCGTGACCTTGAGATCGAACTTCCCCATGCTGTCTGTGACGACCAGGGGGGAGCGGATCACAGTGCGCTGGGTCTCATTGGGGAAATAATCCGCCAGATCGCGTTTGTTCACCTTGATCTCACCCGCACCCGGCATCATGTACACCCGGGCGGAGGAGCTCTTCCGTTTACCGGTTCCATAATATTGAAGCGTCGCCAAACTCGATCTCCTTACCTCGGATGGAGGCTGCTCCCAGCCCCACCCCTGAAAAGCGGCCTCACAGCGCGAGCGCTACGGGGCGCTGGGCCTGGTGAGGATGCTGGGAACCGCTGTAGACTCTCAGCTTCTTTCGCATCGCCCTGCCGAGCTTGGTCTTGGGCAGCATGCCGAAAACAGCTTCCCGCACCAGGCGTTCGGGAGTGCGCGCCATAAGCACGCCGGCGGACACCTCACGAAGACCGCCGGGGTACCCCGTATGATGGCGGTACATCTTGCCGGTGAGCTTTTTCCCGGTCAGCCGGACCTTGTCCGCGTTGATGACAATGACATGGTCGCCCGTGTCCAGAAAGGGGGTGTACACCGGCTTTTCCTTGCCGGTTAGCAGCCTGGCTACCCGTGTGGCAAGCCTCCCCAGAATCTGACCTTCGGCATCCACCACATGCCACTGTTTCTGCATTTCCTTCTCACCGGGTATGACACTCTTCATCACTCACCCCAACAAAATCCATAACGGAGGATAATCCTTTAGACTAGCCAACATACTGGCTCCTGTCAAGACAATTTGACCCCATTTTATTCGGACGGTATGCCTGGATGGAAAGATCCGCGTCGGGGGACGATGCACCATTCCCACCGCCCCTCCGGGGCGCCGGACAGACAAGCCCCCCAACAGCCCCATATGATAGCATGCCGTGAACCCGCTGCGAATCCCCATGACAACAAAATCATTTCCCCTCGATTCCGCGTGAAATATGCGGCGGACTGCGGAAACTACAACGGCGGCTTCTGCCGGGAAGGGGAAGCCGGTGGAACCGGATCATCCGTCCACTATTTTCAGCCATAAAAAAGATAAACGTTCTTCCGAGGTCGGTACGATAAGAGAGTCTGAGACGGAACGGCCGGGCTGAGAGGAAGGATATGGATCGATGACAGATCCCTCGAACTTATCCCCGTCTCCGGACATCCGCGGTTGCGGTGAAGATCATCCCCCAGAAGGCTCATCCATCATGAACGATAAAAAGCCGGATGTTGACACCCCATGGCACTGACCCTATTGAATCGATCAAAACAGGTAGTCGGCCTGGACATAGGATCCAGCAGCATAAAGGCGGCCGAGCTTCGCCCCATCCGCCGGTCCGGATTCGAACTGGTGAGCCTGGGAATGGAGCAACTCTCCCCCGACTGCATCGTCGACGGAGTGGTCATTTCCAAGATCCCGGTGTCCGACGCAATCAGCCGGATCTTCACCCAGCAGGCGATCAAAAACCGCCGCGTCGCTACCTCGATTTCCGGGCACTCGGTCATCGTCAAAAAGATCGCCTTGCCGCTGCAGAGTGAGGAGGACCTCGCGGAATCGATCCGCTGGGAGGCCGAGCAATACATCCCCTTCGACATCACCGATGTGAACCTGGATTATCAGGTCATCGGGGAAAGCGCGACCTCCGGCAACCTGGAAGTGCTGCTGGTCGCGGTCAAAAAGGAGAAAATCTCCGACCACACCAGCGTGATTTCCATGGCAGGCAAAAATCCCGTGATCGTGGACGTGGACGCTTTTGCCCTGCAGAACGCCTACCAGTTCAACTATGAACCCACGACACGCACGACGGTTGCGCTCCTTGACATCGGGGCCAGCACGATGACGATCAACATCGTCACCGGCACCGAGTTCCTTTTCACGCGCGACGTGGGGGTCGGCGGCAGGCAATACACCGACTTTATCCAGAAAGAGTTCAACCTGAGCTTCGCGCAGGCGGAGGCCCTCAAACATGGCGATTCTGTGGAGGGCATCCAGGCTTCGGAGGCGCATCACGTCATCGAATCCGTGACGGAGATCATCTGCCTCGAGATTCAGAAAACCTTCGACTTTTTCAAGTCCACCACGACGGTCGAGCACATCGACAGGATGCTGGTCAGCGGCGGCGCCGCACACACCCACGGCCTCCTGGAGACCCTGAGCCGGAAGTTCGAAATCCCGACGGAGGAGTTCGACTCTTTCAAGAACATCTCCTACGACCCGAAGCGTTTCCCGTTCATCGCGGACCGTTCCCCGGACCTTGCCGTCACTATCGGCCTCGCCCTGAGGAATACAGAGGTATAGAGCAGCCATGATCAAAGTAAACCTGCTCAGAGATCAAGCCGCCAAGACCCGAAAAACCGCTGTGAAGCCGACCGCCTCACCGATGGGATTGCTGGCGGTCGCGGTTCTCGCTGCGGTCGCACTGGGCGCCGGCGGGACGTGGTACTACCTGAACAGCCAGATCGTCCGCCTCACGGGCGCCAGAGACAGACTGCGCGTGGAGGAAGCCCGGCTGAAGGAACTGAGAAAACAGATCGAGCAATTCGAAAAGATGAAGCAGGAGAAGCAGAGCCGCGTCGACATCATCGAGCAGCTCCGGGCCAACCAGAAGGGCCCCGTAACCCTGCTGAGCCAAGTAATCCGAAGCATCCCAACCAGCGCTGCCTTCTGGCTGACCTCCATGGAGCAGAAGGGCGAACAGATCCGCATCATGGGCTTCACGGTGCGCGGCGAGACCATTCCGGATTTTATGAGCAACCTCGCCGCCACAGGATATTTCAAGACCGTGGACCTGGAGCTCTATGAGGACCAAGAGAAGGAGGCGGCAAAATTTACGCTGCTGTGCGTCAGTGAGCAGCGCAAGGCAATCCCGGAGTGAATCGGCATGGCCTTATCCAATTTTAAACTGGAAAATCTGCCGCGCAGGATTCAGATCGCGCTCCTTGCAATCCTGGCGATCGGCCTGGCCGCGGTCTTTTACGTCTACTTCCTGAAAGATATGGTGGTAGCGCGGAGCGCTCTCCAGACCGAAATCGCCAGGCTGGAGCGCGAAGTGGCCAAGGCTGCTGCGGCCGAGGCCCAACTAACCCAGTTCAAGAGCGAACTAAAGGAGTTGGACGCACGCCTCGCGGTACTGCGGCGCATCCTGCCGGCGGAAAAGGAGACCCCGGAGGTGCTCCGGAGCGTCCAGCTCATGGCCGCCGAAAGCAACCTCAAGATCGTCAGGTTCGTTCCTCAGCCTGTGGCGCCCCGCGCTTTTTATTCCGACTGGCCCATCACGATGGAAGTCCAGGGCTCCTATAACGCGCTGGGCAAGTTCTTCGAGAAGGTCGGGCAGTTTACACGTATTGTCAACGTAAACAACATCAGCATCAAGGGCATCGAGGGCTCGACCGATCCGGCGCGAACCCTGAATTCCAATTGCACAGCCACAACATTCGTGTATCGGGAAGACGTGACTGCGACTCCCGGCAAATAGGTCAGACATGCTACGGAAATATCTGCAGGTATGGCTATTCATTTTCGGAGCGGCGGGGCTGTTCCTGCCGTCTGCCGGAATCGGACAGACCGCGGCAAATCAGACAGGGTCCCGGCAGGAGGCCAGCGCGATTTTGGAATCCGGCAAGGAGTATGCCGCCGCCACTTACAGCTCCTACAACCGCCGCGACCCATTCCTGAATCCGCTGCTGCTGATGAAAAACGAAGACGCCGACGGGGAAGCCCCCAGGGGGAATCCACCGCCCGGAATCGCGGGCATGTATATCGACCAGGTGGAACTGGTGGGGGTGTCGGGAAGTCCGGAGGGAATCCTCGCCGTTTTCAGGGGTACAGACAGGCACGTCTATTTCCTGCATGAGGGGGACCGCATGTTTGACGGATACATAAAATCGGTCGCTCTCGACGCCGTGCAGTTGATCCGAGAGACAAAGATGAGAAGCGGTAAGCTGCTTACCGAGCAAGTCACCAAGCGTCTCAGAACTCCATAGGAAATGCCGCTATGAGAATGCGATGTATCAATGACAGGGGCCTTGCCACTGCAACCTTCCGGAAGAGCAGTTTCTGGGGAACCATCCTGATTCCTCTGCTGTTGCTCTCTTTTTCACAGGATGGGATCACACAGGAGACGACTGCGCCCGTCCAGGCGCGCAAGTCCGCTGATTCCCCGGAAATCCCGTATCTGGCGGAAAAGACCATTGCGGAACGCCTGAAGGAGGCGCCTTTGGGATTCATTTCCAACGTCTCAACCTCCCGGGAGGCGGGACAGCTCGTAGTCTCGATCGAAGCCAGTTGCCAGCCGGCGTTCCAGGAGTTTTCCCTGAGCAATCCGCCCAGGCTCGTGGTTGACTTCCTGAACATGGAGAATCGCGCCCCGGTCCTGAACCAGGCAGTAGGCGCCGGCGGTGTCAAGCAGTTCAGGATTCGCCAGTTCCAAAGCTCGGATCCCAAGATAACACGCCTTGTCTTCGATCTGGAACAGAGCTACGGGAACCACGAAGTCGCGAACGGGAACAAGGGAGTCCTCATCACTTTCCGTCCGGATCAGCGCGCGAGTGCCGATGCTCCCCGGGAAACGGAGTCGCACCCCACTGCCGAAACGAAAGTTTCCGCCCCGGCAAGGCGGGCCGAGCCGCAGCAGGAACGCGAGAGTCAGGAGATCCGCCCGCCCGTCACGGCGCCTGTAATCAGCGACCTCTCCGTATCGGAAATCCCTCAAAGCGCCCTCGCCTCCGCAGCCGCAGCCCCTGCCGTTCGCGTGCAGCCTCCCGCGCCGAGGCAACCGGCAACAGCGCCGCCGCCTGCGGCGCCTCCGGCCTCCCTCACACCGGTTCTCTCCCTGCCCGCACAGCCGGGGGAATTCGCCGGGCACCCTTTGACCCTGGACCTTGTGAATATCTCGCTCGTCGACTTTTTCCGATTGATGGCGGAGGAGGGCGGAATCAATGTGGTAATGGATCCGGGCATTCAGGGCACCCTCTCCATCAAAGTGGTCAAAGTTCCCTGGGATCAGATCTTTGAAGCTGCGCTAACAAACAACAGTCTGGAGAAGCAGATCGACGGCAACCTCGTCCGTATCGCCACCAAGAAGACCATACAGGCAGAGGCAAAACAGCGTGAAGAACTCAAGAAGGCAAGCCTGCTCGCGGCCGATGTCGAGACGCGCGTCCGGCGCCTGAATTACGCCAAAGCCGCCGTTCTGCTCCCGGTGCTGAAGGACCAGATCACCGTGCGCGGCACAATCACGGTGGACGAAAGAACCGGTTCGCTGGTGATCACCGACATTCCGGGATCTGTGGATAAGATGCAGCAGCTCATCAACGATCTGGACACCCCGGAACCCCAAGTCGAGATTGAAGCCCGGATTGTTTCCGCCACTCGCGATTTTGCACGGGACATCGGAGTCCAATTCGGTTTTGTCCAGGGAAACCTGGAGCGCGTCACCGTAGGCGGGCCCAACACCTTCGGAACCATCGGAGGAACACGGCCGACGGCCACTCCCAAAAACACATACGCCGCCGGAAATCCGACCACCGGCAGAGGTGCCTCCGAAGGCCAGACAACGGAATCAGGAGGAGTCAGCACCGGTGCCAAGTCTTCCGACAATCCCGGCAATTTCAATGTGAATCTGCCTTCCCTGTTACCTTTCGGCGGCCTGGGTCTTTCCGTCGGAAACATTCTCGATACGTTTCTGCTGGATGCGGCGATTACGGCGGGCGAGAGTAAAGGGCAGGCCAAGCTGATCTCGCAGCCCAAGCTTACAACCCAAAACAACAATCCGGGCACAATCACCCAGGGCTTGCGTTTCCCCGTCCAGGTCATCGCAAACAACACCGTGACAGTCCAGTTTGAAAACGCGGCTCTCACCCTCACAGTCACGCCGCAGATCACCTCGGAGGGGAATGTTGTTCTGGATCTGAAAGTCGAGAACAATACTCCCGATTTCGCCAATGCAGTCATGGGAATCCCATCCATCCGCACGAGCGAATCCACCACGCGAGTGCTGGTGAGTGACGGGGGGACCACTGTGATTGGCGGCATCCTGGTTGATTCCGAACAGACGCAGGAGGACAGAGTTCCTGGACTGGCGTCGCTCCCGATCTTCGGCAACCTCTTCAAGCGCAACATGGTTTCTCACGACACCCAGGAGGTTCTGTTCTTCGTAACGCCAAGGATCGTGAAGTAAGGAAGCGCATGTTTCAGTCCATCCTGGCAAGGCTGTCCGCCCGGGCTGGCGCCCGGTGGGCCATGATCGTGGGCAACGACGGGATCCTCCTGGAGGCCGACAACAGGGCTTTCCGAACCCAGGCCGAAGGACTGGCTGCAGAATATGCCGGCTTGATGCGGATGTCCCGGAAGGCAGCAGCCGATACGGATATGGGACCGATGCAAAGCTCGCTATTGGTCACCGATCAGGCCAAAATACTCTTTCAGACCCTGACCGACGACTATTTCCTCGTCGTGTGCCTGGAACTGGATGCCCACGCCGGCAAGGCATTCTATGAAATCTCCCGTGCCGTGGCTCCGATCGCCGAGGAACTGGTTTTCTGAGCCTGTCAATCATCAAAGCTATTGAATGCATTGAAGATCTACCTGCGCCGCCTTTTTGACAACTCGGGCCGTTCGTGCTATGATGCGAGCCGTTATCCCGAGCCTCCCAAGCAAGGAGATGGCAGGCCCGCTGGACTGCTCACAGCAACGGAGGACGCCCCGTTTTCGTTCCCGGATGCTGCCGTCTCCTCAGCCCGGCAATCCGCAACCTCCGGGGCTCTAATTGGATAAGCCATTGCAATGTATCAGTTTCTTGGTATCCTATGTAGCCGTATCATAGGATTCGGGCGCCTGCAGTGGCCCGGATAGCCAGGAAATACTTGGTGCGATAGGAAGCTCTTCATGAATATCAAGGAAGTTAAGGAGTTGATCCAGGACATCCTGCAGAGTGATATCAGCGAGTTCGAACTGGAGCACACCGGCACGAAGGTCAGGCTTCGCAGGGGGTTCTCCCACGACGAACATGATGGCGCCTCACATAAGCATATCGTCACTCCCCCCGTCCCTGTCGGTCTGGAAGCGCTGAGGACGGCTCATCAGGTATCCTCGGCCGCAGCCGCGCCGCCCAGGAAGGAAGAGGTCCCGGACGAGACTCTCCACCTTATCACCTCACCGATCGTGGGCACCTTCTACCGCTCCCCATCGCCCGGCACGGAGCCATACGTGACAACCGGATCCAAGATCGAGGTCGGCACCGTCCTGTGTATCGTGGAAGCGATGAAACTGATGAATGAAATCCCATCTGATGTGGCCGGAGAAGTGGTGGAGATCCATGTGGAGAACGGCCACCCGGTCGAGTACGGACAGAAACTCTTTAGTATTCGAATTCGCAGCTAGGCAACGTTCCCATGTTCCGGAAGATCCTGATCGCCAACCGAGGAGAAATCGCACTCCGCGTAATCTGCGCCTGCCGGGAGCTGGGCATCCCCACCGTAGCCGTCTACTCTCAGGCTGATCTGCACTCGCTGCACGTGCGGTTTGCGGACGAGGCCGTGTGCATCGGCCCTCCGCCCAGCAGCGAAAGCTATCTCAACATCCCCGCAGTCATCAGCGCCGCCGAGATCACCAACGCCGACGCCATTCATCCGGGGTATGGGTTCCTCGCCGAAAGCGCATACTTCGCCGAGGTATGCGAAGCCTGCGGGCTGACCTTTATCGGTCCTTCGCCCGAAGTGATCCAGCTCATGGGCAACAAGGAAATGGCGCGCAGGGTCATGCAGGAAGCCGGCTTGCCGATACTGCCCGGTACGGACAAAGTCAAGGGAGCTACGCCGGATGTCCTTCAGCGTGCCGATGACATCGGTTACCCTTTGATTATCAAGGCTTCCAACGGCGGAGGCGGCAAAGGCATGAGGATCGTCAACTCTGCCGCCGAATTGCCCGAAGCCATCGGAGTCGCACGCAACGAATCTCAGGCGGCTTTCGGCTCATCCGACATTTACCTGGAAAAATACCTCCCCTGTGCGCGGCACATCGAGTTTCAGGTGCTGGCCGACATGCATGGAAACATAGTGCACCTGGGGGAAAGGGAGTGCTCGATCCAGCGCCGCTATCAGAAGTTGATCGAGGAGGCCCCCTCACCGTATGTGACTCCCGATTTGCGCGAACATGTGGGGGCACTGGCGGTAAAGGCCGCCCGGCTGGTCAATTACACCAACGCAGGAACGCTGGAGTTCATTTTCGACGAACGGGGCAACTATTACTTCATGGAAATGAACACGCGCATCCAGGTGGAGCATCCGGTCACCGAGATGATCGCCGGAATCGATCTCGTGAAGCAGCAGATTCAGATCGCGGCGCGTCAGCGGCTCCCTTTCCGGCAGGAGGATATCATCTTCCGGGGCGCCGCAATGGAATGCCGGATTAATGCCGAATGCCCCAATACCTACATGCCGTTCCCCGGCAGGATTACCGCGTTCCATCCCCCCAGTGGCATGGGGGTGCGCATGGACACCGCTGCATATGATGAATACATGATCACCCCCCATTACGACTCTCTGATAGCGAAGCTGATCAGTTACGCCGGAAATCGCGCGGACACGATCGCGCGCATGAAGCGCGCCCTGGAAATGACGGTGATCGAGGGGGTAAAGACAACCATTCCCCTGCACCAGAGGATCCTGAGTGAGAAGGATTTCCTTGAAGGCCGCATCGATACCCGCTTCCTCGAGCGATACGCCCAGCGCTGACCGATATGAAGTTCAAGCTGCCCCCGGTCTATCCGATTACCGACAAACGGCTGTCGGGCAAGCCGAACCATCTGGCGATTGTCCGCGAACTGGTCCGGGGAGGCGCCTCGGTTGTGCAAATCCGTGACAAGGAAACACCTGTGCGCACGCTGCTGGAAGACATCCGGCGGTGCGTGGATTTTGCCGGACCGTTGGGCGTTACGGTGATCGTAAACGATCGCTGCGACCTCGCCCTGTTGAGCGGGGCCGCTGGAGCACATCTCGGCCAGGACGACCTGCCGCCCGACGCTGCCAGAAGGGTGCTTCCCAAAGGTGCAGTTTTGGGATTCTCCACTCATTCCATGGCAGAAGTGCGCGAAGCGGATCCGTTGCCCGTACAATACATCGGTTTCGGACCTGTATTCGCCACCTCCACCAAGGCGAGTGCATCGCCTGTCGCAGGACTGCGGGGCCTGCGGCGAGCCTGCCGGGAATCGGCTCATCCGGTGGTGGCAATCGGCGGGATCGGGTTGGAGCAACTGCGGGTCGTTCTCGAGGCAGGCGCCGTCAGCGCCGCAGTGATCTCATCGCTCATGCAGGCCGGCAACCTGGCCCGGCGCATGGAACAGTTCCTAAAGGTTGCCCGACAGGTCCAACCCCTGGCAAGGCAAACGGGACCAGACGACCTGCACGGATTCCGATACAGATGCCGGCCTTGAGGTCCTTGATCCCGCCGCACACATTCCATGCTTCGAGGAAAAGCCGCAGCTTGCGGAGCGGCGCTCAAGTGCGGTCCGGCCCACGCCACGGAGACAGAATGGACCGCGAGAAGGCAGGGTAGGCTTCCAGCACCAGATCGGGGCCGGCGTTGAATCTGCGGGTGATCTGGAAACGCGGCGCCGCTTCCGCCCCGGGGTATCCGGGCCCGCCGAATGCCGGGATGGACCCTTTCCCGCCGAGCACAATCGGCGCCACGATAAAAAAGAACTTGTCGAGCCGGCGGGAGGCCAAAAACGACCAGTGGATCTCGCTCCCGCCTTCCACCAGAACGCCAAGAAGGTCCCGCCTCCCAAGATCGCCCAAAACCTGCTCGAGATCGAGTCCCCGCTGGACATGATCCACCCGCACAACCGCGGCGCCGCGGGATTCCAATTCCCTTTGCCGATCCACCGGAGCGTCCTTCCGGCAGAAAATCACCACTGGCGCGGAGTTGCTCGATTCAAACAGGCAGGCGCAAGGAGGCGTGCGCAGCGAGCTGTCGAGCACAATCCTGGTGAGATTTCGCGCCCTGGGAAGCGCCCCGCGATACGTAAGGCGCGGGTTGTCAGCCAGAATAGTGCCAAGTCCTACCAGCAGCGCATCCAGCTGCAGACGCAATTGCTGGCCGAAGTCGCGGCCCTCCTGGGAAGTGATCCAGCCCTGGCATCCGCCGGACGCGGCGATGCGGCCATCCAAAGACATGGCGGCCTTGCCGACAACCAGGGGGAGGCCGGTGGTGACGTGGCAGGCAAATGGCTCGATCACACGTGCGGCCTCTGCCTGCATCAATCCCAGCTCGACTTCGATTCCTGAGGAGCGCAGCTGCTGAATCCCATTCCCCGACACTTTGGGATTCGGGTCAACATGCGCCACGCACACCCGGCGCACTCCTGCCGATGTCAGCGCGTGCGCGCAGGGTGGAGTGCGACCGAAATGGGAGCAGGGCTCGAGAGTCAGATACACGGATGCGCCTGCAGTCTTTCCTGCCGCCTGGGCGAGCGCCCTGACCTCGGCATGGTCCCGATCCTGATACTCATGCCAGGCCTCGCCGACGATCCTGCCTTCCTGCACGATGACGCAGCCGACTGCCGGATTGGGACTGGCCAGGCCGATAGATTCTTCTGCCAGCGCGAGCGCGCGCTTCATGAACTCCAAATCCTGTGGCTCCATACCAGCCCCTGTCGAGCGCGGCTGTGCAGCCGCCAACCGGAGGCATTGCACTCCCCATTTCCCGTCACCAGGTTTCCCAAAACACGTCTTCGCGACGGCGACGATGGGTGGCCCGCTCCACTGTCCGCACTCAGGATTCCGGTTGCGCCAGTCGGACTCTCAGCCGGCGAATCCGCTTCCGATCCGCGTCCATGATCTGGATCCGCATGCCTTCGAGGTCAAACTCCTCCCCTGGGGCCGGAATCCGTCCGAGGTGAAATGCAATCAACCCGGCCACAGTCGTAACCCCCTCGCTGGCAAACTTCTTGCCAACCAGATCTTCCAGGCGATACAGCTCGGCGCTTCCCCGGAAAATGTAGTTTCGCGGGCTTTCTTCGACAATGCCATCCACCTGCACCTGGTCTTCATCGTGAATTTCGCCGACGATCTCCTCCACCAGGTCTTCGATGGTAACCAGCCCTGCGACCCCGCCGAATTCGTCGATGACAATGGCCATTTGGTCCCCCCGTATCTGCAGCTCCTTCAGCAGAGCGGAGACACGCTTCGTTTCAGGAACAAAAACGGCCGGGTGGACCAGATCGCCGATCGGTTCGTTGCCCTTGTCCGGCGCGTATCGCGCAAGTAGCTGGCGGATGTAGGCGATTCCGATCACATGGTCGATATCGCCCCGATAAATGGGAATGCGCGAGTGGCGGCTTTCTACCATCACATTGCGCAGTTCCGTTATGCTTGCGCCTTCACTGCAGGCGGCGATTCTCGTGCGCGGTGTCATCACTTCCCGCACGAGGGTATCGCCGAATTCAACCACCGACTGAATAAGCTGGGTATCCTCCTCCTCGAGGATCCCTTCGTCTTCGCCGATCTCCAGGTAGGCCTGGATTTCTCCGTCATTCGAATCTTCTTGCGCAGGGCGCGCAGGGGTCTCGGTTTCCTGATACATGCGCCGGAACACATGCAGGATGGACGAGAGCGGAGCGGCGAGGACACGGAGTACCGCGACGAGGGGATTCAGATACCTAAGGAGAAGAATCAGCTTTTTCTCCGGCTCGTTCTGGATCAAGAGGCGCGGGAGAAGCTGACGGAAAACGATGGACACCGCGAGTGAAATTGCAAAAGCGGAAGCTGCCCCCCAAGCCTGCCAAGTTCCAATGCATGCGCGGGCAATAAGCACCGCGATCGCGAGGATTGCGACCTGAATGCCCAGCTGGAGCGGCAGGATGAGTTGGTTTTTGTCTTCGATCACGAGCGGCAGAAGCCGCGGCGCCTTGTGATCCTCCTTCTCGAGGCTCATTCTCAGTGTGAGGGCACTCGCCGCGTTCACAGCCCCTTCCACAAGCGACAGGAAGAAGAGAAGCGCGATGCTGACGGAGATCCCCAGGATTTCCAGGAAAAAACTTGTCATGCTCCGTTCCCCGCTTCCACGAAAAGGCTGGTGCGCAGAATCCTCTGACTGCGCAGCAGGCGTCTCTGGAGCCGGATCATTTCTCCCTTGTCGGTCTCGTGGTCGTAGCCCAGGAGGTGAAGGATGCCGTGTGCGAGAAGCTTCCGGATTTCCCGCTCAGGGCGTACATGCCAACGCTGCGCCTGGACGCAGGCGATTTCCGGTGCAATCACCACTTCCCCGAGGAACGGCTCCCCCTCCACAACCTCCCCCGGATAGGCGAAGCTCAGCACGTCGGTCGCGTAATCCCGGCCAAGATACAGCCGGTTCAATTCGCGGATCCTCCGGGCCGAGACGAAGGCCACAGCCAGACGCCCCGACGGGACGTCCATCGCGCGCAGGATCTCGTCGCACAAGGAGCTGACAGCCGTCCGGCTGATCCTATACCGCCTTTGCGTGTTTAGAACTTGAGTTTGCGACGAGATTCCTGTCTGATTTTTCGGCAACGGATTTGAAGTCATAGCCCGGGTAGTCCAGCCGGCGATGATACAGCCCGCTCAGTATCTTGAAGAAAGACTCTTTCACAAGACGGATTTCCCTGAAGGTGATGTCACATTCGTCGCACTGATTATCCTCAAGGATCGAGTCGATCAGGCGGTCAATCATGCCTCCGATTTGTGCAGGGGAAGGGTCGCTCAGGGTTCGGGAGGCGGCCTCCACGGAATCGGCCATCATTAGGATGGCTGCTTCCTTGGATTGAGGCTTCGGGCCCGGATATCGGAAATCCTCCTCGTCAATCTCCTGGCTCTTCTCGTTCATCGAGTCGAGCGCTTTCCGATAGAAGTAAGTCATGATCCGCGTGCCGTGGTGCTGTGGGATCAGGTCCCGGATCCCCTCGGCGAGGCCGGCCTCCTTCGCCAGTTCCAGCCCGTCTTTGACGTGACTGGCAATGACGAGACAGCTCATGTTCGGCGAAAGCGCTTCATGCTTGTTGATGCCGAACGCCTGATTTTCCGTGAAATACTCCGGTTTCAAAACCTTGCCGAGATCATGATAGTAAGCACCCACCCTGACAATAAGGGAATTGGCACCGACAGCCTCGGCTGCCGCCTCCCCGAGCGTTGCGACCATCAGGCTGTGATGATATGTTCCCGGCGCTTCTACCGCCAGGCGTCGCAGCATGGGAGCATTCAGATTGGACAACTCCAGGAGCCGGATGTCCGTGGTGATCCTGAACAGCGATTCGAGGGTCGGGAGCAACATGGACGCCACAGCCGCGGCAAATGGTCCGCCCAGGAACCCGTATACCATCGCAAGCAGCGTGGGATGCAGGCTCATCGGAGCCTGTCGCAACAACCAGATCCCCAGGACGCCCACTATGTTCACGAGGCCGACGGTCAGGCCGGCTTTCAGTACTGCCGCCCGCTCCTTGTACTGGCGGACGCCATACATGCCCCCCATGCTGCCCAGCATCGCATAGGCCGCAATGTAGATATCCCCGTAAAAAAGTCCGGCGAGAGCCGCCACCAGCATCGAAGTGATCATCCCCAGATTAATGCCAACCAGGAGAGTAACCAGTATGGCTGCGGCGGCGAACGGGATCAGATAATAGAGCTGGTACGGACCGCGGAAGGCTTCTATCGCCAATTGCTCGCCGAGGATATCGACCAACGCGGTAAGCAGGCGGATCAGCGTAAACACCACTAGCGTCACCAGAAGAATCAGGAGCATTCGGTGTCTGATCTTGGACCGCCGACCCTCGTAATAGACAAGATAACGCCAGAGACCGTAGAAGAAGCCTGCCACGAACAGGAAAAACCCGGCGAACTGACCGAGGACCAGCCTGGGCCTCCGCAGGTTCCGCAGCGCCGACAGCTCGGCCAGCGCTGCCGGGGTGACTACTTCCCCGCGGCGAAGGATGGTCTTGCCCTGTTCGATGTGGATTTCCACGGGAGGAACGAGATTGGCGGCAGCCTCCCTGCTGCGTTCTGTCTCCGCCGGATTGTACATCAGGTTGGGCACCAGCAGGCCGGTCAGAAATCCGATGAGCTGCGTCCGGTCGCGCTGGGACAAATCGGGGAATTCGATGCTGAACTGCTTGAGGTAATCGCGTGCAGCCACGTGGTTACGGGTCAAATAGGCTTCCGACAGATTCCGCTCCTGGCGGGTCGCGTTGTCGCGGATGAGGATGCCGCGGCGCTCGTCCCGCAAAAACTGGGACCATCCCTGATTGTCGACGATGCACCCGCGCATGACCGTGTCGAAAATCCGGATGAGGCGTCCTTCGAGCAGCGTGCTGAACCTCTGATCGAGAAGCAGCGGCAGGATGCTGGAAGGCAGCGCCCTGCCAACGATCGGCTCCAAAGCATTCAACAACTCGGCCTTCCGTTCGGAGCTCAAAGGCGTTTTGGGCGGCACCTGGTTTTCCGCCAGGAAGTTGCGCCCCATGTCAAATGCCTGCTTGATATCGCTCTCAATCCGCGCTGTGAGCACGCCATCGAAATCGTAGACGGCGGGAGTGCGCTCCCGGGCAATCTCCCGCTCGAGCGCCGTTGCGGTTCGGTCCTGATACACCATATCTTGCGGCGCACGTATGGTTTCGCGCGCAATGTCGCCGATCTTGTAGTCGGGAATCGACTGGTAGTGAGAACCCAACAGAAGGATGGACAGAATTGAAGCAGCACCGAAGCCGATCAGAAGGTCGCGCCAGGTCAGGTGACTGCGGAGGTTCCAGTAGATATCGCGAAGCAGGCTGTGGCCGTTCCGCTCCCGTTTCCCGATTTTGGCAACTGCAGGCATCGTTTGCGCACCCGAAACTATCCATTATAGCATAATTTGCCATTGCCGGAGGCGACCTTGGAGGTGGTAGTCCGGTAGCGCCGGGTCGACGAGTCTGCGGCACTCACGCCGGGGGCAATGCCGCGCCTCGAGGTTGCGGCCCGCAGGATCCGGATCGTCATCACCCGATGGCAAGCCGCTCGCCCGCCGCTGCCCGCGGCTCCGGGCGCCGGTATTGTGCGCAGGACAATCATTTTTTTGCCGCTCGCGTCTGAATCACGGGGAGAGGAACGGGATCCGCTGTCTCACTCGCGGGCTTTGAGTTTCTTCAACTCCTGGGTCAGCGCCGGAACGACCGCGAACAGGTCGCCCACGATACCGTAATCCGCGAGCTTGAAAATCGGCGCCTCGGGATCCTTGTTGATGGCCACGATATATTTGGAAGACGACATTCCCGCCAGGTGTTGAATGGCACCGCTGATGCCACACGCCACATAGAGCGTGGGTGATACCGTCTTGCCAGTCTGGCCGACCTGGTGGTCGTGCCCGATCCAGCCGGCATCCACCGCGGCCCGAGATGCACCCAGGGCGGCGCCGAAAGCATCGGCCAGATCCTGGAGAATGGCGAAGTTTTCGGGACCCTTGATTCCGCGCCCGCCGGAAACAACGACATCGGCCTCGGTCAACTCCACCTTGGATCCGGAGGCGGCCTGGACGCCGGCGACCCGCGCCCGGACGGCATCCGCGCTCAAGTCAGGACGGAACTCGACGGTTTCGGCAATGCGCGCACTGTCGGGGGCGCCAAGCGCAAATACGTTTGGCCTGAGTGTCGCCATGGCGGGCAAGAGAGTGGGCCGGACGCGCGCAAATGCTTTGCCCGCATATATGGGACGGACACATTCCAGCTGCATCCCTTCTGCAATTCGAATCTCAG
>JAFNAG010000310.1 GCA_017860135.1 Acidobacteriota bacterium
AAGGCTACCTGGTCGTTCGCATTGACCCGAAGATCCTTAAAGCTGGTAAAAACGCCTCCCGGCACTCCGGGTGCCGCCTCACCGGAAAGAGCCACCTTCAGGTATTGCGAACCGTCATATACGAAGACGCCGGCCGGATTTTTCACGCCTTCGGCAGCCCAGGTATTGATCAGCGCCACATGGCCGGCCGCATTGACCTGCATCGGCGCGGCGACGGATCTGGCAACGCTCCCCGGAAAACCGGGTATCGGGTCGTTAACCTGAAGCAACCGCGTCTTTACTCCGGAAGCAGCACTCCAATGAAACAAATCAACGGCACCGCTGCCGAAGAACACATCCCCGTTGGCCTTCATGCCAAGCGGAGTCTGGGCAAAAAATTTGTCGCTCAACGACAGGGCCGTCTGATCTGTGACAATCGGCTTTGCGCCCCCCTGTTGAGGACCGCTCCAGGCAATCTGAATGAAGATCACATGGATAACTGCCAACATGAGCAGAACCGGCTTCAGGCGTTTACTGCAGTTAGGAGACGCATGATTGGCAGTCATATGATTTCCTTTCAATACAGGTGTTTAAGCGACTATGTCAGTGCGGTGTGTGCCTGGGACACGCTGCGCAGCCTCGTCGATTAATCCCTTTCCCCACGGTTTGATCATTCATTTTGTGACTAAACGGCAGACCTCAACTATAGGCTTCCCCGGACACAACTGATCCTATCTCAGTTATCGGCAAGATTCGCCCAAGCTTCACCAGTAATTCCGATGCTACGGTGGAGCAGACGCTATTTCAAGTGTTTAGTGTCCGGGGTGAGACTCGTCTCTTAGAGGAACCGGACAGAGTCGACCGTCAGGGTGACGGCGCCGAAGTCTTCCTCCACCAAACCCGTCAGCACGTAGGGGCGGGCGGGAAAAAGGTCGTTTCGTAGAGCGCGCTCGTGTCCTCGAAGCTGATGAACTCCATCGGTTCGTCCTCCTTCGTCGTCACGACCTTTCCCGTCACCCACCAGCCGACCGTGGTCACGCGCCGCCCTACATGCTTGCCCAGGTCCGCGCCGCGCACGTGCCGGAGCCGCGCCAGCGGCTCTTTGTAGAGCGCCAGCGGGTGGCGGCTGACCAGGAAATCGAGCGTCTCCAGCTCGTGCTCCAGCACCGTTCGCGCGCTGTATTCGGGCACGCGCGGCGCTTCCACCACTTCCATGTCGCGAAAGAGCGACATTGCCACTGCGCGCCGCGCCGACTTCCTCTCGTGCCAGGCCAGCGTCCGCCAGATCATCTCCGGCCGCGTCGCTCCGCGCGCGATGCTGTCCAAGGCGCCCGCCTTGACCAGGAACTTCACGTCCGACGGGTCGATATCGACGCGCGATAGAAAATCATCCAGCGACGCAAACGATCGCTTTTTCCGCTCCTCGATCAGCGCCTCCAGCCCCGCCGCCTTCAGCCCCTTCAGCTGCATCAGCCCCACCCGCAGCGTCCCATCCTTCCCCCAGTACTCCTTCCGGCTTTCGTTCACGTCCGGCAGCAGCACCTTCAGCCCCATGCGCCGCGCCTCGGAAACATAGGCGAACGGCGAGTAGTAGCCGCCCTGGTTGGTGAGAACCGCCGCCATGAATTCCGCCGGGTAGTGCGCGCGCAGCCAGCACGACTTGTAGGACACAAGCGCGTAGGAAGCCGAATGCGGCTTGCAGAACGAGTAGCCGGCAAAGCTGAGGGTCATCTCCCAGACCTTGTCCACCACCTCGCGCGTCACTCCCCGCTGTTCCGCCCCCCGGTAGAACATGTCCTTGTAGTCCTCGAGCTTCTTCCCTGCGCGCTTCTTCGACAGGATCTTGCGCAGCAGATCGGCGTCGGCCGCGCCGAAGCCTGCCATCGCCATCGCGATGCGCGAGACGTCCTCCTGGTAGACCATGATCCCGAAGGTCTCGCTCAGAACCTCGTCCATAATCGGGTGCAGCGACTCCCAGGCGCCGCCGCGCAGCCGGCGCACATACTCGCGGATGTAGCTGTTGGCCGCGGGGCGGATAATCGAGCTGTGGATCACCAGGTGGTCGAAGTCCCCGACGAGGCACTTCTGCTGGAGCTGGCGCATCGACGGCGACTCGACGTAGAACACCCCCACCGTGTCCCCGCGGCGGATCAGTTCCTGGGTCGCGGGATCGGTCGTCGGGTCCCAGGCGGCGTAATCGATCTCCACGCCGCAGTTCTCCCGCACCGCCGCCAGGGCGTCGCGGATGACCGCCAGGGAGCGGTTTCCCAGCAGGTCGATCTTCACCAGCCCGGCGTCCTCGGCCTGATCCTTCTCCCACTGCACGATCTGAACCCCCTTGGGCGCCCGCTCGACGGGGACGTGCCGGTCGATCCGGTCCGGGACGATCACCACGCCGCCGCAATGCACCGAGAGGTTGCGCGGGTACCCTTCCAGTTTCACCGCCCAATCGACGATCTCCGGCCATGGGTCCTTCAGGTCCATGTCCTTGTACACGGGATCGTGCCGGACGAAATCCGGCAGGTGACGGATCGACCAGTAGTAGCCCATGCGCTCCGTGACGCTCTTGATCTCCTGCTCGGGCAGGCCGTACACCTTGGCCACCTCGCGCACCGCCGCACGGGCGCGGAATCCCACATGGTTCGAAATCATCGCGGCCCGCTCCGCGCCGTATTTGCGGAAAACATAATCGAGAACGGCGTCGCGCTCGTCCCAGGGGAAATCGACGTCGATGTCCGGAGGGTCGGTGCGCCCCTCGTTGAGGAACCGTTCGAAGAACAGGTTGTGCGTGATCGGCTCGACATGCGTGATCCCCAGGCAGTAGGAGACCAGGCTCGCCGCCGCCGAACCCCGGCCGCATGTGCGCTCCGACTGCTTCACAATGTCGCGCACCACCAGGAAATACGGCGCGAACCCCTTGGCGCGGATGATCTCGAGCTCCCGCTCCAGCCGCCTGACCACCGACTCCGAAAGCTCGCCGTAGCGCGCCTCGGCGCCCCGGTAGCACTCCTCCCGCAGGTACTCGAAGGAGTCCGACCCGTCCGGCGCCTCGAACCCCGGAAACACCGGCCTGCCGATGTCCAGGTCCGCGGAACATTCCTCCGCGATCCGAAGGCTGTTCTCCAGCGCCCGGTCCAGGTGCGGATAGCGCCGCGCCATCTCCGCCGGCGGCTTCAGCCAGCGGTCCTCGCCCGCCAGCTCCGCTTTCGGGATGCGCGACAGCGTGGTGTTCAGATCTATGGCGCGCAGCAGGCGGTGCATCGGGAAATCCGCCGCATCGGCGAAATATACATCGTTGGTCGCCACCACCGGGATTCCCTTGGCACGGGAGAACCGGAGCAGTTCCGGCTCCGCCGCGGGATCGTTCAGCTCCACGTACAGCTGTCCGGTGCCGTCCTGCCCGGCAAGCGCCTCGAGCAACGGGATCTGATCGCTGAGGACGAAAACATGCTCCCTCCCGCCAGGCAGCGCCCGGGCCAAGCTGAATCCCGGCTCGAGGTGCCGACGCGAGATCAGCCGGCACAGAGCCGCGTACCCGTCGCGGTTGCGCGCCAGCACCACCGCCCGTTCGCCTTCCGTGCGCAACTCGGCGCCCACGATCGGGCGGAGGCCGCGCTCCGCCGCGCACTGCAGGAACCAGACCAGCCCGTAGAGGCCGTTCGTGTCGGTCAACGCCAGCGCGCTCATGCCGCGCGCCAGCGCCGCATCGACCAGGGCCTCGATCCGGCTCGCGCCGCGGCAAAACGAATGACTGGAATGAACGTGCAAATGAACGAATTCGGACATCGGACCTCAGACTTCAGATCCCAGACAAATATGTCGGGATCGGCATCGGCATCGGAACCGCAATCGGGATCGCAATCGCAATCGAAAACCCCTCATAAGGCCTCAGACTTCAGACCAAATACGGAGGTCTGAAGTCTGAGGCCTTCCATATCGCTCGCGGAGGACGTCGAGGGCGGATTCCAGGCGCGCACGGCGTTCGACGGCAGGTTCCGCAAAAAGCTCCAGCTGGGCCGGGCCGCGGATGAGATCCGTCAGGCAAAGGTGCAGGCTTCTGACCCTCGTCCGGCGCGTCAGGATGCGCTCGAGCAGGCGTTCGGCGCGCCCGCACAATCCCGCAGTCGACTCGAGCGGCGGGACCAGCTTCGCTTTGCCCGCGGCATCCCGGTAATCCGCATACCGGACGTGCAACTCGATGCACCCGGCGCGCTGCTTCTGCCGGCGAAGCCGCTCCCCCGCACGCTCGCACAATTCGCGCAGCACCCGCCGCAACTGGTCCCAATCGTTGCTGTCCGCGGCCAGCACGGTCTCTTCGTCTACGACCGGCATCGCGCGCGGCGGGTACACCGGCGTGTCGTCGATCCCCAGCGCGCGCTGGCGGAGCAGGAAGCCGAACCGCCCGAAAGCCAGTGTCAGCTGCTCCAGCCTCATCGCCGCCAGCTCCCGGATGAGCCGGATGTTAAGCTCCCGCAGCAGCTCCTCCGTCTTCGGCCCCACCCCCGGGAGCAATTGCGCGGGGAGAGGCGCCAGAAACACCGGTTCCTCCCCCGCCGGCACATCCTGCAGCCCGGCCGGCTCGGTTACGACAGCCGCAATCCTGCTGACCAACTTGTTGGCCGCCACCCCGAGAGCGGAATCGAGACGAAGCCGCTGCCGGATCTCCTTCTGCGCCCGCCAGGCTGCATCCCGCGGCGGGCCGAAAATGCGGCCGGTCCCTGTCATATCGAGATACGCCTGGCCGTACCCCGCCGGCTCCAGCACCGGAGAAAAACTCTCCAGAACCCCGGAGAGGGCGCGCGACGCCCTGGCATACAGCGGCTCGTTGGGCGGCAGCACTACCAGGTCGCGGCAGCGCCGCAACGCGCGGGCCAGGATCATTCCTCTCCGGATGCCCGCCTCCTGCGCCTCGGGGGACAAAGCCGTCACCACCGAGCGGGACGGCCCTACGGGCGCCACCACGACCGGACGCCGCCGCAACTCCGGGTGCACCACCCTCTCCACCGCCACAGCAAACGCCGCAATGTCTACGTGGATGATTTCGCGTTCCATGTGAATCCCAGACTTCAGACCTCAGACATCAGACTTCAGACCAATGAGTCGGGGTCGGTATCGGGATCGCAATCGAAAATCTCATAGACCTCAGACCTCGGGCTTCAGACTTCAGAACCACAGGCTTTGGTCTGAGGTCTGAAGTCTGAGGTCTGAGGTCCGAGAAGTTCCACGAGCATGCGGGCATTGATCGGGGCCTGGCCCCGCCACGGATTGTTCATCAGCACCAGCACCCGCTCGCTCTCCTGTTCCAATCGCCGGATCTCCGGCACCGCAGCCGCCAACTCCGCCCGGCTGTACAGATAATCGTGCCGGGCCGAACCGTCCCCCGGGACCCACCGGGATTGATTGCGCCCCTGAAACCGCACATACGCAAGACCGGTGGTCGCGCAATACCAGGTCTTGTCCGCCAGGCGGGTACCGCCGTCCACACACGCCAGGGCAATGCGAGCAGTTGCAAGATGATGCGCCGCGCGCGGCGTCAACCACTCGGGACAGCCGAAATCCGCAATCAAAGACAGCCCCCCCAATATGTCCCTGAGCCGGCACAGACACTCGAATTCTTCGCGGTGAAAACCGAAGCTGGGCCCGAACTGCGCCACAACACCCGCCAGTTGCGCACTCTCCTTTAATGGCCAGAGCGCCGAAACAAACCGTTGCGCTAAATCACCCGCTTCCCGCCCCGCCTCCAACAGCCGGAACGGCACACGGAAGACAAACTGCATCCCCCCGCCAGATTCTTCTATAAGTTGTTTAATTAAATTAACTTCTGGAATTCTGTAATACGTGAAAGTTAACTCGCAACAGCCGAAATGACGGCAGTAATACCGGAACCACAGGGATGGATCCAGACCGGCAGGATAAAACACCCGCACCCAATCACGATGTTGGAATCCACTCGTTCCGACCAGGATCATGACTCTAAAATAGGTGAAGATTTGGTGAAAGTCAATAGAAAGGAGTCAGGAGGAAGGGTTGTGCGGGCAGGGCCGCAGTGGTAGCTTTGAAGTCGAGGTCCTGTCGGGGTCGGGATCGGGATCGCAATCGGAAAAAATGTGGATTCACGAACTGCCGGATTAGAGTCGACTGCGATTCGATACCGATCCCGATTCCGATACCGAGGGTTGGCGGAATCGCCGCGCTCCAGGTGTCAGGAGAAGGATGATGTGGTTGGGGCGCACGGGAGTCTCTATTCTGACTCCCGACTCCTGACCCTATTAACAAGGAGGTTGCCATGCGGGTTTTGTCTGAAAACGAAATCAAGGAAAACCTCAAGAAACTGGACGGCTGGAGTCTCACTCCGGAGGGAATCCGGAAGCATTACAAGATGGACAGTTTCATGTCTGTGATCCGATTTGTGAATCGTGTGGCGGAAGTCGCCGAGGAAGTCAATCACCACCCCGACATCCTCATCCAATACGACGAGCTGGCGTTCACGCTCATCACCCACTACCTCGGGGGCGTCACCCAAAAGGATTTCGACCTCGCCGCCAGGATCGACTCCATCACGTCTTGACATCCACAGGATTATGTTCCACTCCAGACTCCGGACTCCGAAGTCTGAGGTCCGACCTCTGGTAACTGTTTTGCCGGCTCGGAACAGTTAAGGGTCTGCAAATAAAGCCATGAATTTCACGAATTCTCACGAAAAATTATCTCCCTTGATGCGAGCCATACCACGCGGCTTTCGTGATAATTCGTGGAATTCGTGGCAGTCTTCTTCGGGCCGGCTAAACAATTACGACCTCTGAGGTCTTTGTAGCCTTCAAGGTCCTCCTGTTGTAATATCAGTCGATTTTTGAAGAGGAGGCTTCCG
>JAFNAG010000700.1 GCA_017860135.1 Acidobacteriota bacterium
CTTGAAGGGGCTGAAACTCCACGGTCAGCCGAGCCCGGAGATGGTGGAGGCCGTTTCCGAGCTCAAGATCCCGATTCTCGTCCACCCGGACACGGTCGACAAGCTTCTGCCGATAGTGTCTTCCAACCCGCAGGTGTCGTTCATCCTGGCTCATCTCGGGAATTTCGCCTCTCACGAGTGGCGGGAGCACGTGCGCGCGATTGAGGCAGCCAAGCAGCTGCCCAACCTTTACCTGGACACCTCATCCGTCGTTTTCGTGCATTACCTGGAACAGGCTGCCCGTGACCTGCCGGCCACGAAACTGATCTTCGGCTCGGATGGGCCGCTTGTGGACGCGCGCGTGGAGTTGTACAAGATTCGACTGCTCAAGCTGTCTGCCGAGTCGGAAGCTCTCGTGCTCGGCGGCAATATCCGGCGCCTGCTTGGACTATGATTCCGGCAGCCGCGCGGTGACTGCTGGCATATGTCGGACTACATCCGTGCCGATCTTGTGTCCTTGTGTGGATGCGATTCACTGCGCGACTTGCCGCACCTGCAGGCGCGTACCCTCGCGAATCTCGTCACTCCCGCGGCGAACGATCAGGTCTCCCGCGCTCAAAGGGCCAAGGACCTCAACCAATTCTCCCACGGCAGATCTCCTCGTCACATTGACCCACTCGGCAATCCCGTCGTTGACGCGGATCAAGAACTGTCGCTCGTTGGTTGTCACAACGCTCGTCGGAGGAACCAGCAGTGATGCCCGCCGGCTCCGGACCGGCCACTGCATCTGTGCATACATCCCAGGGGCGAGCCGAAGGCTGGGATTCGGAACGTCGAGTTCGACCGGCATCGTGCGCGTCTTCAGATCCAGGGAGCGCGCAACCCTGGCGACCACGCCGAAGAATGTCTCGCCGGGATAGGCAGGTACGGTGAAGGGCACCCGTGCTCCAGTGACGATCCCGCCGACGTCAGCTTCCGGAACCGCCGCCACGAGGCGGAGGCGGGAATTGTGCTCGAGGCGCAGGAGCGCGTTGGAAGCCGCGACTGGGCCGACCAGCGCACCCGGGTGGACGTACCGGGCGGTAACCACTCCGTCGAACGGGGCCGCGACCTTCAGGTAGGCCTCCAGTTCCCTCAGGGCCTGAACGGCCGCCCGGGCCGCCCGGATGGAGCCTTCGAGCGACTGCACGTGGGAGCGATTTGCCTCCATTGCCTGTTCAGCATCAACCAGCTCGTTCGCAGCTACGGCGCCTGGCGTGGCCGCAGCCGCCTTCAGACTCCGATAGGTACTTTCGGCCGAAATCAGTTTCGCTTGAGCCTCAGACTGCTGGGATTCAATCGATCCTGCTTTGCTTTCGGCCTCCGCGACTTGCGCGGCCAACTCGGGCGCGATTAGCGTCATCAGCGTCTGACCTTGCGTAACGACGCTTCCCCGGTCCACGTTAACCTTGTCTACAAAGCCGCTGACCCGCGCATGCAGGTCCACCGCGAGATACGGAAAGATCTCGCCGGGCAACGTGAGTGTCCGCTCCGATGCTTTGGAAACCACGCGCACGACGTCCACACTCTGCTGCGCACCCGCGGCAGCCACTAACATGGCGGCCAAGACGACGGTTCTATGCTTTTTCATGGTATCGGCTCGTCGGATCATCAGGATCGAGGGAGGGAGAAAATGTTCCAGCTCGTTTCTGAAGAATTGCATAGACTGAGGGCAGCACCGTCAGTGTGGCAAACGTTGCCACCAGCAGGCCGCCGATCACTGCCCGCCCAAGCGGGCGTGCTTGCTGACCGCCTTCACCCAGGCCAATCGCCATGGGCACCATGCCTGCGATCATCGCACTCGCTGTCATAAGAATGGCGCGCAGGCGGCCCCGGCCGCCCTCTGCCGCCGCTTCAGCTACGCTCCTGCCTTCACGCCGGCTCGTTTCGGCGAAGGTAATGAGCAGGATCGCATTGGCCACCGAAATGCCGACCGCCATGATCGCGCCCATGAACGATTGCACGTTGAGTGTCGTGCGCGTAAGCAGCAGAGCGGCGAGCACGCCGCAAATCACTGCCGGCGTCGTGGAAACGACCGCGGCCGCCAGCCTGAAGGACTGAAAGTTCGCGGCAAGCAGCAGAAAGATCACGGCCACCGCGAGCAGGAGTCCCGTGGCGAGGCCGCCGGCACGCTGAATCGCCGCCCGCAGTGCGCCGCTTACACTGCCGAGGGGGACGCCATGAATGTTGGCAGTCATGCCTATCACGCGCTGCATGTTGTATCGATCCACTTCACCGGGAGCGGTGCCGTATTTCACCACGGCGAGATCGCCAACCAGGGGGTGCCCGTCTTGGCTCAAGGCGCCGCCAGGCATGACTGGAACGCTTTCAACGTCCTGGAGGGTAGTCATTTTGTGGGGAGGGATTTGCACCTGGATCTGAAAGGCATTTCCACTCTTCGGGTCCCGCCAGAAGTTCGGAGCGACGAAGCGACTCGACGACGTGGCGGTTACCAGCGGCCTCGCCACGTCTGCCATGGCCAGCCCGAGCTGTCCGGCCCGGTCCCGGTCAATCTTGACATCCAGGGTCGGGTAATCCAGCGGCTGGATGTATTGGAGATCGCGTAGTTCGGGGATCTTCTGCATCTCAGCAAAAACCCGTGCGGCGTGCGCCTGGTTCGCGGGCATGTTGGGACCCTGGACATCCACCTCGATCGGTGTTGGAGACCCGAAGCTCATCACCTGGCCGATGATGTCCGGCGCCTCAAATGAAAATGCCGTGTCCGGCAGGGCAGCACGCAGTTCCCGCCGCAAGCGTTCTCTCAGCTCTTCCCCTTGGAGGGGTGTTTCCGACTTCAAGGCTACACGCAGTACTGCCTCCTGCGGACCGTTCGTAAAGAGGTAGATTGTGTTGATCGGATAGCTCGCCGGCTGCACCCCAACGAAATCCGTCGTGATTATGACGTTCTCGGGGCCCACCACGCCCCTGATGACATCGAGCGCCTTGAGTGCCTTGAGTTCCGTCTTTTCGATCACGGTGCCGGTCGGGGCGCGGAGGCGGAGCTGCAATTGCCCGGATTCCGCAGCCGGGAAGATCTCCGTTCCGATGCGGGGGAACAGCAGCCAGATCAATGCGGTTGCCCCTGCAAGGTAGCAGCCCGCGAGCAGCCAGCGATAGCGCAAATCGCGAAGCCGACGGCCAGCGCCAAAGGGATAAACAACTGCCGGGCAACGCCCGCCATGAAAAACGATGGAACGAAAACAGCCAGGATGCTGATCATGGCCAGCAGCCGGGGAGTCGCCGTCTTGCGTGAAGCATCGAGCGCCGCACGGGGAGGTGACAGGCCAGACGCACGATGCGTATGGATGCTCTCG
>JAFNAG010000083.1 GCA_017860135.1 Acidobacteriota bacterium
CCAGATCGCCGTGAGCTTCGGCAAAGTCCGGCTTGAGGCGCACTGCCTCTGTCAATGCCGCGGACGCCTCCGCGGCCTTTCCCTGATTCAGCAGGCTCCTCCCCAAGTCGCGCTGGACATCCGCAGATCCGGGCTCGAGGCGCACGGCTTCCGCGAATTGGACACTCGCAGGGCCTGCTTTGCCCTGGCTTGCCAGCGCACGTCCCAGATTGACGCGGGCTGCCGCGTAGTCGGGTTTCAGCCGGACTGCGTCGGAATACGAAGCGATCGCCTCATCCAGCTTTCCCCGGCCCGCGAGAATCAGGCCCAGGCCGTAGTGTGCCTCCGCAAGGTCCGGATTCTGACGGATGGCCTCGGCGTAATTGGCCGTCGCCTCGTCCATCCTTCCCTGTTCCCTGAGGATATTTCCCAGCGCAAGGTGCGCCTGGGCCTTTTCCATGCCGAGCGCGATTTGCGTCACGTTTCCCCAGAGAGCGACGCTGTCTTTCCAGTGACGGACCTGGGCACGGGCAGTGATCGCGAAGCCCAGGATTAGGAGCGAAGCCGAGACCGGGAGCAGATGGCGGCGATAGGGAAATCGTACAAGAAGGTCCGGGATGCCCCATGCAGCCATGACGAACAACCCGATCAGCGGGATATAGGTGTAACGGTCGGCCATCGATTGCAGCCCTACCTGGACCAGGCCGATCACCGGGACCAGGGTTCCGAGGTACAGGAACCACCCCACTGCGAGGTAGGGACGTCTTCCGGCTGCCCGAACCACCAGATAAGAGATGCCGGCCATCAGCAGGACCGCAGCGGCGACCGCCGGCAGCGGGATCGAGTGAGGGAGGGGATACAGGACAGCCAACCGATCGGGCCAAATCATCTTGCCGAGATACGCGATGTAGGAGACGAGGGCGTTCTCCAGGCGCAACTTCAAAGGGATGGCCTGAAATTCCGCGACCGCGCCGCCTCGCTGCTGCACCATGAGCGTGACCACACAGGAAACGGCGGCCAGCGCGAACAGTGGGATTTTTTCCAGGATCATCCGGCGCCAGACGGCCCACTTTGCCGGATGCGAGACTCGTCCGAGCGGCCAGACATCGAGAAGCAGGAGCACGAACGGAACGGTCACGAGCATCGGTTTCGACATCAATCCCAGCCCAAGCAGTACCAGCACCAGCAAATAGCGCGGCCGCCCGGGACGGCGCGCGTATGCGGCATAGGCCCATAGGGTCAGGATCCAGAACAACGCGCTCAGCACGTCCTTGCGTTCTGCAACCCAGGCCACGGATTCCACATGAAGGGGATGGACGGAGAACAGCCCCGCCACGAAGGCGCTCCGGCCCATGGCGCCGGTCATCCGGCACAGGAGGCCGAACAGCAGGAGGGTATTTGCGATGTGCAGGAACAGGCTTACAAGGTGGTGCGGCCCGGCGTTTAAACCGAAGAACTCGACGTCGATCATGTGGGACAGCCAGGTCAACGGGTGCCAGTTGGCGGCGTACCCGCTCGAAAACGCCCAGGACACGCCCTGCCAGGTGACACCGCCGGCGATGTGCGGGTTCTCGCTCACATAGGCAGGATCGTCGAACGCAACAAATTCAGAATGCCGCAACGGCGCATACACGGCCGCGGTGAGCGCGGCCAGGGCCAGCATGATGCAGAGAGACGGCAAAGAGAAGAGTTTCGGCCTTCCGGAAAGGGAAGCCCCGGATGCCGGGCGCCTGGGATGCGCCTGCGCAGTGCCGGGGCTGCCGCTTGACCCGGCTTTGGCGTGCCCCCGCTTGCCCCGCTGTTTCCGGTTCCCTTCACTCATCGTATTTCCTCAACTGCCCTCCCCCCGGCAGCAGGGACCGAATCCCGGATGCCGACGGAACAAGGCGAAAGTTTATCACGGGAATGGGCGGACGTACTTCCGTGAAGCAATCTCCCCGGCCTATGCGCCTTGAGAAACATGACGCGGGCTGAAACCATTCCGGTGCAATAAATTGGCATAAAGCGCGCGGGCTTCAGGGGGTGTCCAACGGTTGCATCACGGCAAGCTGAGGCGCGAAGCGCCGGAAGTGAATAGCCCCGCGCTGCCGCGCGGGGTTCGGGCGCGGCCATAAGCGAGGCCCGAAGGGCCGGCACATCCTCCATATTTTCAGGAATTTAGTGCCGCACCCACGGCGCTCGACCACGCTCCATCTCTATCCCGGCCTGACGGCCGGGCCTATGTATTGCCGGCCTGGTCGCGCCGTGAATCAACCGTTGGACGCCCTCTTCAGCCTGCGCTCACTTTGGTCTTGAACTGCACTGGCCCATTCTTCGTATCAGGAACAGGTGGCAGGGTGCCGGCACGCTGGGCTACCAAGGTCGATCCAATAGTCGCATTGCGTCAAGGCTGAGGTCGAAAACGCCGCCACAGATTTCATTGCGCGGCTGATCAGCCGCAACCGGGCGTTGCAGCCATGAGTGACACAAACATTCCATTCCGGGCTTTTTGTGTCTTGCGTGGTTGAAAAAACCTTTCCTTTTATAAAAAGATCTTCCGGTGAACAGCACCGGAACGGATTCCAATCAATCTGTGGCAAGAGTCCTTTTCTGTTGATTTTCTCGTTTTGCCTGCACTTTTTCGATTCTGATCCTATATTTCAAAACGAGCGGGATAAGTATCGGAACGGAAAGGACTGAGGGATGGGATTGAGAATGCACCGGATTGCCAGTCGGTGGGAGGCGCAAACGGATGGCCGGCGCCGCCCGGCGGCAGGGGATGACGGCGAGGGTCTCCTGGACGCCTATTCCAAGGCTGTAACTGTTGCTTCTGCAAAGGTTAGTCCATCGGTTGTAAACATCAACGTGCGCCACGCCCGTAGCAGGGGCCGGCCGCAGTCACAATCGGGCCAGGAGGTGCGCGGGAGTGGCTCGGGCTTCATTTTCACTCCCGACGGGTTCGTGCTCACGAACAGCCATGTCGTGCATGGTGCCGCCGGGATCGATGTCTTGCTGCCGGATGGAAGACGATTCCCTGCGGAACTGATCGGGGACGATCCGGACACGGACCTGGCAGTCCTCCGGATTCCTCCCGCCGAGCTCGAATCGGTGACGCTGGGAGACTCCGGATCGATCGTGGTCGGGCAGCTGGCGATTGCCATCGGAAACCCTTACGGATTTCAGTGCACGGTGACCGCGGGAGTCATCAGCGCCCTGGGACGTTCATTGCGCTCGACATCGGGGCGCCTTATCGACAATGTGATGCAAACCGACGCCGCCCTCAATCCCGGCAATTCAGGCGGTCCACTGATAAACGCGCGCGGCGAGGTGATCGGCGTGAACACCGCAATGATCCTGCCGGCGCAGGGAATCTGTTTTGCGATCGCGGTGAACACCGCGAAATTCGTGGCCAGCCGCCTGATCCGCGACGGCAGGATCCGTCGCGGCTACATCGGGGTGGCCGGCCAGAATGTCCCGCTGCCGCGAAGGGTCAGCCGTTTCCACCGGCTTCCCGCCGAAAGCGGTATCCTCGTGGTCTCGGTGGAGGAGAGGAGTGCGGCGCAGAGGGCGGGCATCCGGGAAGGGGACGTTATCCTGTCCTTTGACAGCCAGCCCACCGCGGGAATCGACGACCTGCACCGACTGTTGACCGAGACACGGCTTGGCTTCCCTTCTCCGCTGACGCTTCTTCGAGGAGTGGAGGTTATCACCATCCAGATCCTCCCCGAGGAATCGCACGCCGGCAGACGGGAGTCAGGAGCCGGGAGTCAGGAGTCAGAATGATGCCTACTCCAGACCTCAGACTCAGAACTCAGTGAATTGGGCTTGCTAAAGCACACGTCGGGTTTCACTCCCTGAGGCTCGCGATGACTGTGTGTCGAGGTCGCGGTCCTGTAACTGGATTCCAGGCTACGCTTGGGTAAGCGGCGATACGCAGGAAACATAAACTCGTCATGTATAGCCGCGATGAGTTTGTATCTCAAATAGTATCAAGACAATACCGGTAGGACGGATCCGTTCGCCGAGTTTTGAGACTCCAGACTCCAGACTTGGCATATTGAACCTTAGACCGCGGGCTTCACACTCCTGATGCATGAGGGCACTGCGGATCACGCTCACGGTAGTGTTGCGGCATCACAAGGCGACTGCCAAAATACCAGAAGGTGAATTGCTGAAAGGGCATGGAAAAGGCAAACCCCGAGGAAAAGTTCTTGCTCCGGAGTGAAAACCGAGTTTGTTCTTTCGAGGAATTTGCTAAAGCCGCATACCACCCAACCCCCAACCCCCAGCACCCAACACCCAACACCTATTCTCCCTGCCAGAGGTTGGCGAACTTGGTGTACTGGCGGATGAAAGCGAGCTTGAACAAGCCGGTGGGGCCGTTCCGCTGTTTGCCGATGATAATTTCGGCCACGCCGCTGTCTTCCTTGTCCCCGTTGACCACATCTTCGCGGTAGATGAAAACCACCATATCGGCATCCTGTTCGATGGAGCCGGACTCGCGCAGGTCGGAGAGCTGCGGCCTGTGGTCGCCGCGGCGCGATTCGATGGCGCGGTTGAGCTGGGAGATGGCGAGCACCGGGACATGGATCTCCTTGGCCAGCGCCTTGAGTCCGCGTGAAATCTGGGAGATCTCCTGGGTGCGGTTTTCGTAGCGCTGCGACGAACCGGTCATCAGCTGGAGGTAATCGACGATGAGGAGATCCAGGCCGTGCTCCAGGCTGAGCCGTCTGGCCTTCGAGCGCATCTCTGCAATCGACATCGAGGCCGTGTCGTCGATGAAGATCTTCGCCTGCGAGAGGGTGCCGGCGGCGCGGCCCAGCCTGCTCCAGTCCTCTTTGTTGAGGTAGCCGGTGTTGACTTTGTGCGAATCGATTTCCGCTTCGGCGCACAACAGGCGTTTCACCAGCTGTTCCTTGCTCATCTCGAGGGAGAAGATGCCCACCGACTGCTGCTTTTTCAGGGCGGCGAACTGAGCGACATTGAGACAGAAGCTGGTTTTGCCGAGACCGGGGCGTGCAGCCACGATGATGAGGTCGGCCGGGTGCAGCCCGGCCGTCATCTTGTCGAAGTCGGTGAAGCCGGTCTCGACCCCTGTGATCGGGCTCTTGCGGTTGGCGACTTCCTCGATGTGCTTGTACACGGAGCTGATGAGCGGTTCGATGGGAGCAAAACCCGTCTGGAACTGCCGGCTGGCGACTTCGAAGACGGCCTTTTCGATGTCGGAGAGGATGTCCTCCGCCGACTCCCCGCCCTGGTAGCTGCGCACCATGATTTCGTTGGAGATCTGGATGAGGCGGCGCAGGGTAGCGTTTTCTTTGACGATCCGCGCATAGTGTTCGATGTTGACGGCGCGCGGCATGCCGTCGGTCAGGCTGGCCAGGTATGCGGGACCGCCTGCGCTCTCGAGCTCGTCGGCGCGCTGCAGCGCGTTTTTGAGAGTCACCAGGTCGATCGAAATGGAATTGGAGGCCAGCGCGTACATCTTCTCGAAGATCCTGCGGTGCCCATCCAGGTAAAAATCCCCGGGACGCACGGTCTCCAGGGCTGTATGCATAGCTTTGTCGTCAAGCAGGATCGCGCCCAGGATCGACCTTTCGGCCTCCAGGTTGCACGGCAGGGTTTTTTCAAGGCTGACGTCAGCGGGCATGGGTATTCGCGCTCTTCGAACGGAGCAATTCTACACGAGCGGGAATCGGAGGGAAGCCCTATTTTGAATAATTACGCAACACAGGAGTCAGGAGTCGGAATGGAGCCGGAACTCTGAGAATGGCGACGAGACCGAAAGTGACGAGGCCCGAGGCAATGCTGTCGACTCGGGCGAAACCCCGCCTTATCAAGAGGCGCGGGCGGGACGCCTGCGCACCCTGCACCTTCGTTCGCCGGGAGCCGCCAGTTTTGCATGAGGCGGTGTCACAAGTTCCGATTCTGCGCTTCAGGCTCACGTGAGGAGCCCGAGGATATCCGAGGCAGTCTGTCTGTTCCAGTCCGGCCGCCCGGGATGATGGATTTCCGGAAATTCCGGTGTGGCATGTCGAGCGGGATAGTGGTAAGAAAGTGCCGAAGAAATCCGATTCCGAATGGAGGCTGCCATGGAGAACAGTAAGGTCCCTGCCGAGCTCTGCGCGCTCCTGCTTGTAACTCTGGCGCTGTCCTGCGGTGTATTGCCGGCACAGACGTTCCAGGTGGGCACTCTGCAAGTGCCGCCGTCACAGGTGCAATCCGGGTACCTGGAGGTCCCTGAGGGGCCCGACGGGCGTACCCGGATCCCGGTGACGGTAATCAATGGAGCCGCTCGCGGCCCGGCGCTGGCGGTGATCGCCGGCATCCATGGCTACGAGTATCCCCCGATCCTTGCATCGCAGCGGCTTGCAGCCTCCATCGCACCGCAGAGGTTGAAGGGGCGGGTGATCATCGTGCACATCGCGAACGTGCCTTCCTTTCTAAAGCGCACGACCTATTACAGCCCGGCAGACCAGCTGAATCTGAATCGTGTATTCCCCGGGAAACAGGACGGCTCCCTCTCCGAGCGCATCGCCTATGTGATCACCAAGGAGGTGATCGAGCGCGCCGATTACCTTGTGGACCTGCACTGCGGAGACGGGAACGAGTCGCTGCGCCCCTACAGCTACTGGATGCCGATCGGCAATCCCAAAGTGGACGAGCCTGCGAAACAGATGGCGCTGGCATTCGGCCTCGATCACATCGTGATCGATCCCACCCGGCCCAACAGTGCGGCGGCAAGCCTGTATTGCTCGAACACGGCGATGACCCGGGGAAAGCCTGCAGTCACGATCGAATCCGGCGGAATGGGCGTATCCACAGACGAGGGTGAGATCGGCGCGATCGAGCGCGGCGTGGAGAACCTGATGCGCCACCTGCGGATGGCGGATGGAAAAGTCGAGATGCCGTCGAAGGTAAACTGGTACGAGCCCGCGGAGGTGCTCCGTTTTCCGGAGAATCTTCCGGAAAAGGCGGGGCTCTTTCATGCCAGGGTGCGGAAGGCGCAGGTGGTGGAAAAGGGCGCCCTGCTCGGCGTGGTGACGGATTTCTTCGGCAAGCAGATCTACGAACTCCGCGCACCGTTTGCCGGGGAAGTGTTCTATGTCATCGGAACGCCCCCCATCAGCGCCGGGGAGCCGCTGGCGTTTGTCTGCGCGCTCAAGGGGAACTGAGGGCTCGCGCAAAAATAACTTCACATTCTGCTGCAGCATGGGAAAGCGAGGAATGCGCGGAACGATGGGCTTAGGAATTCAGATATCGGAGAGGCCGCAGCCCTTCGGGGCGCGACGGCGGGCAGGCATCTGCTGCGTTGCCGCTCCTCGACGATGTCACCACATCGCCTGCGTCGCGGCGCCTTGCGTCTGCCCGCCCGGCGCTCGCGCCAGAATGTGAACTTATTTTTGCGCGAACCCTAAAAGGACACTGGTTCGCCCACGCCTGCCTTCAGGGCTGACTGGTAGATGCGGGCAGCCAGCGCGACATCCTCGAGGGCGATCCCGTTTGACTTGAAGAGGGTGATTTCGCGATCATCCTCGCGCCCGGGGTAATCCCCCACCACGACGAGCCCAAGCTCGCGCGCGTCCTCCCAGAAGAAGGCGCCTGCCTCGGCAGCCGCTGCCAGGTCCCCGGACTCGAGCTTCGCCTGCTCGTCGGAATCCACTACGACACAGCCGCAGCGGCGCACTGTTTCCAGGTCGAGTTCCCGCCGCTGCAGGCTGTTGGAGCCGATGGCGTTGATATGGGTTCCCGGAGCCAGCCACTCGCCGCTCAGCACGGGTTCCTTCGAGGTTGTCGCCGTGATCACGATGTCCATTTCCCTCACCGCCCTCTCGGGAGTGGATGCCGCCTCCACGGGAAGTCCCAGCGAATCGCTCATCTCGGCGCAAAACGCTTCCCGCCGCCCCTGATCGCGCCCGTAAGCGACAACAGTCTGGATCGCGCAGACGGCGCACACCGCAGCCAGCTGCGTCCGCGCCTGGCAACCGGTGCCGATGATCCCGAGCCGTGAGGCGCCGGGCCGCGCCATGTAGCGGGTGGCGACGCCGGAGGCCGCGCCGGTGCGCAACCGGCCGAGGAGGTCGGCTTCCATCATTGCCAGCAGCTGTCCGTCTTCCTCTCCGTAGAGGAGGACCAGAAACTTCGCCTGCCCTCCGATACTGGTATAGCTCTTGAGCCCTGCCCATCCGCGGGTAGGCAGCGATGCACTCATTACGTGCAACAAGCCGCGCGCCAACCGCAACCGGTGCCGGGGAGCGTTCTCAATGCTCCCTTCCCCCTGCAGCCGGAATGCATCCTCCACCGCCTCCAGCGCCATTTCCATGCTTGCGAGCTTCTTGACATCCGCTTCGCGCAAAATGATCGCCATGCCCCCCCCGCAGTTAGAAAGCCGAAAGCCATATAACCGGACGCCAGGATCAATATTAATGAAACCGGGCCGGTTGTCCAGGCAATCGTTGTGTTGGCGCGGCCGCGATGGAGGAGTGCAATCGGAAGTGAGACTCAATCCTCGCAAAATTCAGGTCGCGCAGCGATCAACGACAAAAGGATTCAGCAATGGCCATTTGTCATCTGGCCGCTGCAAACCTTCGGCCCGTACGGTCCTGATCGCGTCCGGAGCGGGTGAAGTACCCGGGCGCAGGGCCAACCTGCCGAGCCCCCAAATGACAATTGACAAACGATAATCGACAGATTCTTTTTTATTGAGTCTCACTTCCGATTGCGCCCGCGATGGAGTTGAAACAGGGCCCGGGTGGAGCTATAATGTATCGGGCCCGAGAGGGTGATGCCGAGCCTGAATATCCGCATGGAAATATGGAGCGGAGGCATAAGGACTGCTGGCTGTGGCCGATGTGCAAAGTCCAGCCAAGCTGGAGCGCCTGGTTTCATGGCACCTCACTCGGGCCCTTTTCGTTTGTGTGCACCCTTCTGACTGATGCGGGATTTCCGCGCAAAGCGGGAAAATGATCCGAACCGTCCACATCGCCAGGTACGTGTTGGCCGAAGCGGGTATGCTCCACCGCAACGCGGCGGTGCACATCTCCGATCCGGGTCGCATTACCAGACTGGAGCCCTGGCAGAGCCCCCCGCCCAATCTGCAGACAAAGGTGATCGATTGGGGCTCTGCGATCATCCTGCCGGGGCTGGTGAACGCTCACTCCCATTTGGAGCTCTCCCGGTGGAAACGCAGGGCGGGCGGTCCCGGCACATTCACCGTGTGGCTGCAAGACCTGATCGGCGAAAGACGGAAATGGTCGCGGGAGGACTTCCTGGAGTCGGTGCGGGAAGGAGCGCTCCTGTCTCTCTCTGCCGGCACCACTCTGGTGGGGGATATCTCAACCGCCGGAGTCAGTGGGGAGGCGCTCAAGACGGAAAAGCTGCGCAAGGTAGTCTTCGAGGAAGTGCTTTCATTCGCGCCGGACCAGGCCGATGACTGCCTTGCCGGGCTGAGACGGCGGCTCCAACGCACGGAGTGCGATTCCCTCTTGAACTCCGGCGTCTCTCCCCACGCGCCCTATTCCGTTTCCCCCCGGTTGTACCGGGAGGTGGCGGAACTCGCAAGGGCGATGGGGCTCCGCCTGGCCACTCACGTGGCGGAATCCAGGGAGGAGCTGGAGTTTCTTGCCCGCGGGACCGGAGATCTCAGGAGTTTCCTGACCGGTCTCGACGCATGGCAGGCCGGTTGGGTGGCGCCGGGAATGCCGCCAGTCCCCTATCTGGACGGGTTGGGCTGTCTGGAGCAACCGGCAATTCTGGTCCACTGCAACTACCTCGACGAGGATTCGATGGCCCTTGTCCTGAGCCGAAGCTGCAGCATCGTCTACTGCCCGCGCAGCCACGCATTCTTCGGCCACGACCCGCATCCGGTGCGCAGGCTTCTGGACATGGGCATCAACGTGGCGATCGGAACGGATTCGCTGGCCAGCAACGATTCGCTCAGCATCCTCGACGAGATGCGCTTTCTTTTCCGGACACGGAAAGATCTGAAGTGCGATGAGATTCTCCGCATGGCGACCTTGAATGGAGCCGTGGCGCTCGATTTCGGCAACGTCCTGGGACGCCTGCGCAGAGGATGCTGGGCAGACATGACGATTCTGCGGCTGCCGGACGGCATCAACGACCGGCACGTGCTGTCCCAGGTTCTGGAGGGAGCCGGTGAGTACCTCGCCACGGTCGTCCAGGGTGAGATCGTCTGGAGCAGCCTGCCGGTGCCATGACGAAAGCGGATGGAGGTCCACGATGTTCCGGAAGTATATATTCCTTGGCCTGATGATCATGTTGGGCGCCGTCCTTGTGATGCTCGTCGTGCAGGGCCGCAAACAGGAAGCTCTGCGGGCGCAGACGCCGGCGCCCGCCGAGATCATAAGAACCGCCAGGGCAACTGCGACCCGGGTCATGGCTCCGCGGGATCTCCAGATTACTGAGTCCGGCGGAGACGCCGCGGGCGGCGCGGGAGCAGGAACGGGCAACACCCCCTCGGCAGTCATTGCCCGGCAGTCCATCCGGAACAGCGGCCGTGTCGCGTATCACAATATCATGCTGAAAATTACATGCCTGGGGAAAGGCGGCAAGGTCCTCGAAATCCGCACCAGGCTGCTGCCGGAAACCATACCGTCGGGCCTCTCGCGTTCGCTGGCGGATCTCGCAAACGAGCCGTTTCCCGACGGCACAATCCGCTGCACACCAAGCATCCTGTATGCGGAAATCGGAGCGGCTCCGCCCCAATAAGCGGTTTCCCGCTCCCTGGCAGTAATCCCGGATTAGAGCTCGCGCGCAGGTTTGTGCCGGGAGCCCGGATTGGGACCCCGAGGAAACCCCTGGGGAAAATCCCCCAGACTCAGGCAATTACGTTGTCGAGGATGGAAAAACCCGAGCCTGTTGACATCACAGAAACGGCATGATACGCTCAAACCCAGATTGGGACCGAGTGAGATTTATATGGCTGAAATAAGCCGGGGTTTGGGTTTATGAAACCATTCACCCGCATCCTCCCGCTTATCATCCTGCTGATCGGCGCAGCTCTGTTTCCGCCTGCTGCGGATGCAAGAGGCAACGGAGTCCTCTCCGGGACGGTTGTGTCCGCGGAAGGGCGCGGACTTGTCGGCGCCGTCGTGGCGCTCTTCCGGCAGGACGACCAGGGAGGCATCATCTCACTCACTCGCTCCGACGAAAGCGGTAAGTACAGCTTGAGAGATATCGCCCCAGGCTCTTATTCGATCCGTGCCAGCCGCCTTGGATATCAGGTGCTTACGTCGTCCCGCGTGGCGATCAGCTCTGACCGCACAACCACGGTGAACCTGGTGCTTCAGGAGCTTCTGGATTTCGTCTCCGCGCGCAATGATCCCAGGAATTGGGATCTCAAAACGGTGATGCGCAGTACATCCGACCGCCGTCTCATCTTCCGCGATCTGCCGGGCACCACCGTGGGTGAAGGCGACGGAGCCTCCTTCTCGCGTTTCGGAACGGTGAATGTCGCATCCAGCTCCATCCCTGGCGGTGACAATTACGCCGTCTACCCGAATTTCGGCGATTCGGGGATCGTGTCCAACTTCGCCTATGCGGAGCCAGTCAGTCTGCACGGCAGGATGATATTCTCGGGCCAGTTTACATCGGGCTACGACTCGCTATGGCGGGCTCGCAACACGTTTCATTACAGGCCCCATCCCGGGCGCGATTATAAGTTTTCGGTAGGGTACGGGCGGTTGAACCTGAACCGCTTGAGCGTTGCTCCGACGGCACGCCCGGCGGAGTTCTTCAGCGAGGATCCGGCGGTGCGCGATTCCGGAGTGGAAACTCTGGCCATAGGTTTCGAATCGAGCAATGAGATCTTCAATACCCTTGCAGTCGCATACGGTCTTGACCTGTCGCGGATCAATTATGGCCCGATACGGAACATCTGGAGTCCCTACTTCCAGGTGATGTACACACCCTCCTACGGCTGGCTTGTGCGTACGATGATGACCTCCAGGCGCACCAGCGCCAACAGCGCCTTGGAACTTCCTGACGGGGATGTGATCAATCTGGTGGAGCCGGCGTCGATCTCAAAGATCAACGAACAGACCCAGATCAGCCAGGTGCGGCATTCCGAGGTTGCCGTTGCCAGGAAACTCGACGAAGACACCACCGTGGAAATCTCCGTTTACCGCGACCGGGTCGATGGGCCGGGAACGCCATTCGTCATGACGATCCAATCGGGAAGTCAGAAGGATCTGCGCGCGGCACAGTTGCGCGGCGATCAGGACGGCCAGCAGGGTCTCAGGGTCGAATTCGCACGCATGCTCGTCGACACCGTGCGCAGTTCTGTCACCTACAATTACAGCAGCGCCTCGGGCTTTGCGGCGCCGGAAGGAAAAACTGTATCCAGCGATTACGTCTCAAACCACCTGCTGGATCTGCTGCAGCGCTCTTACTATCACACGCTTACCGGCCAGCTGGAAGCTAAAATCCCCAAAACGAGAACTCAATTGCAGGCGACAGTCCGCTGGTATCCCGGCAGCCCGATCAGCCCGATTGACCCGTTTGCCGACAGGCTTGATGCCTTCACCAAGGGGATGAGCTTCTCCTTCAGGCAGTCCATTCCCATGCCGGAGTTCATGGGGTACACAGGCCATTGGCAGGCCCTGGTTGATATCCGGAATCCTTTCGACCAGGGGAAAAACTTCATTCCGACGTCGGACGGAAGCCTGACTCTGACCCGCAATCCCCGCACACTCCGGTTCGGGCTCAACCTGAACTTCTTCTAGAATCCCGGCACCCCTTCGCCCTTGCTCCCAACCCCCAACAGCTACTATACTTTTCAGAAGTTGGAACTTGAAATCCAATATGTTGGACAAAAATCCAAACACTTGAATTCGGTTTGGACGAATTGTGGAAGGCCGCGCGATGCTTGCTTTTAAGCGTTGACATATTTGACTTTACTGATCAAATCCTGATCATCGACGATTTTGTACATGGTATGGTAATTGCTTGTCATTATCTTGGATTATCAAGCCTCTGATCAGAGTCCAATAATGAACAGGTTTCCCGTGCCCTTCAGGATAATCGCCACCGCAATTCTGGCGATTGTCATTGTTGCGGTTGGGGTATTGAACCTGCGGGATCGAGCGTCCTGGCAGGACCCCTCGGACGGCGTATTCTGGGTGGAGTCGGAATCAGGCTTGAAGGCGGCGGAGGTTGAACCGCGGAGCCCCGGTACCCTGGCCGGCATCGTGCCTGGGGATGTGCTGCTTTCGATGGACGGGCTGGCGATTGCCAATCTGGGGCAATATGCGGAAGTTCTGTACAATCGAGGGCCCCGCGCCCTGATTCGTTATGGGCTGATGTCGGGGAACGAGCCGAGAGAGGCGCCTGTGGAACTCGCAGCGAGGCGGTTTCTGCGAGCGGAGGATGGGTTCCGGATACTCCTGGCGTTTCTGTATTTGGGAATCGGATTATATGTGATCATTCGCGGCGGGCACCTCTCGCGCTCCTATCACTTTTTTCTGATTTGTTTGACGGCGTTCGCGCTGCACCTGTACAGTTACACTCCCCGGATGGACCGACTGGACTGGATCGTACTGGTCCTGTCGGTTATGGCGTTGCTGCTGCTCCCGGCGCTTTTCCTTCACTTCTGCCTTCGTTTCCCCGTCGACCCGAAACCCGTGCGCTCCCAGGCGCCGCTGCTCTATGTTCCGGTGGCGCTGCTGTTCATTCTCCAGCTGCTCTGGTGGACCGGGCATCTGGCTGCCATTGGCCTTCCCACGACGGCCCGCTCGAGCGGCGTCATCGACCGGATCCACCTGGTATATTTCTGCAGCGGCCTGCTGATCGGCGGGGCGATCCTGCTGCAGCGCAGGATGACGGCGCGGGATCTGACGGCACGCCAGCAGATGAAGTGGGTGAGTTATGGCACGCTCGCCGCCATAGTGCCATTCAGCGTGATTTATATCGTGCCGACTCTGCTGGGCATGCGCGCCGGCCTCGGGATGGTTTCTTCACAGCTGTTCTTGGGATTGATTCCGCTTTCGTTTGCCTACGCGATTCTCCATTACCGTCTGCTGGACGTGGAGACGATTGTCCGGCGGAGCGCGGCATACGTGGGGGCGAGCACTCTTCTGCTTTCCCTGTACCTGATTCTCGTGCTGGGGATCGGAAGGTGGCTGCAGTCGATTGCCCCGGATGCGGATTTCGTGGTCATCTGCGTCGGGGTCCTGGCGATTGCGCTGCTGTTTGCGCCGCTCCGCAATGCCATTCAGGCGCGACTGGACCGCATCTTTTACAAGGAGCAGTTTGCGGAGAGGGAGGGCCTGCTCGATTTCGCCCGCACGCTGAGTTCGGAGATCAGCCTTCCGCACCTTTCCCAGCGGATCATTGAGCGGATCTCAAAGACCTTCCAGATTGACAGTGTAGCCCTGTTCCTACGGGACCCCGGCCATGCCGGCCGTTACCGGCTTGCGGACGCTTTGGGCATGCCGCTGCCTGACGCCGGTGCGCTGGTTCTGGACGAAGCCGAACTCGAGGGAAAGGCCGAGACCGGCGCCCGGGATCAGACCCGCACCGGGGAGAGCCTCCACCGCGCCCCCGCACGTCTTGTCGCAAAGGGGATCGTACGGCTGCAGGATCTGAAACTGCATGGACGGCGCATCGGACTGATCGGGCTGGGGAATCTCGCCGACGAACGGCACTTTTCCAGCGAGGATCTCGAGCTGCTGGAGGCGCTGTCCCGGTACGCGGGAATCGCCCTGGAGAACGCCCGCCTCTATCGCTCGGTGGAAGGGGCGATTTCCTCCTGCAACCGGGCATTCGAGGAACTGTACGGGGTCAGCCGCAGCGGAATTGCCGGCATGCCGGTCGCGCAGCTGCTGGCGGCCGATGTGATCGCATCGATTCAGAAAGTCACCGGCACAGCCGGCTGGCGGCTCGATGCCGGCGCCAATATTTACAAGCTGTATCTCGAGAATCTACCCGGCACGAAAATGATCGTCAACCTCAGCATCATCCCGCTCATCGATCCCGGCGGCCTGCAGTCCGGCTGCCTGCTCGTGCTGGACAACATCACCGAAAAGGTGCGGATGGAAAACCAGTTGCTGCAGGCGGAAAAACTGAGCTCGATCGGCCTGTTGGCTGCAGGCATCGCTCATGAGGTCAACACGCCCATCACCGGGATTTCGAGTTACGCACAGATGCTTCTCAAGGAAACGCCCGCCACCGACACCCGGAAGCCCCTCCTGGAGAAGATAGAAAAACAGACCTTCCGGGCTGCGGAGATCGTCAACGGCCTGCTGAATTTTGCCCGCCTGAACGGCAGCGAGTTCACGGACCTGGACCTGAACCAGCTGATCATGGAAAGTCTGTCCCTGCTTGAGCACCAGCTGCGCCGCAACCATGTCGACATCCGGCATTCCCTCGACAGGTCCATCCCGCCGGTATACGGGAATGCGGGGAAGCTGCAGCAGGTGTTCGTCAATCTGTTCCTCAACGCGTGGGACGCCATGCCCTCCGGCGGCACTCTGGTAATCGAAACTTCGAAGAATGATACAATGGTCGTGGTGGACATCCACGATTCCGGCACAGGCATTTCTTCGGAGGATATCCGGAAGATATATGACCCCTTCTTCACCACCAAGAGCACCGGGAAAGGCACGGGGCTCGGCCTGGCGGTGACGTACGGGATCATCCAGGAGCACGGGGGAAGGATCTTCGTGGACAGCGAGCCGTCCAAAGGAACCCATTTCAGGCTGAAGCTGCCTACCAGGCAATCATTGCGGGAATGATCAACAAGAGCCGCATCTTAGTGGTCGATGACGAGGAGGTCGTGCGCGATGTCCTCTCCACCCTTCTCGGGGAAGGGGACTACCTTGTCGATCTCGCAGAAAACGGCCCTCAGGCTCTCGACATGGTCAGGAGCGGCGAATACGAGGCCATCCTGCTGGACCTGATGATGCCGGGCATGGACGGACTCGAAGTCCTCGAGTCTGTGCAGAAGGCTGAGGATCCGCCTCAGACCATCGTGCTGACCGCGTACGCTACGATCGAGAAGGCGGTGCGCGCGACCAGGCTCGGCGCATTCGACTTCATCACCAAGCCGTTCAAAAACGACGAGATCCTGCTGGCGGTGAAAAACGCCGTCGAGCAGCGCCGCCTGCGCCGGGAAAACCTCCGCCTGAAAAACTCGCTGCGCGAGCGTTACAGCTATCGCAACATCATCGGCAAGAGCGCTGCCATGCAGCAGACCTTCGAGCTGATCGCCCAGGTTGCGCCGCGTCGCAGCACAATCCTGATCCAGGGCGAAAGCGGCACCGGCAAGGAGTTGGCGGCCAAAGCCATTCATGCCGCAAGCACGCGGGCCGATGCCCCGTTCGTGGCCATCAATTGCGGCAACATACCGTCCGAGCTTCTGGAGAGCGAGATCTTCGGGCACGTTCGGGGCGCCTTCACCGGGGCCACCAGCACAAAGAAGGGGCTCTTCGAATTGGCAGACGGAGGCACGCTGTTCCTCGACGAGGTCGCGAGCATTTCTCTCGAGATCCAGTCCAAGCTTCTGCGCGTGATCCAGGAGCGCGAGTTCCGCAGGCTGGGCGGGCTCGAGAGCATCAAAGTGGACGTGCGCATCATTGCGGCCACGAACCGCGACCTGCAGGATGCGGTCGCCGCCGGAAGCTTCCGGGACGACCTCTATTACCGGCTGAACGTGATCGTGATCAAGCTGCCCCCGCTGCGCGGGCGTGCGGAGGACATTCCTCTGCTCGCGGATCATTTCCTGAAAAAATACTGCGATGAGAACGGACGGGACGCCTGCGTGCTGGATACCGCCGCCCTCCGCGCCCTGATGGACTACGCCTGGCCGGGAAACGTGCGGGAACTGGAAAACGCCATCGAACGGGCGGTTGTGCTCTGCCCCGGGAACCTCATCACTGCGGATCTCCTGCCCAGGAACATCACGGAGCCGCCGGTCCCGGATCAGGGCGGCCTTCTTGGCGACAACCTCCCCCTGAAGGAGCGGGTGGTGAATTTCGAGAGGACCCTCATCCTGGCCGCCCTGGAACAGACCGATTGGAATCAAAAAAGAGCGGCGGATCTGCTGCTGGTGAATCCCACGACCCTCAGCGAGAAGCTGAAGCGCCTGAAAATCAAATCCCGCTGAAACTCGCGGCCCCATTTCGGAATCTATTGATAATGTGAGGGCTCTCTGGAACTATATCCGGGGAGGATAAAGGCGGATGAAACTCGGATATCATCGCAAGTTGCTCCTGGCGGCGCTGTATGTTCTCCTGGCGCCTGCGGCGGCCATCCCGCAGGATTACAAGCAGGCGGTTGCGTACTACAACCAGCGCCAGTATGACAAGGCGATCCAGGAGCTGAAGCCGTTCCTCGACAAGAATCCCGATTGGGAATCCGGGCACCGCCTGGTAGGACTCTGTTACCTGAACCTGAAGAACTATGCTCTCGCGATCGTGGAGCTCGGCCGGGCCGTCCAGCTCAAATCGCCGGCATTTGTGACCTATCAGGCGCTGGCACAGGCCTACTTCAACACCGACCGGCTCGACAACTGCATTCAGACACTCACCCAGGGTGAACCGCTGGCCAAAACCCCGTCCGATGAGTACAGTCTGCATCACCTGAGGGGAGCAGCGCACTACCGGCTGCAAAGATACGACCGGGCCGTGGAAGACCTGAACCAAGCCGTCGGCATCCGGGCCACCGAATGGGTCGATTTCTCCCAGCTCGGAGTGGCCTACTTCAACCTGGACAGGTACGACGAGGCAATCCAGGCGCTGCAGAAGGCGCTGACCCTCAAGCCGGGTGACGCCGGTACCGCCGATGTCCTCGGCAGGGCATATTTCAAACAGGGGGTTGCAGCCCTGTCGGCCAAGCAATACAACGCGGCGCTGGATCTGTTGCGCAAGGCGGGAGCCCAGGCTCCCAACAACGGTTATGTTTTCTACAACACCGGGGAAGCCTACCTGTTCCTGAACAACATGCCCGAAGCGGAAAAAGCCTACGCGCAGGCCCGCACCCTTCTGCCGGGCAACCCGGATGTCCTGGTGAGGCTGGGACTGGTGTACGAGAGGCAGAAAAAGTGGGACCTTTCGCTGGAAGCGTACAGGAAGGCCAACGAGCTGAATCCTTCCGCTGCTCTCAAGGAGTCGATTGCGCGCGTGACTGAGCTGAAGAAAATGTAGGGTTCGCGCGAAAACAGATGCATAATTTGGCGCGAGCGCCGGGCGCGCAGGTGCAAGGCGTGGCGACGCAGGCGATGCGGTGACATGGTCGAGGCGCTGCAACGCCGCAGATCCCCGCCCGTGCCCCGAAAGGCTGCCGGCTTCAGTATTTCTTATTTCCTATCCAACCCCTTGCGGCGGTTTCGGGTGGAACAATCCGGCAGCAATCTGTGAAGTTATCTTCGCGCGAGCCCTCAGCGCGCAACAGTGTAGTGCGCTTCCCAGTTCCGGACGTTCCCGCCCCCGTCGATCGCCGTCAGGGCCACGCGGTAGGTGCCGGCCGGGCGGTCCCCTTCGATGGGGAGTTCAAACAGAAAGTGCCGGCCGCCGCCGCCTGCCGGCCGCCCCTGCAGCACCCTGCCCCCTGTTTCATCGACCATGAAGATCCCGGAGGGTGTCAGGTCAAGGTTGCTGTCGCTCGCGAACAGCCGCAGCGAAAGCACGGTGCCGGCATGTGCCGGATCCGATTCGACACGGACCAGGACAGGGGCTTCTTCGGCGCCTGCGGGGGTGATATCGGCCGGCGTGTAAGCACGCACACGTTTGAGCCAGTCGGTTTCCGCCTCCGCAGCGGGGACCCGGAACGCCGCCGCCAGGCTCTCTTGCAGGCCTCTTTCCCCAAGCATCTCGAACAGCTTCAACACACGCTCGCGTCCGAACCGCTCCCTGCAGGCATTCAGCAATGTGACTCCCGGCGCCGCCGCGAGCAGGTCCCGTCTGCCGGGGGCATCATCCCCCCATGTTGCCAGCCGGCTCAGGGAAAACGGCGTCACTCTGTCCAGATAGAAGGAAACCGCCCAGGCCGCGGACAGTCTGCGGACCGAGTTCGAAAAATCATGCGCGATGATTTCCGACATGCCGTCCAACAGAAAGCGGCTTTCCGGCCTGGAGGCGCCCCGGTCCGACAGGGTGATGAGGGCCAGGCGGGAGAGTTCGCGCACGGCACTGTGGACCAGGAAGCCTCTCAAGTCCCGGGCAGCCGCGGGATCCGCCATCCCGATGGAGATCGTCGCGCTGTCAGGATCCACCGACGAAGCCGCATCGTCCCACTCCACGATAATCAGGACCCGTCCCGGCAGCTTGCCGCCGCCTGCGGCCCGGGCGAACTCCCAGCTGCGCTCCATGTCGCTGATGGATTCCCTCGCAAGCCAGATACGCTCGGCGGGAATCCGGATCCGCAGGTGCCTCGAGACGACATTTTCGCTCATCGCCTGGGCGGGGAGAAAGGGTGCGGGAATCAGCCCGATGCAGCAGGCCGCCAGAACAGCCACGGCTGCCGCGGCACTGACCTTGCCGACCATGTGTTTCCAGTTCACAGACATCGTGTCGAACTGCGAAGGATTGCCGTGCGGGCAGGGCGCCTCACGAAGCGGATTTGGCCTTGAAACTGCTCAATGCGCCTGTCTCCTCGTTGTACCAGTCAAAGACATTCACCAGCTTGGTGACGGTGAGGAGGTCGATGATTCTCGGATTCGGCGACAGCAGTTTCAATGTGCCGCCTTCCTTCCGGATCGCCGTAAAACACCGGATGATCTGCCCCAGGCCGGCACTGTCGATGTAGGGGACTTTCGCAATATTCAACAGGAACTTCTTCCGCCCCTCCCGCAATAGGTCGTCGATCGCCTGCTTGATCTCCACGTCACCGTCGCCGAGCAGGATTTTCCCCTCGACGTCGAGGATCGTGACATCCCCATCCACCCGCGATGAGAGCTTCATGCATACCTCCGGAAGATAAGACCAGAAGCTAACATAGCGCCTGCTCTCTGTCAATTTCGCAGGGCTTTCGGGGTGCAATCGGAAGCGGGACTCGAGCTTCGGTGGCATTCGGACAAGAGGATGCGTCGCGCAACGATTAACGACAAAGGAATGCATCAATTGTCAATGGTCACTTGTCATTTGGCGGCTGCAGGCCTTTGGCTTGTGCTGTCCTGGCCGAGGCGCTGAGAATACGCGCAAGCTCGCGATTCTCCGTGACGAGGCTCCAAACTGATCCAAACAGAAATGACAA
>JAFNAG010000084.1 GCA_017860135.1 Acidobacteriota bacterium
AGTCTGTTCACAGGATGTTCCACCCCCTGCAGGTACAGGATCGCCCGGCGATTGTCAGGAAATCCGACAATGCGAGGTCTTGCCTATCTGCAGATCCATGATCAGCAGTTCCAATGAGGAGCACTTATACTGAAAATGTCTTTCAACATGAGAGTGTCGGCGGGCTTTGCAGGTTACCGTTTGAGTCTCTCGTCGCCTCGCGCATAGGAAATGCGATTGATCCATCCAAGTCAAGCCAATGCAATATGTTTCCGGTGATCGTGAGAAGATGAAACCGAGGTCTTGGAGTATGGCTATCGTATTGCTTCATATAAAGTGAAATAGTGTGCCTGCGTAAAGTAGTGGCGCACAAATCACAATGGCATTTGTTGGGGAGGTTGAGATGCGAACAGGCAGGGTTTTGGTCCTGGTTATCGGTCTGCTGCTTTTGGCCGCCGTGGTCGCCATGCAACTGGGCAATCCGCCGGTGCTGAACGCCCAGCGCGGGTGTACCAATCAGATGCTGCGGGGATCATATGGTCTCCACCTGCAAGGGTGGTTCTACCAGAGCGGCCCGGGCTCGGCTCGCGTGCCTGCCGCCCAGGTCGGCCTGGTGGTGTTTGACGGCGCCGGGAACATGACGCTGCGCGTCACGACGAGCATAGACGGCGACGTGTCTTCCGGCGGAACAGGCCACTATAATTATCGGGTCAACCCCGACTGCACCGGCTCACTTGTTCCGGCAGTGGGCACCGACGGCGGGCCCGCCGATTTTACGCTGGTCGACAATGCCAAGCAGATCCTGATCATCGGGGCCGGGACGGAGAGCACGCTGGCTGTCAGCGGCAAGCAGGTCTGGAGCATCGGAACCGCGGCAGAGGAAATCGCGATGGTCTGGTCAGGTGTGGCGATCCGGCAGTAACCGGTCTCAGCCGTCGCCATCGATGCAATCCTCGCCCCGATAGATGGGATCGGGCAGCCGTTCGGCCGGTTTCCCTATCAGGGTGGAGTTGCACCCGTAAGGGCTATCATAGGAAATTGCATATGAATCCCGCTGTGCGTCTTTGCCGCCGGGATATACGAGACCGTTTGTATCGCATCCGAGGGGCGGATCATGAGAACCGATTGGCAAGCTATGATGGGCCGGCAGCTCGCTGCGGCGATTCAGATGATCCGGTCGGCCGTTGCGGCCTGCCCCGATCAGCTCTGGGACGACCGGTCCGAGGGCTCCCCCTTCTGGCATCTCGCCTACCACGCACTCTACTACACCGACTTCTACCTGTCTGACGACGAGAAGACGTTTCGGGCGGCGGAGTTCCACAAGGAAAAAGCGCATTTTCTCCCCGGCGACTACCGTGAGTATGGCGGAATTGTCACCACGCCGGTGGGATCCTTCCGCAAAGACCAGCTGCTGGATTATGCCGATCACTGCCTGCGGAAATGCAGCGAGACCTTCGCGAAACTGTCAGATGAGCGGGCCCTGGAACGCTGCGGTTTCTGGTGGTACGAGCTCAACGTCGGCGAGTTTCAGCTGAACAACCTCCGCCACGCCCAGCACCACGCCGGTCAACTGGCCCTGATTCTCCGCCGCGGCGCCGGCATCGGCATCGATTGGCTGGGCACCAAAGACAACCAACCACCGCCACACACCTGGTGAACAGTCCGGGCCCGGGGCCTTGCCAGGCAGCGGATGGTGCCGATGCAGCCCTCTGCAACCTGCAGCTGCCGAGGTAATACACCGCAGGTCTGCCTGGTCCTGCGCGCGAACCATAACGACACGAAAAACTCAAAGTGCTCTTTCGGGGCGTTTGGCGATCCCGGGATGATGCGTCCGACTGCCGGGCCGCGGGGCAGATGAAAGCAAATTCGTATTTTCATAGCGCGCCCGGGCAAGGCGTCTAAACATTTGAAAAAAATAATGTAAGGCATTCCTGCCGAAGAAACACTTGGCAAAATCACGCGGCGAGCGCACAATTTTTTTCTGACCTGAAGTAGGCGTGTAAGAAGACAATTCTGTTTTATTGCGGAGGGAGACCATGTGTAGACGCACAGCAGTGCTGTCGGTTTTGGCCATCTTCGGGATGGGGCTCGGGATCGTCTGCGGTCAGGAAACCACCGGCAGCATCGTCGGAACTGTTCGCGACCAATCCGGCGCGCTCGTGCCCGGGGCGCAGGTGACGATCCTCGACTCCAGGAAGGCGGACCTTGTCGTCCGCACTGCGATTACCGACAGCGACGGCAACTTTTCCGCGCCGAACCTGCCGGTGAGCACCTACCGCGTGACGGCACAAATGCCGAACTTCAAGAAGGCCGTGAAATCGGACGTGATTCTCAGCGTCGGTCAGAGGCGTGTCGTCGATTTCACGCTGGAAGTCGGAGGGATCGACCAGGTGGTAACGGTTCAGGCCGGCCTTCTCGCTGTCGAAACAACGACGCCTACCGTGTCGACCGTGATTGACGGCATCCAGGTCCGTGAACTGTCGCTCAACAACCGCAATTTCGTGCAACTTGTCACACTCGCCGCCGGTGTCACCAACGATCTCGACGACATCGTGAACACCGGGACCAACAACCCGGACACGCAGGTGGTGAATCGCAACCTGATCTCGGTCAACGGCGCCAGGAGCACCCAGAACACCTTCACGGTGGACGGTGCGGACGTGACCGACCGGGGCTCGAACCTGACCATTCAGGCATACCCGAGCGTCGACTCCATCGGCGAGTTCAAGGTGTTGCGTTCGCTGTATCCGGCTGAATCCGGCCGCAGCGGCGGCGGGCAGATCAACGTCATCACCCGCTCGGGAGAAAACAGGTTTCACGGAAGCGCCTACGAGTTCATCCGCAACGAGGCGTTCAACGCCAACAACTTCGTGACCAATGCCGCTACGAAGCCTCCCTTCGGCGTCAATTCCGACGGCAAGGCAAAACGCAAGCCGTTTCGATACAACAATTTCGGCTTCACATTCAGCGGGCCCGTTTATATTCCCACTTTCGGCGCCGGGGGAAGCTGGGCAAAAAGGCTGGAGAAGACTTTCTTCTTTTTTTCGGAAGAGCAGCGCCGGGATAAGCGATATCCGACCCTTTCATCGGTTGTGCCGGACTCCAACCTGAAAGCAGGCGTTTTCCCGATCGACATCTGCCTGCGCGCGACGATCTCGGGCTCGACGCGAACCTGTCTCGACACTCTGCCGGCAGGAAGCCCCATCAGCAGCCGCACGACGCTGAGCTCTGTTTCACAGCAATATGTCGCGATGATCTGGAACAACGTCCCCGACCCCACCACCCCGGCTACCTATGCGCTGAATTACCCGGCGCTCAACATTGCAAACTTCCACCAGGAAGTCATCAAGGTCGACCACAGTCTGACCAATACGATCAGCGTCAATTACCGCTATCAGAGAGACACCATTCCGACCGAAGATGCCGATGGCGCGATCGGCACACGGTCGGGAATTCCATTCGTAAATACAACCGAGTCGGATTCGCCCGGCCGGACCCACACGGCCCAGGTGACCTATACCGCCAGCCCCACGATGATCTTCGAAGGCCGCTATGCGTACGGTTACGGCGCCATCCTGATCAACACGACCGGTCTGGCGGCACGGGCGGTATCGCCGGTTTCGGTCGATCTGCCCTTTACGGTTACCCGGGACATGGTGCCGGTCATGAGCGTCTCCGGATTCAACTCCATCACCGGCTTCAGCAATTACGACAATTTCTCCTGGAAACAGAACTTCAGCGGCAGCATGGCCTGGATTGCCGGGGCCGGCCACACGCTGAAATTCGGCGCGGTCATTTCCATGTACCGCAAACATGAGAATGCGCTGTCGGGCACGAATCAGGGCTCATTCAGCTCGTTCTTCAACACGACCGCAGGCGCAGGGACACAGGGCAGCGTCCTGGCGCCCGGCATCGCGAGCACGAGCGTGAACAACCTGGTGCAGAACTGGGCGAATTTCCTGATGGGAAGAAACGTGTCTTTCACCCAGTCGAAATACGACATGACGGCAGATTTCCGCCAGAGGGCGATCGAGGCGTATGGCCAGGACGAATGGCGCCTCAGGCCCAACCTGGCGCTGTACTACGGCGTCCGGTACTCATTTTTCGGCCTGCCGTACGACGACGACGGCAAGTTGACGAACTTCGTGCCGAGCCTCTGGAATCCTGCCGACGCTCCGCAAGTGACCGGCGCAGGGAGCCGCGTGGCGGGCACCGGCAATTTCTGCAACGGTCTGATCGCGAACACCCAGAATTACACCACCGGCCCGAGCGTCTACAACTGCACTCCCGGCAAATCGCCCTGGGGCAAGTACGTCGCCGAGGTGTCCAAGAGCGATTTCGCACCGCGCTTCGGCCTGTCCTGGGATCCGTTTGGCAAGGGGACGACGGCGATCCGCACCGGGTACGGCATCTACCATGAGCAGATACCGGTCGGCGCGCTGGAACTGTTCCTGGGACAGAATCCGCCCTATCAGGAAACGATCACCATCACGAATACAACCCTCGACTCCCCGGTCCCGGAAGGACAAACGCCTTCCGTTGTGGCATCCGCGACGGTGGGATCGCTGCGGGGCGTGCAGTCGGACTTTCTGACGCCTTACATGCAGCACTGGTCCCTGGACTGGCAGCAGGAACTGAGCAGGAGCACGATGGTCACGGTCGGCTATTACGGGTCGAAAGGAACCCACCTGATCGGATTCACCGAGATCAATGACCTTCCGCCCGGAAAGGCGATCAATACGCAGTGCGCCACGGGCTCCAACACCCTGCAGACTCCCGGAGTTGTGACGGTGCCCTGCCAGGTGGCGGGGACGGCATTCACTTCGACTCCAACCATCCTGGATCAGGTCCGGCCGTACCGCGGCTTCCGGTCGATCAACATGCTCGAGACGCGGTACAATTCGAACTATCACAGCCTGCAGGTTTCTGCCCAGCAGCGGTTCTCGGGAGCTTCCCAAGTGAATCTGGCCTACACCTGGTCCAAGAACCTCACCGACAATCAAACTTCATCCGTGAACGCCGCGCCGCAGGACATCTACAACATCCGGGCAGAATACGGCAGAGCGGTGCTCGACCGGCGCCACGTGCTCACCCTCAACTACGTCTATGAATTGCCTTTCTACCGCTCGCAGGCGGGCACGGCCGGGAAGGTGCTGGGCGGCTGGCAGTTGTCGGGTATCTACAGTTACAACACCGGTCTGCCGTTCACGGTGACAAGCTCGAGCTACGACCCGGCAGGCATCGGCTTCATCCCCGCTCTGGTGGCAGGAGGGCGGCCGAACCTGTCGTGCAATCCGAATGAGAATGCGCCCCATACCATCGAGCAATGGTTCAACACAGCCTGCTTCGAAGCGCAAACCCCTGCCGGAACGTCCGGGCTGAGCAATACCCCCGGAACGGCTTCCAGAGGCGCCGTCGACGGGCCGCCGTGGACCCGGTTCGACTTCACGCTCACCAAGAACATCCGCGTCGCGGAGGGAGTGAACGTGCAGATCCGTGCGGAGGCGTTTAACCTGATCAACCACACGAATTATCGCGCGCTCAGCACCAGCCGCGCGCTTACCAACACCCTTTTCGGGCAGGTCACAAGCTACCGCGACCCGCGCACCATGCAGTTCGGAATCAAGTTGAGCTTCTGAAGTTGCCGGGCAGGATCGCCGGCTGAAGATATCGAAAAGACCTCGAAGACCTGAAAACGCATTCTTTCAGATCGTCGAGGTCTTCGCGCTTCAAGGAAGGATTTCGCTGCGCAAGGATTTCTGTTGGATGCGCCGGCGCCATTGAGGTAGGTTGGGACAGCACAGCCAGCGGACATCCCGGGGATGCCGTCCCGGGAGCCTGTGCTGCGCGGGAGGCATTCTCATGATCGGCGGCTACGTGTATCGCAATCCTGATCCGGAAATCGACGCGCTTCTCAGAGACCGGCTGCCTGCCGGCTCCCGGCGCATCGATGTATGGGACAACGGCTATTTCTTCTGCACAGGCTCCCTGGAATCTGCGCAGGCGCCCTTCGCGGTCTCTTCTGAGCTGATCGTATTGAGCGAAGACCTGCTCGTAACACCGGATTCCTCGGGAGAGTACCGCCTGGCGGCCTGGGAGGCCGATTTTTGCGAGAGCTTCCGGAAGCGAAATACCGATGCCTTCCAATCGGTCCAGAATGATTTCCGCATGGCGGTGGCGGCGGGCGCCGGCGGAGACCGGTCTTTGTACCTGGTCTCCCAGAGAGCGGGCTCGGGGAGGATCTACTATCACAAGCGGGACGACGGAATCGTGTTTTCCTCGGACCTGCGATTCCTGTACGGCATCGTTCCGTTCGACATCAGCCGGCGGGGCATCTATGCCATCCTGAAGTACGGAGCTGTCCCGGAACCTCTGACAATCAGCAGCAACATCTCGGCTGTGCCCGCGGCACACTACCTGAAATATGAAATCGCGAGCGGGCAGGAGTCGGCCCGGCCGTATTTCAAGCTGCGCTTCAGCGAGGAAGTCCGGCGCCGCGGCCGGGGTGTGGAACCTGACTTGGGGCCGGTGCGGGAAGCGCTGAAGAAATCGGCCGGCTTTCTCGGCCGGTCCTCCACGGCGTTGCTGCTGAGCGGGGGGATCGACTCGAGCCTGTACGGCTGCTATATGAACCAGGCCGGAGGCGAACCGCCGCAGGCTTTCTACTGCGCTTTCGGCGCAAGCGATCCTGAGTATCCTTACGCCTCGGCGATCGCGGGGCGCATCGGCGTGAAGCTGCAGGTCGCGGGCATGGAAAAGCGCGATGCCCTGAGCGCGCTCGACGACGTCGTGCGGCTGACGGACCACCCCTTCTCGGATTTCTCCAGCCTCCCGATTGCTTTCCTGCTGCAGTACATCCGTGAGCATGCGAGCGGCCGGCCGCTGGTGATCGAGTGCAACGGCGGGGACGACTGTTTCGGCTTCCCGGCGCTACAGCACGAAGCGAAATTCCGCCTCAAGCATTCGGTTCCCCGCGCCGCCAAAAAGTGGATCTCATCCCGGTTGCGCCGCTCCCCCCGCTGGAAATGGGAAGCCGGGGGAGGGGCCTCGGCCAGGATCGCCGCACTCGCCGATGTCCATGAGTCGGACCCGCTGAGCTATTTCCTGGTGCTGGCGCCGGTACATTATCTGTCGCTGGATGTTCCGGCGGAGTGGGACGAAACCCTGCAGGGGCTGATCGAAAGGACTTCCGCAAACTGCGGCGCCGGCTACACGAGGCTGGGGTATGAAGCGAAAACGACCATCCGGCAGCTCCTGTACGTCAACAGCGCCCGGTGGGCTGCAAAGGCGTTGTCAGTGGGGGAAAGCCTCGGACTTCGCGTGATGTATCCATACATCTGGCAGGATGTCCTGGTGGAACAAGGGAAGCTCCCCTGGAGCGCCAAGGTGCACGATGGCATCGTGAAGTGGCCGCTCAAGAAACTGCTCGAGGAATTCATGCCGGGGGAGTTCATTTACCGGAAGAAGAGCGGATTCGTGCCGCCGTTCGTCGGATGGCTGACGGATCCGGAGTTCAATGGAAGAGTCCGCGAGGCCGTGCTCCGCACCGACGGCTTCGTCACCGAAGTCATTCCGGCGCGTGTGATCGACGAGCTGCTCACGGATGCTTTCAAAGGCCGGCAGCTGCGATCCCCGGTGCTCAACATGCTCTGGGGCGCCATTTTCGCGGAATCCTGGATTCAGCACCATCGGCATCCGCCACGTGAGGGCAGGAATAAGGAGGGTGCGCGCGGGCTGAAGCCCGCGCGTTACAGAACGGATTAACGTTCTTGAGGTGGGGGGGTAAGGCGAGATAAAGCGCACGGGCTGAAGCCCGTGCTCACGGGGCTGAAGCCCGTGCTCACTTTCATTTGGTCTCGAGGCGCACGTAGCGGCTCCCGCGCGCCGCGACCTTCACTGTGGCGCCGAGCTTCTCTCCCTTTCTCCCAAAGCTGTCGCTCGCATATACGCCCGGTGTGGCGAGTCGGTTCCACGCAAAGGCGGCATCCCGGGCGCCCTCCGACGGATTGTACAGACACACGAGCCAGGCATCCTGCCCCAGCGGCCTGATCGAAGAGACCAGCACCTGCGGCGGCTGTAACAGGAACAGAGGCGCCTGCACACTCGACGCGGGATCTGCCGGCAGCGCCAGCAGGGGCTCGCGCATGTCCCTGCCGAAGCGAACGGCTTCCTCCGGGACAAAGCTGCCGTGGGGAAGGATCGAGTAGCGGAAGCTCGCCGGCCCCTCCTGGTCCGCTTTGTAGTTCGTATGCCAGTAATTGTTCATCAGGTAGGAATACAGGGTTGTCGCGGAGGCCGTCGCCTGCGCCCACGGCTGTTCGGCGGTGATCGACCCGATCTCGATCAGGGGCGCGTCCGGCGATGCCCAGGTGACGCCCGAGTCCGCGTTGGAAACGTCGGCCCAGCTCTGCAGTGAAAAGAAGTTCTTGCACGAGCCGGGGAGCTGGTCGGCCTCCGGCCGCACGATTCCGTATGCAACATCGTATCGGAGCTGGCCTCCCGGGACCTGGAACGGAAACGCGACGTGAATGGCTTCCTTGGTCCGCACGGCCAGCTTGTCGATGGCGTGGATGATGTCCACCCTCCCGATGCCGTCGAGGAGGCGGATCTCCGCGCCGTAGCCGGCGCATCCGGGCGCCTGGGCTTCCACGAGCAGGGAAGCGACGAGACTGCCGCTCTCCTTCACCCGTATCCGGACGCCGGAAAGAGAGCGCGCCTCCCGGGGATCCTTTCCGGCCACATACAGGTACTGGTTCAGCCCGGCGTACTGCAGACGGTCAACCAGTTCCACCTGGCGGCCCTGTGCCAGGAGGCTGCGAATGACGCCTGTGCCGGGGTCCAGGGATACGGAGAGCAGCGAATTCGACAGCGCGGTTCCGGTTGCGCGGCAGTTTCCCTGGTTCAGCGCCTTGCCGGGACGCACGACTATCCGCCGGGCGGAGAGAGGCGGCACATCCTCCACCCGCACCGCCAGCTCCCCGGTGGAGATGCGTTGCGAGGGAAGGGCATTGCCTTTGTCATCGAACACTGCGTCGCCGATTTTCGCCTGAGTCGCCGGCAGGAAAACGACATCGGTCCGCGGCCAGGAGTGCGTGTTGCAGATATCAATCGCAGTTTCCCCCAGAGGAGCCTGGGCGCCCGCCTGCCGACCGGGGAGGCGCAGGAGCAGTGCCTGTGACATCTGATCCGCGTCGAGGGCAAACTGGCGCTTGATGCGCCACTGCTCTTTGACGGAGGGGAGGTCGGGGTCGGAGACGCTATTGTGCGCGCCCCAGGTGTGCTCGTCCCAAAGGATGATGTTTCTCCAGGCGACATCGTAATCTCCGGCGGGATACGATCCGGGGGCAAGCATCGCCCAGAGAGCTTCCCCCTGGACGAGCCGGTCCGCTGCGCGGCGGTTCAACGCGGTCTCCGCGGCGCTCGATGCGGCTCCGTCTTCCCAATAAGGGGTGAAATCCCCCTGGAAGGTCGGCAGGCTCGATCCGTAGCGCCGCTCGAATTCGGCGAACATCTGCGCGTGCGTCGCGAGGATCAGCCGCGGGGACTCATACCGGTCGTTCCACACCTTAACGAAATCCGGGAGTCGGGGGTCCGGGGGGCCGTTGTCGCCTCCAATCGTGTAGGGCAGCTGCAGGATCTCGTACGGATAGCTCGCGTCGTCCAGCCGCCGCATGAGCTTCAGGATCTTCTCGTCGCCGAGCCGCGTAAGATCCCCTTCGTGAAAACTCGAATAACTTGCCCCCGCCACCCACGTCAGGATTTTTTCTTCACCGGATTGGGACGCCCAGTAGAAAGGCCGGTCCCCCCACTTCTCGAGCACGTGGCCAATGCGGTCCCCCGCGTTGGGGGCGCTGGCGAAGTATTTCACGCCGCTGTGCGCTAGCGCCGGCACCAGGCCCCAGGTGAAGCCCGGAATATCGGAGACGAGGGCGGTGGTGACGGGAACTCCGTATTGCCGGGCGATACTTCCGGCAAAGCCGGTGAAACGGCTCATCTCCCCTGCCGTCGCAAGTCCCGTCAGGACGTTGGCGTACAGCGCATTCAGACCGATGTACCCGTCGCGCACCGCCTGCACGAGTTCCTGGCGCTTCTGCTCCGAAGCCCCTTTCAAATAGCCCTCCAGCGGCCACATCACTTCCAGGTTCCACCGATAGCGCGCTTCGGGCGGGTACGCGCGCGTTTGCCGGATGAGCCGCAAGGCCCGATCCAGGTTCTCCCTCTGTCTTGCTTCGATCACCGGCTGAAGGTCCGTGTAGCCGATGTCGGTGTGCGAGTAGGAAAGGAGGTGAATCTCGCGCCGGTTGACCGGCTTCAACTCGAGCGGCGGCTGGCGCTCGGCGACGCCGTTGACGCTGAAATCCACCGGGATCTGCATTTGGGAACCTGCGGCAGGAATTGCCAGATAAACGATGTTGGCCCCAACCTTGACCGGCGGGCGGACGGGACGGGCGCCGGTCACCCGGATTTCGAGGGAGCGGCCCTGATGCAGATTGTCGAGGCTGAGCCGGACGAGTTGCTTCGTTTCCGCTCCCTCCCTGACCAGTGCCGGTTCGGCGCGCAGAGCGGGTGTGAAGCGGAATGGGTATTGCAGGGTCATGTACCAATCCAGGCTGCCGGCATCCTGCCCCCGAACCTGCAGCGTCAGAGGCACTCCCGGCTTGAATTCCCCTCTGGGAATCCTGAGGAACATGTAGCCGAACAGGTCCCCGGCCCGGTCCGCTATCACCGACTCGAAGGACAGTTCGGCTCCCTGTTTTCCTGCGACGGCCCACTTCATCGCGCCGGAGTCCTTCAGGTTCCGGAAAGTGAACCAGTGGTCCCCGTTGATCAGAAAGTCAAAGCTGTGGACCTCATTGCCCGGCCATCCCTGGCGTTCGAGCCCGGCCAGCCAGACCAGGTTGTAGAAGTCACCCCGGTAGTCCGCCGGCAGGGGATCGGTCAACCAGGCGATGGAGTTCACTTCCGTGTTGGCGCGGACGAGCAGCGCCGACTCGGCATCCGGGTGTGAAGAGTGGTACGCGAGCACCTGACCACTCACGGTCTTCTGATAGCCGTTGATATACTGGATTCCCGGCTCCCCCTGGGAAACGTCGATGCGGATCCGGGCCGTTTCCTCCTGGCGGCCGCGGCAGGCGCCGGCCGACAGAGCCGCGACGAGCAAAACCGAAATCGAAAGTTGATGACGTGCATTCCTCACAGTGCGCTCCCATGCCATGACGCAGGTGTTTGACGATCACGTATACCACAACTGCACATGGGTTGCCCGCAGATTCCGGCAGCAGGGGGCCGTGCGTCTGCCCAGGGCGAGGGACTGGCCATTGACAGCAGAAGATTGTCAGGGGATGCTTATGTCTTGGCGCTGTGAGGCTGCAGCGCCCGAGCCGGCAGCCGGATACGATGCCTGCAACACGGGGGCAGTCCGGCGCAAGAAGGACGATATGAAGCGGCTGATTGCGGACGGTTCTCGCGGCGGCCGGATGGAGGCGGGATGAGAAACCGATTGCTGATGTTTTTGATACCGGTGCTCGCGGCCGCGACGTTGATGGCCCAGGAGCTGCCGAAACTGACCGTGGACATCACCTTTTCGTTTACGGCCGGCGACAAGGAACTTCCGGCCGGGAAATATGAGTTTGCGCCCAATGACCGGGGCACCGCGGTGACAGTTCGTAGCCTGCAGAGCAAAGCAGAAGTTGTGGTGCCGGTTATGACCCGGCTTGCACCGAGGCCGGGAAGCCAGGCTTCGCTGTTGTTCGATCGGGTTCAGGCAGGTTCCTTGCTCTCGGAGATGTACCTTCAGGGAATGGACGGGTTCATGTTCAAAGGCGCCGCCGGCGCACATTCACACGTAACCGTCTCCCCCAAAGGGAAGTAATAATGAGGATATAGTGGGCGCGGGCGTAAGAAGAGTGAGCGCGGGCTTCAGCCCGCGCGCTCCAGGGTTAGATTCCCGTGAGCGCGGGCTTCAGCCCGCGCGCTCCAGAACGGATAATCATACGCGTCGGGAAAACAAGGAGATCCAAAGCGCACCGGCTGAAGCCCGTGCTCACTGTTTGAGGCCCGTGCTCCTGCTTCAGTCCGCCCAGTCCCGGAGCGTTGGTGAAACATTTTGCGCGCGGCTGCCTCTATAGAATCAGGAGGATGTCCTATGATACTACCCGGACGGGATCGAATTGCCGCAATTGTGTCCCTGATGATCCTTGTGCTCTTTCTGGCTGCCTGCGAGCAAAAGAAAATCAGTCAGATCCGTGCCGAACCGGATCGCTATGCGGATAAAGAAGTCGGGATTACCGGCAAGGTGGTGCGCAGCTACTCGGTGCTGGGCCGTGGGGCCTATGAAGTGGACGACGGCACCGGGAAACTCTGGGTGGTTTCGGAGAAGGGCGTTCCGCGCACGGGATCCGAGGTAGCCGTTAAAGGGAAGATTAAGGATGGCTTTGACCTGGGTTCGGTCGTGAAACTGCCCGAAGCCATCAGCTCCGGCATGGTGATGATCGAAACATCCCACAAAGCGCGCTGATTCTCAGGATCGATCGATGATCTTCCGGTAGTAGTCCTCGTATCTCCGCACGATTTCATCCGAGCAGAAACGCGCCCTGGCAGTCTGGCGCCCGTTGCGTCCCATCTCGCGGCGGAGTGCGTCGTCGGAGAGGATCTCGATCGACCGCTGCGCCATCCCATCGATGTCCTTGGGATCGACCAGGAATCCTTCCCTGCCGTCGGTCACAACTTCGGGGAGCCCGCCGACTTTCGAGACCACCACGGGAACCTCGCAAGCCATGGCTTCCAGGGCCACCAGGCCGAACGACTCGTTCTGGCTCGGCAGCAACAGCAGGTCGGAGGCTCCGATCAACTCATCGATGTTGTCGCGCTTGCCCAGAAACCGCACCCTTTCGTCGAGGCCATAATCATGAGCCAGCCATTCGGCCCTGCCGCGTTCCGGGCCGTCCCCGACCATGAGCAGGACTGCCGGCAGCCGTTCCTGCACCCTGCGGAAGATCTCGATCACCGTGCACGGGCGTTTCACAGGGCGGAAGTTCGAGAGGTGAATGAGTATTTTCTCGTCGCCGGGGGCGAAGCGGAGGCGCATGTCCGGCCTGGGAGAGGACCTGTAGATGTCGCAGTTTACGAAGTTGTGGATCACTTCGACATTGGAGCAGATGCCGAATGTCTGGCAGGTGGCCTGGCGCAGGTAGTGCGAGACGGCGGTCACGCCGTCGGAGCGCTCGATGGAGAACCGCGTGATCGGAAGGTAAGACCGGTCCGCACCCACCAGTGTGATATCGGTGCCGTGCAGCGTCGTCACTACCGGGAGTCTGCGCGGCTCGAGCATCGATTTGGCGAGGAACGCGCTTACCGAATGGGGGATGGCGTAGTGGCAGTGCAGGAGGTCCAATCCGTGCAGCTCCGCCACCTCGGCCATCTTCGTGGCCAGAGCCAGCGTGTAGGGAGGATGGTCGAACAGCGGGTAGTCTGTCACCTCGACTTCGTGGAAGAAGATGTTCGGAGTTGCACGGTTCAGTCGCAGAGGGAGTGCATAGCTGATGAAATGAATCTCATGGCCTTTCTCGGCCAGCTCCTTGCCGAGCTCGGTCGCGACGATGCCGCTGCCGCCATATGTGGGATAACAGGTGATTCCGATTTTCATGTCAGTTTCTTCAGGATGCGCGCCGGCAGGGTGATGAGCGTCCATACCAGTTCGAGCACGCCGCCGACGGCAATGCCGATCAACCGGAAGGGCAGCAGCAGCAGCCAGACCAGCGGATAGAGGATCAGCGCAGCCAGGGCCACCGGCCAGCACAACACCAGCAGGATGCACCAGAGCAGAAATGTAACCAAGGCTTCGCGGCTCCCAGGTCAAAAACCGTATGCGATGAAATCGCGCTCTCAGGACCGTCCCGGGATGTTGTCCCCGGTCCCGGATTCTTCGTCGGGGCCTGTGGTTTCCTCCACATCCCCGGCGAAATAACCTTCGTAGATGCTGTTCGCCCGTTCCAGATCGGCGCGATTGACCAGCAGCGTGCTGGGAGCGGCCCCGCTGGCGAGCCCGATCGGGTCCACCTCCCCGCGCAGGACGGTGCTGATCTGATTGGACTCGAGAAGCTCCCGGATCAACTCCGCTTCCGACGGATTCATGAACTCTGCCAGCTCCACCAGTTCCAGAGCGCTCTCCTCGAGAACCACATCTTCGGCGGTGAGCGATTCGACCAGGCCTACCGCACAATCTTCGCACCGGCTGATTCCCGCTTTGTATTCTCTTTGACAGTTCGGACAGATCGGCACCTTCGACCTCCCTGTGAACACGCCCGAGCGCAATCAATACATACCACATTCCAGGGCACAAAGGCAGCCGGCGGCGCAGATTCCGACACTGATCTGCATATCCAAAGCCGTTGAGAGGAATGCTGGCACCGCACGCGTGCCGCGTGCAGCGGCCTGCGAATCATCCCGGGAATCCTGCGTTCAGGAATCCCGCGTTTCCGGCATCAGCCGCCATGGAAAATCACCGCAGCGGGCACGGGCTGAAGCCCGCCCGCACGGGGGCGGCGGCGGCCGTTCAATCCGAGTATCGTCCGTTCCGGATATATTGCTGGGGCCGCACGCGTGCCGCGTGCAGCAGCCTGCGAATCATCCCGGGAATCCTGCATTCAGGAATCCCGCGTTTCCGGCATCAGCCGCCATGGAAAATCACCGCAGCGGGCACGGGCTGAAGCCCGCCCGCACGGGGGCGGCGGGGGCGGCGGCGGCCGGCCGGGCTCCCCGTTAGCCGGGGATTCACTCTGTTACCGCCTCCGAAACAGGCACGCCCCAGCGTCGGCATCGCAATCGAAGCCCCCGCTCCCCGCAGAATCCCCGTCCCCCCATTCCGTGAAATCTGTGCAATCTGTGGCAGCGTTTGAAGCCTTCTGTTGTTATGCTCCCGGGCGGGAATCCCGGGGAGTGAGGACCGCTTCCACATCCTGAAGGATGACCTTGGCAATGGCTTCGCGGCCGGAGACTCCGCCGGCAAATATCTCCCCTTTTTCCCTGGTCCGGAAGATGGCGCCCTTGGATGTCCCCTCGATGGAGTGGAAGACGGAATCCTGCAGGCAGATCTTCGGAGTGACGCTCAGGCAGATACCCTCATCGGACCTGCGGGCCCGCCCGATGAGCCGGACGACGCCGTTTTTGGCGCGTGCCTCGTGGAGGAGCGCCTCGGTCTCGGGCCCGATGCCGATGCGCACGACGTCGGACAGGAGCGCGCCGGCCGCCATCCATTCATTTGCGAGGATGAGTATTTTGCAGGCTGTGTCCCAACCCTGTATATCGAGGTCCGGATTCGGCTCCGCGATCCCCTGTTCCTTCGCCTGGTCGAGCGCCTGCCGGAAGGCCAGGTCGCGGCGCTGCATCTCCGTGAGGATGAAATTGGTAGTGCCGTTGAGGATTCCGCGAATGTCCAGGATGTGGCAACCGGCGATCTCGACGGGCGGCCGCACTCCGGTGGTGCCGCTGTAGGCCAGTCTGGCGCCGGATCGTGCGGCGGCTTCGGTCAGGGTTCGGTGCCCGTAAACGATCGGCCCTTTGTTAACGGTGACGGCCGCGACGTTCTGCTCGAGGGAGCGCCGCAGAAAAGTTAGGGCGGGCTCTCCGTCCACCGGGTTCGTGGGCAGGCATTCGACGAGAACCCGGATCCCCGCCGCAGGGAGGGCATTCAGGTAGTCATCGACCGGGAGCATCCCGCCGCTCTCCGCGCAGTCGCTCAACAGGCCGCCGTGCTCCAGCTTCTCCAGGACCCGGGTTATGTCCAATCCTGCTTCTTCGAGCAGCAGGCCGCCGCTGATATCGGCGACGGCGCAGATGCGATGTTCGCCGCCGCCCGCGGCGTCACCGGTTGTCAGATGCCGCGCGAATGCACGGCCGACGTTCCCGAAACCCAGAAGTGCAATCCTGGCCATCAGCGAAAGGTATAAGGCAAGACTGCATGCAATGACAAGCGTGTTTCGCCGCGAAGCGCGCGAATTTGTAAAATCCGCAGCTGCAAGCGGCACAGATCTGGCATGTCTTCGCCGGGCGCATGTGGCATCATTCCAGGAGGAGGCACTATGTCGATTCTGAAGTTTTTGAAGCTCGACGCTGCGCCGGCGGGGCGCACGCGCACTTCCGCCGAGACCGAGACGGTTCGTAAGATCGCCGCTGCGCTCGACCAGCTCGAGCCGGACCGGGCCAAATTCGTCGCAGCATTTGCATACATCCTGAGCCGCGTCGCCCGCGTTGACCTGAAGATCACGACTCCGGAGACGGAGGCCATGGAACGGATTGTGATGGAACAGGGGAACCTGCCGGAGGAGCAGGCGGTGCTCGTGGTGCAGATGGCCAAAACCCAGAATGTGCTCTTCGGCGGAACGGAGAATTACCTGGTTACCCGGGAGTTCAACAGGATCGCAACCCACGAGCAGAAGCTGGCATTGCTGGGCTGCCTGTTCGCCGTGTCCGCCGCAGAGAATGGCATTTCCACGCTGGAAGACAATGAGGTGAGCCAGATCGCGGGTGAGCTCCGCATTGAGCACCGCGATTTTATTTCCGTGCGCTCCAGGTTCCGCGACAGGCTTGCGGTCCTGATGAAGCCCGCGCCGAAGGAATAACCTGAAGCGGCAGGGAATCCGCCAGGAACTGCGGAATCACCATCGGTCTTGAAGGAGCAGCCACAGATTGCACAGCGCGGCCGATGGCGGCAACCAGGCAAAGCGACGACTCCTGGAAATGGCACAATCGGTATCGGAATCGGTATCGCAATCGCTATCGGGATCGATTTCGGCATGATCGCGCTGCCGGCATCAATACTGAGGCGTCCGATTATGCACAGTTTTCGATAGCGATTGCGACTGCGATT
>JAFNAG010000311.1 GCA_017860135.1 Acidobacteriota bacterium
AGCGCACAACGAGGTCCAAGTCGAAGTCCAGGTCCAGGCAGGGGGATCTCCAAGTCTGGCGGCTGATCCTCCCGACATTCCCAGGCGGCGCTGCAGTCTCAAAGCGGCAGGCAAGAAACACGTCTTCCCGACGATCCGGACTACTCATCCTTCAGAGACCGCTCCATGAGTGTCCGTATGGCCTCGCGCGGGGCGACCTCGCCTTCCAGAATGCGATTCACCTGCAGCGTGATCGGCACTTCGACCTTGCAGCGGTTTGCCAACCGGAGAGTGGCGCCCGCCGTCTTGATTCCCTCCGCCACCGTTCGCATCGAACGGGTGATCTCCTCCAGGGGCCGTCCTTTTCCCAGTTCCACCCCCACCGCGCGATTACGGCTGAGGCTGCCGGTGCATGTAAGAGTCAGGTCGCCGATCCCTGCCAGGCCCGCCATGGTTTCGCGCCGTGCCCCGCACGCGATCGCCAGCCGGGTCATCTCGGCAAGCCCGCGGGTCAAAAGCGCGGCCGTCGGATTGTGACCGAGCCCCAGTCCCTCAATGACTCCCGCCGCAATGGCAATGACATTCTTGAGCGCACCGCCCATTTCAACCCCAACGACGTCACTTGAGGTGTAAATCCTCAGGGTGTTGGAGGAGATTTCTCTCTGAACCCGACAAGCCGTTTCCCGGTTTTCCGAGGCAACAACCACCGCGGTCGGATCTCCGCGCGCGACTTCCTTCGCGAAACTTGGCCCGGAGAGCACGCACAGCCGAGGAGAAAACCGCGGCTGGATCGCAGCGACGATAATCTCGCTCATGCGCATCAGATGCTCGGTCTCGATTCCCTTGGTGGCGCTGACAAAAATCATGTCCGGCGTCAGGCAAGGGAGCATCCGATCGAAAAGACCGCGGCACACATGAGACGGCATGACCGTCAGCACGACTTCCGCGCCTTCCAGGCACCGCTGCAGATCGTTCGTGGCCTCGATGCCGGGCGGCAGCTTCACACCCGGAAGGAACAATTCGTTTTCTTGCCGGCTTTCGATGCTTTCGCAGACTTCAGGCTCGAACGCCCACAAACGGACCGGTCTGCCTTCCCGCGCCAGCGCGACGGCCAGCGCCGTTCCCCAACTGCCTGCCCCGATGATGGAAATCCGGCTCATAGCATCTTCCGGCCTTCGATTATGTACCTTCGCCGCCGCTCATATGCAGCATCATTCCGGGTCTCTCCGGTCTTCGCGCTTCGCTTGGTTCCGGCAGGGTCACGACCATGCGGGGCGGACTACCGCCACGCAGGTTTCGCGAAGCCCTGCGGATCGCACCAGTGGGGCGCCCACGCCAGCGTCAACAACTGCACCGAGATGCCGGTCTTCCTGGGCTTGATTCGAATTGTCTCCAGCTCCTCGCGCAGCGGATCTACCCTGGCCTGCAGGTCCGCAACCGCCGACTCCAACTCCGCATTCAATTCGCTCAGTTGCTGCTGCAGCGATTCGACTGTCTCTTCGGCCCGCCCCACATCCTGACGCTCTTTCATCGAACGGGAAACTCCGCGCGCCGCAGTTGTGGCTTTTCCCAGAGTGGAAGCACTGACGGCCTTGCGGCCAAACACCGCTCCCAGCAGCGTCGTGCCGAAGGAAATGGCGGTTTGAAACTGCTGCTGCTTCGCCTGGGCCCGCTCGCGTTCCACTGCATCCTGAGCCCTGCGTATCCGGTCCTGCAGGGCAGCCACCCGGCTTGCATATTTCCTGCGGATCTGGTCGACCGCATCATCCCGCTGCTCACGCGCACCTTGCTGCAGCCGTATCCGGAAGTCCTTCTCGCTCTCTCCGGGATTGGAAAACAGACGGCCTCCCGCACTGTAATAGAGTTCCAGCACCTGGCTTCCGTAAATCCAGCCCGCAAAGTCCTTGTTCCAAGCCGCGTAGTTCCTGCCTTTTGCCGCTGGAGCCGGCAAATCCGCAAACTGCGCGGACGCCTGAGGGGTTGTTTCCAGATCCGACTGCGACAATTCCATGGGCTTCGCGTTTTGCCACTGGACGGGCACGGCTTCTCCTGTCACGGACGTCGCAAACAACGCGTCCCGGGTGACATCTACCCGGGATTTGGCGTCTGAAAAATTTATCTTTGCTGCACCCAATATCATGGGTTGATACAGCAACCGGCTCCCTGCCGGCGCGCTGCCGCGCACCGGAATGAAGTACTGCTGCACATCCGGGGCCAGGGGAGGAGGCCCCGCCGCGGCTTTGGGCGGCGGCGCAGCAGGAAGCTGCACCGGCGCGGACGCATTCACAGCAGGCGACTCCGTCTCGTGCGGACGCATGAGCTCCCGGATTTGATCCCGGGTCAGGGGCCCCCGAAGGTAAGACAGCGCCCAGCGTGTCTGAAAGACGACGGGCGCGTCCTCATGCGTGTTGTTCATGAGGAAGATTCGGCTTCCCAGCCTGCCAAGAATCTGCTCCATGCGCTGCCGGTCGAAGCCGGCGCCGGAACCTGCTGCCGCCCCTTCCAAACCATCCAGCAGGCGCTGCTTGTCCCGGTCGGTCTGCAGCCGCCCCACAAACCACGTTCCGGCATTGGACAAGCCCCTATAGTCGAGGTCGACAGGATTCTGGGTTGCCACCACAATTCCCAGTCCGAACGCTCGAGCCTGCTTGAGCAGAGTGAGCAATGGTTTTTTCGAGGGAGGATTTGCTACAGGCGGGAAGTAGCCGAAGATCTCGTCCATGTAGAGCACGGCTCGCAGGCTGGTGGTGCCGGACTGGGCGCGCATCCAGCCGAGCACCTGGTTCAACAGCAACGAAACAAAGAACATGCGCTCGCTGTCGTTCAGGTGGGCAATGGAAAAGACCGCCAGTCGTGGCTTTCCGGAAACACCGTAGAGTATCCTGGCAATGTCGAGAGCCTCCCCTTGCATCCAGGTTTCGAATCCGGGAGCAGCCAAGAGGCCGTTGAGCGCCATCACCAGGCCGAATCGATCCCGGGAGGGGTAGAACGAATCCAGGTCGAGCACGCCAATCTTGCTGACCGGCGGTGACTGAATCTGCTGGATAAGGGAGGCCAGGTCCAGGTCCCGCCCCTGATTCCAGTTCCAATCGATGAGAGTGGATAGCAGAATGTGCTCCCGGCTCTGCAGCGGGTCTGCCTCTATCCCCAGCAGCGCAAGCAGACCGGCGACGTTCGCTCCGATACGCTCGCGCAGCAGTTCCTGGTCATCGCGGACCGCCGGCGCCGGTGCGGCAAACGATTTGAGGATGGAAACGGGCACCCCGGCGTTGCTGCCCGGCGTATAAATCACGACGTCAGCCGAATCCCGCAGGCGCCGGATTCGATCTCCACCCTGGCCCCAATCCGCGAGACCCTTCTGCCAGAAGCCGGCCTGCTGCGCAGCGAATTCCTTCGGCGATAGGCCTTTTTGGGCCGCATCCTCGACGTTTACCCATTGCTCGAAATCCTCGCCACGCAAGTCCGGGAAGGTCAGGAGCAGGTTGGCAAGGTCCCCTTTGGGGTCAATGACTATCGCGGGTATGCCGTCGATGGCAGCCTCTTCGAGAATGACGATCCCGAGACCGGTCTTGCCGCTCCCTGTCATGCCGACGCACACAGCATGGGTTACCAGGTCCCTGGAGTCGTAAAGCACCAGATCTTCCCGGACACTCCCGGTATTCAAATCGTGTTCGCGACCCAGGTAAAACGCTCCGAGCTTTTCGTAGTCCTGCATTGTGCATCCTCTCACGGCGTAAATTCACCATCCGGCTGGGCAACTTTTACCCTGCCGCACTGCTTGAAGTTCTACGGAGCGGATCCGACCACCTCCCGCCATCAGGGCGCATTGTAGTCACGGGAAGTTGCGCCGTCAATCGGCAGCATGGGAACCGGCACGTGCCTGCAGGTGCGATCATCGACCACGCCGCGAAGCCGCGGCCTTTGCCTGCCCCGCACAGCGATGGCTGTGGGACACACTCGACACTGTGGGTGGATGGTTTTGCCGGCTGTCAGGAAACGCACCAGGTCAGGGAATCGAAAAGGACCCCGCAGGGATCCGGCAGGACAGCCCAGGGCGCAAGCCCTGGGAACTCTGGCAGGTCCGCATGTCCGCCCTGAATGGGCGGTGCAGGCCGCTTCGGCTTTTCCGGGTTGGCATCCTGGCCGTCCATGTCACCAGGGCTCGCGCGCTGGCTTGTCCTGACCGGTGCAATGGGTGCGTCGGGACACTCCCGCTCACTTCAGAGCGAAGCGAAAAGAAATCGTCATAATAGCGCCGACCGGAGAGCCGTCGGGCAAACGGGCCGGCTCAAACTTCCATTGCTTGACCGCCGCTGCAGCGGCCTCTGCGAGGCGCGGGTCAGGACTGCCGAGCACGACGACTTCCCGGATCAGTCCGTTGCTTCCCAGTGTCAGTTCCAGTTCCACTGTGCCGCTGACCTTGTCCATGCGGGCTGCCTCCGGGTATTTCGGGGTTACCCTGGTTACTACGACCGGAGGTTTGAGGCCGATCCCCCCTCGGCGGCGTTCTGCGGCCGCCACTCCCTGGACAGCCGCTTCGGGCTCGATAAAAAGAAAAATATAGGGTGCCGCCTCTCCGTTCATTCCCCCTACTACAGCACGCCCTCCGCGCCCGATGGGAACAGTCGAATCGGCCAGCGATTTTTCTCCCTGCCTGAAGACGATTCGATATTTTGCCACCTTGTCGTCGAAGCCAAGTAGCGTGGCCGTAACCTTCAGGTCGATACCTTCGGGTACCGGTATGGACAGGACCCTGCCGGCAGATGTCTCTGCGGAGACGGTTTCCTGCAGCTGCCGGGACGGATCGAGCCGGAAGGTGTTCCACAGCTTGTCGACCGCCTTGCTCAACGACATGCTCCTCTGGACGACATCGCGCCTGATGTCCCGGTCCGGCACTTCCATTCCGGACGCAAGCGGGATCACGGTTCCCGGAATCAGCGTGGCAACTCCGGAGGCAGGCTGGTCTCCGGAGGGGAAACCGATAAGAATGATGAATCCCGTGATCAACGTATCGCCTTCCGCGGGCGTGCCTGCCGGAAGAACCGGTGGCGCCGCACTGCAGAACAGGCATACAAGGAGTGCGATTCTCAAATGTGCGTTCATGATTCTCCTCCGCCCCTCCTACAATTCGAATGCTAATAGGTCATATACAGCGGGGTCTGGCCGTCAAGCCAGAGCAGGATTTGCCCCTGGCCCAAGGGCTCCTCCTCCTGCACCTTCCGGTCGCTGCGTTCAGGCACTGCTCCGTCCGGCTGCCGCGAGAGCGAGATCATGATCCCCGCGATGAGGAGGGCGGCCGCTGCCGCATAGAGCCAGAGCGATCGCGCCCGCCTGCGACGCTGCCGGATCATTTGAGCGACCGCGGCCGCAGCTTCCTCCGGAGACCTGTGTGTCGGACTATCCAACCACCGTTTCCAGGCGCGCTCGAACCACTGTTGCGATTCGAATCCTTCAGGTGATTTCATGACTCAGCCCTTTTTCGATCCTCGGTTCACCAAGCGCAGTGCGCAGAGTCGCGCGAGCCCGCCGCCGATGTGCGCGCACGGATGCCGCTGCAATGCCCAAAAGCGCACCGATCTCGCTGTCGCTCCTCCCCTCGATCACCGTAAAGTGCATCACGGCCCGCTGGCGCACTGGAAGGATGTTCAGCACCCGCTCCACGTCGACCGATTCGGCCGGACTGCAGCCGGCGGGATCGATGTAGTCCGTCGACATGGGCAGCGGCACCCAGCGGGCCCGCTTGCGCGCATTACGGAAGCACCTGCGGGCTACGATTCGCAGCAACCAGGCAGGAAAGGCATCCGGATCTCTCAAGGAGGACATCCTGCTCCATGCAGCCACGAGGCTCTCCTGAACGATATCCTCGGCGTCCGCACCGCCCGCCACCGACCGTGCAAAACGCACGAGCCATACCCAGTTGCGCTCCACAAGTTCGGAAAACGCATCGACACTCCCGTCTTGCGCCTGCAGGATCAACGCCCGATCGCTCGCGTTCACGTCAGATAGAGTATCTCAATGGAGGAATTCGTGTACATAGCGCGGCCTGTGGCCGCAACCAGGCTAAGCGACCACTCCTGGAAATGGCGCAATCGC
>JAFNAG010000312.1 GCA_017860135.1 Acidobacteriota bacterium
CATATTTCGTAATGCGAAATTCAAGTCAATCTGCTGTTTCAGGGCACCCATCGAATCACTGGTTCCCAGTAACCATATTTTCCTGCGAACACTCGGGTTTACGGCTCTTGCCGGCGCCTGTTATGATTTGATAATACAAAACAGTTAAAGGCAGAGTGATTGCTTTTGCCTTCCGCTCGGCCCTATGGCAAAAACGCTACTTATTGGGACTGCTTTTGGGGAATCGCAACTGCATTTACGGGCCAGGTTATGAAACGACGCACATTCATCAAGACCGCCACCGGCGCCGCAGCACTGGTGGGCAATCCGACCGCATTCGAGTTGTTCGGTCAATCGGCAGGCTCCGGCGCCTTGGAGAAGACCTTTCAGAACCCGCCTGCCGATGCGGGCCTGTCGATTGTTTACCACTGGACCGGCGGCGTGGTGACCAAGGAAGGCATTACCGCCGACCTGGAGGGGATGGCAGCCTCGGGCATCGATATTGTCAACTGGTTTTATTTCGACGGAAGCGGAATTCAGGACGGGATCCAGGTACATGCCTGCAAATCGCCGGAGTGGTGGGACCTGGTGGATCACCTCATGAGCGAGGCCAAACGAGTGGGGCTGAAGGTCGCGCCCCATGTCTGTTCGAGCTGGGGTCCTGCCGGTACGGAAGGGATCACTCCTGAGCTGTCGCAGCAGGTCCTGTGCTGGAGCGAGGTGGAGGCGGAAGGCGGCAAACCCTTCACGGGGACGTTGCCCAGGCCGCAGCGTCCGGCCGGCCGGGGCAGGGGCGGCGGCGCACCCCCTGCCGGAGCCGTCGGGGCGGTTGCGACCGGAGCGCAGGCGGCGGGGGCCCGTGGCACAGGGGCGGGTGGTGGAGCCGGAGGGGCCGGGACCGCGGCAGGTCCGGGGGGCGCCGGGGCGCCGGGAGGCAGGCGAGGACCTACATTTCCGCCATTCTGGAGCAACTATTATCGGGATCAGGCAGTCCTGGCATTCCCCATCCCTGCCGATTGGGGCGAAACCAGCGTAACGCGCAAGCCCAAGGTAACCACCAACCTTCCGATCACCGATCTCGCGAAGGCGGTAGATCCGGCCAACAACGAACGTATTGTCACGACCGACAAGGCCGGATGGATCCAGTTCGCATTCGATCAGCCGTTCACCCTCCGCGCCGTCACCGTGAATCCCGGCGGCGGGGGAGGCGGCGGCTTCGGGGCTCCGGGCGCCGGCGGCCAGCCTTCCGGCAATCCCCATCGCACGGCACACGGACTCGAGGTGCAGGCCAGCGATGATGGAACGAATTTCCGCAAGATCGGCCAGTGCGAGCCGATGTGCAACGGCTGGCAGACCACGATCCCGCCGGCTCTGGCGCATAGCGTAACCCAGACCACGGCGCGCTTCTTCCGGCTGGTCTACAATCCGATCCCGCCGAAGGGCTACGACGAAGGGATGCGGACGGGAACGCGCCAGGGAAACGCCGACCTCAACAGCATGATCGAGCCTCTGGGACTTGCCAGCGTAGTGCTGTCGAGCACTCCCACCGTCCATCTGCTCCCCGCCAAGAACAACGCCACGTGGGGGCGTGGCCGGCTGGTCTCGGACGAGGAGATTCCGCCTTCCGCCTGTGTGCCGCTGGACAGCATCGTAGACCTCACCAACAAGCTGAGGGACGACGGGACGATCGACGACTGGACGCCGCCCCCCGGGCGGTGGAGGGTACAGCGATTCGGCTACCTTTCGCAGATGTCCACCACCGGCGGCGGCCTGCAGTGCGACAAGTACAGCGCGGACGCCGCCCGGGTCGTATTCAAGGGCTGGGTGGGCGAGATGTTGCGACGCATCCCCGACGGCAAGCAGGTCATCAAGGTCCTCAACATCGACAGCTATGAAGGCGGGTCCCTGAACTGGTCTCCCGTGCTTCCCGAGGAGTTCCGGTCACGGCGGGGCTACGACCTGACCAAATACCTGCCCTGCATGACCGGAGTGATGGTGCAGAGCGGCGGCGCCACCGAAGGCTTTTTGCTCGACCTGCGGCGTACGCTGTCGGAGTGCCTGTCCGACAACCATTTCGGGACGTTTCACCGCCTGGCTCAGGAGAACGGTCTGATCTTTATGTCCGAGTCCATCAACCAGGCGTTCAACTGCGATGACATGGAGTACTTCAAGAACACGGACTGGCCGGGGGGTGAGTTCTGGGTCAGAGCCACGCAGAACTGGAAGCCCAACGACATCTCGGATCCGGTGTCGGCAGCCCGCATGTACGGAAAGAAAGTCATCTTTGCCGAAGCCTGGACGGGCGGCAGATGGGACAACCACCCGTTTGCCCTGAAGGCTATGGGCGATCATCACTTCGCCGAAGGCCTGAACCGGATGATGCTGCACGTCTGGAACGAACAGTATTACCCCAAGCGCGTGCCGGGCCAGCCGGGCGCGGGTACGCCGTTCAACATGCTGAACACCTGGTGGAAACCGGGGAGGGCGTGGCTGGATTACCTGAAGAAAGTGCAGGCGCTGCTGCAACAGGGGCAGCCCGTCGAGGATGCGCTCTACTATTCCGGCGAGAATATTCCGGCCCGCGCGCTGCTTCCTCCGAAACTGGGCTGGGTCTGGGCAGCCGATCCGCCAATGCCGGAAGGTTACAAGCTGGCCACAATCAACCGCGACGCACTGCTGAACCTGGCAAGAGTTCAGAACGGGCGGATCGTGATGAGCGGCCTGAGCTACCGGCTGCTGGTATTGCGGGCCAACGAGCCGTACCTGACGCCGCATGTTGCCCTGAAAATCAAGGAGATGGTGGAGGCCGGCGCCGTTGTCGTCGGCCCGAAACCGACCTGGTCCCCAAGCCTCGAAATGGGCGCCGCGGGCCAGGCGACGGTGAAGCAGGTCGCCGATCAGGTCTGGGGCAGGATCGACGGAAAGACCGTCACCGAAAACCGGTTCGGCAAGGGCCGCGTGTTCTGGGGAAAACCGATGGCCGAGATCCTGGCCGCGATCGGAGCCGCCCCGGACGTGCAAATCCGCAGTCTGGTCGAAACCGCAACCGGAAAACCCGTAGTTGTCAACGCGGATGCACCGAGCGGGACCAACCCGGTCCTGGTAGGCGAAGAGCGCAAGGGATGGGGCGTGGAGTTCTGCCACCGCCAGGGGCAGGGCTTCGACATTTATTTCCTATCCAACCAGGAGTACTTCCCGGTCTCTGCCGAGGTCAGCTTCCGTATTACGAGCAGGATTCCCGAACTGTGGAATCCCGAAACGGGCACCATCGAAGAGATCGCCGCCTGGCAGGAACAGAACGGGCGCACCATTATCCCGATGAATTTCGATCCGTCGGGGGCGGTGTTTGTTGTCTTCCGCAAGGCATCGGCGGGCGCCGATCCTGTGGTGGAGGTGGCCGGCGGCAAACCGGTCCCGTCCAAAGGGCTCCGCCTTCGTAAGACTGCTGCGGGCCTGGAGGCATGGGTTTCCGAGGCGGGGAGCTACACACTGAAGACGAAGTCGGGGAACCACACCGACGAGGACGTGAAGTTCTTCTCCGGGACGGCGACGTACAGCAAAGAGGTTACGATTACCGCGGCGCAGAAAGCAGCCGGCAGACGACTGCTTCTCGATCTGGGCGACGTGCAGAACCTGGCGCGCGTCCGCCTCAACGGCAAGGACCTGGGTGTGCTGTGGAAAGCTCCGTATGTCGCCGACATTACCGCTGCCGCCATCGTCGGGGCCAACAAGCTCGAGCTTGAAGTCACCAACACCTGGGCGAACCGGATCGCGGGGGATGAAGGCAAACCCCAGGATCAGCGGGTGACCTGGGCGGGATCGGCAGGAAGAGGACGAGGCGGCGCGACGGGCCGGCCGGCGACGCCTGCAGCGCCTCAGTTGCTCCCGGCCGGCCTGATCGGGCCGGTGCGTCTGGTTTCCGAGGTCAAGGCCATTGTATAGTAGTGAGCGCGGGCTTTAGCCCGCGCGCTTTAATCAGGGACAGGCATCACTGTCACCATGAGTTTCTGCATTCCAATGAACAACGGAGCCGTCCTAGAGACTCCGTAGTAGCGGAGGAGGTTGTGCGTATGAAAGATAACGGCATTTCCAGACGGCATTTTCTTTATGGCGCTCTGCTGACCGGGGCAATTCCCGCAGGAGGGTTCGGCACCGTACCTTCACTTAAGTTTCTGGGCTATCAGTCGCCCAACGAAAAACTCAATATCGCCGGCATTGGCGCCGGCGCCCAGGCTTTCAATGACCTACGCCAGTGCGAGACGGAAAACATCGTGGCGTTGGCCGACGTCGATTGGGCGCGCGGGGAAGCGGGCTTCCAGAGGTACGAAAAGGCCGCCAAGTACAAGGACTTCCGGCAGATGCTGGACAAAGAGGGCAAAAACATTGACGCAGTGGTCATCGGGATCCCGGACCATAATCATACAATAGCCGCCGTGTATTGCATGCAGCACGGCAAAGGCGTCTACGTCGAGAAGCCGCTCACGCGGATTGCCACGGAGGCGCGGCTCCTGGAGCAGGCGGCGCTGAAGTACAAGGTTGCGACTCAGATGGGGAACCAGGGTTATTCGCACGAGGCCACCCGGGTGGCCTGCGAGATCTTCTGGTCCGGGGAAATCGGGGAAGTCCGGGAAGTGCACGCCTGGACCGGCCAGCCGAGCTGGCCACAGGGCATGACCAAGGTTCCGCCCCCAACGCCGGTTCCCGACACTCTCGATTGGGACCTCTGGCTGGGCACAGCCGCATCCCGACCATACACGGCCGGCGATCAGGAGTACAAGGACTTCGTGGCGGCCCGCAATGCGGCGCGTGCAGCGGCGCGCGGTGGTGGAGCGGGAGGTGCGCGAGGAACTGCGCCGGGTGCTGCCGGCGATCCGGCGGCAGGAGGACGGGGTGCGGATCAGGCAGGCCGAGGCGGCGGGATGGGCATGATGGGGGGCGATGGCTTCTACCTGCCATTCAACTGGCGGGGCTTCTACGATTTCGGCAGCAGCCTGATCGGCGACTGGGGGGTCCACATCCTGGGCCCGGCGAATTGGGGGCTGCAATTGAGCCCGCAGTCGCTGATCAGCGTCGAGTGCATCAACAAGGACGCGCTTCCTCCGTTTACTTTCCCGAACGAAATCGCCCTCAAGTACGAATTCGCCGCCCGCGGGAACATGCCTCCGGTGACGGTCTATTGGTACCACCATGCAGGCGGGGATGCTTATTTGCCTGCGAATATGACCGCAGAACAGGCCAGGAAAATCAGCGGCACCGGCCCCCAGGTCGGTCCGGCGCGCGGCGCCGGCGCAGGTCGCGAAGGCTTGCCTCCCGGCGGCGCAAGAGCCGGGGAGGCGGCAGCGGCAAGACAGGGAGGCGCCGCAACGGCGAGGCAGGGAGGCGCGGCAGGCGCACGGGTACCGCAGGGGAGCGGCTACAACTGCATCTTCGTGGGCTCCAAGGGCTACCTGGGCACCAGCGGACGGGGCGAGGGCGTTGGTTTGCTGCCGGGCGAGCGCTGGGCGGACTACACGCTGCCCCCGCAATTCCTGACCCGCTCTCCCGGCCATCAGCGCGACTGGATACGCGCCTGCAAGGGCGGCGTGCCGGCCTGCTCGCATTTCGGCATCGCCGCACCCTACACCGAGTGGCTGGTTCTCGGTTCGGCCGCCGTCCGTGTGGAAGGCAAGCTGCTCTACAACGCCAAAACCGGCTTGTTTACCAACAACAAGGATGCAAACAAGTACTTGCAGCTCAACTACCGCAAGGGTTGGGAAGTGAAGCTGTAAGCTTCAGAGAGGGCCGGGCCGGCCCCGGCCCTCCTTCTGCAAGAAGCTGAGAAACGTGTGGCAAATCTGTCATGCAGCGCGCTTACTGCAGACGATGGCAGGCAATCGCTATGAGGACTACACAATGATCCTGACGAGACGAGATTTTGGAAAACTGGCTGTTGCGGCTATCCCAGCCGCTGCTTTTCCTGCGGCGAGCCTGCTTGCACAGGCAAAGCCGAACTCCAGATTCGGCGGAGTCCAGATCGGCGTGATCACGTACAGCTTCCGCGGACTGCCGGAAAGCGCCGAGGAAACGCTCAAGTATTGCGTCGACTGCGGAGTCAACGCAATTGAACTAATGAGCAATGTGGCGGAGAGATATGCCGGCGCACCTCTGCCCGCGGGCCGGGGAGGCGGGCCGGGCGGACCTGCAGGCCGACCGGGGACGCCGCCGGGTGCGGCAGGTGCCGCAGGTCAGGCACAGGGCCAGCGTCAGGGCCAAGCGCAAGCCCAAGGCCGGGGGCCGGGGGGCGGCCGCCAGCCGCTGACGCCCGAGCAGCAGGAAGCCAGGCGCAAACAGGCGGAGGAGATGAGGAACTGGCGGCTCTCGGTGCCCATGAGCAAATACCAGGCCTTCCGCAAGATGTACGAGGATGCCGGGGTGAAAATCTTCGCATTCAAGCTCCCGCCGACCCTGGAGATGTCGGACGCCGAATACGCATACATCTGGAATGTGGGGGAGACGCTGGGAGCCGATCACATCACCATGGAGCTGCCGACCGACGACGCACTGCTCAAGAGGGTCGCCGAGTATGCCGCGAAGCGCAGGCTGCGCATCGCCTTCCATACTCACGGCCAGGGCGGATCTTCCGGTTTCGAAAAAGTGCTCGCCGCGTCCGAATACACCGCGCTGAACTTCGATGTAGGCCACTACTATGGCGTCAACGGCGAGTCTCCGGCGCCTCTGGTGGAGAAGTACCACGACCGCATGGCCAGCCTGCATCTCAAGGACCGCAAGGGACCGGGCAGCCCCGATCCGAGCGGCAGAGGAGGCGGTCCCAACATGCCGTGGGGGCAGGGCGAGACTCCGCTCAGGGAAGTCCTGCAGCTGATGAGGAAGAACAAGTACACGTTCCCCGCATCCATCGAGTACGAATACCAGACTCCGGAAGGCTCCGACGTGCTGACCGAAATCAAGAAGTGCGTGCAGTACTGCAAGGCCGCGCTGGCGTAATCCGGCACTGCAAGGACGGGCGATATAGTGATTCGTGGCAAGCGGTTGGATTCCCCGATATTCCTGATGGGTTTGGTGGGTTTTATATGGGCCGGGATTGCCTCCCAGGCCCCGCAGGTTGTCTTCAAGCCGGACTACCAGTCGCGCTGCCCATGCGACCACTCGGTTGCCGAGACTCTCCTGGCATATCCCCAGTGCAGTCTCTGTCTCGAAAGTGAGTTCCACAGTCCGCATGTGCCTTTTTTCTTTGTTCAGGACATCAATCCCACAAAACCGAACCGATGGCTGATTCTGCCGAGGGCTCACGACAAAGGAATGCAGAACCTGTCCGACCTTGCCGGCTTTGACCACGGCGAGTTTTGGGCGGCGGCCATCCGGAAAGGGGAAGAACTGTGGGGGAAGCAGTGGGGATTGGCCGTCAACGGCGAGCTGGCCCGCAGCCAATGCCATGCGCACGTGCATATCGGGAAACTCCTGGATGGAGTCGAAGGAAACGAGTTCCTGTTCAGAATGGGCCGATCCCGGATTCCGGGCAGGGCGCCCATCACGGTAAGGGGGCCGGACGGGATCAAAGCACCGGTCAAAGGTGCATCATTCTGGATTCATCAGGTTGGGGAGGGACTCCACGTGCATCTCGAGGACACGACGGCTGCCGCCGAATTTGTTTTGATGCGATAACGCTGCTCACATTTCCTGCGAATGGGAGAAAAGCTGATGCCGATGCGCAACTTTGATATTGCGCGGCGATCATTCCTGACAGCGCTTGCAGCGGTTCCGGTATTGGCACAGCGCGGCGGCTGGGTGGACCTGTTCAATGGACGAAGCCTCGAAGGCTGGCGGCCGCAGGGCGGGCTGGAGGCAGCGGCGAACAGCAGGCAGGCCAGGTACTCGGGCCGGGGGGCGAAGTCTGAGGCTATTCCAACCTGCCGGCGATCCCGGGCACACCCTGGCGCATCCACGACGCGAACCGGCCTCAGCCCCGCGTCGAATCCCCGGGCGATGGGAGTGGGGTGCCGCCGTCCGACGCAATCGTGCTTTTCGATGGCAAGAATCTATCAAAATGGGCGCAGCGCTCCCGTGAGGGCAAGGTTTCAAATGCACAGTGGGCGGTGCATGATGGTGTTCTTGAGAGCGGCCCCGCCGGCAGCATCTCGACAAGGGAGAGCTTTGGGGACATTCAGCTCCACATCGAATTCGCCACGCCGTCCGGGGTGGCGCGATCCAGCCAGGGTCGCGGCAACAGCGGCGTGATCTTCATGGGCCGCTACGAAAATCCGATCCTCGATTCCTTCAGTAACCGAACCTATGCCGACGGCATGGCGGCATCGATTTACGGCGAGTGGCCGCTTCTGGTCAACGCCGCACGAGGCGGAGCTGCCTTGACGCTGCAGAACCACGGCAACTCGGTTCTTTTCCGAAATATCCGGATCAGACGCCTGACGGGATACGACCAGCAGGAACGCTGAGGAGGCGAGGGCCGAACCGGCTACTGGAGCGCGTTCCAGTTTTTTTCGAGAAACATGCCTTTCATCATTTGAAACAGGGGCAGGCTGCTGGATCGCTGTGTCTTATCCAGCTGGAGGAACACTTTTGCGAATGCTTCCAACTCAATGCGGGCCATCCGGGCTTCCAGCGCGGCGTGGCCGGCCGCCAGGCTGTTGACTTCCTCAGGACTCCCTCCCGATTGAACGGCCTCGCCGATCGCCTGGTGGCCTTTAACGAGTTGCTCACGCACCGGCGCCGCCTCCTTTTGCGCTTCGTCGAAGGTGGTCTTCACGTACTTCTTCTGGTCCTTGGTGAGCTGCAGGATTTGGGTGATCGTTTCGAGCCGGTTGGTGAGCATGGGCATGCCGGACGTGTCGCCAAATCCGCCACCTCCTCCACCCCCGCGCTGAGCGAAAGCCGGTGCTGCAACCAGGACAGCCGTCAACAACAATCTGAAAAACATGGCATCTCTCCTGTGATTCTATTTTTTCCCGCGGCCGGTCCCGCCTCTTCCCGCGTTCCCGGGCGGATCGAGGGCGGCGGCCAGCAGATCAAACGCAGGCGCGGCTTTCGACTTCTGGTTGGGTTTGAGCAGCTCGCATATCCTGGCAAAGGCTTTCGACTCGATACCGGTTACCTGGGCCGCGGCCGCCGAATAGGATTCCATCAGCTTCTCGATGTCGTCCCGGCTGCCGCCGCCGACTATCAATTCGACCACCTTGCTGCGGGCTTGCGCCATCTGAGGCTGCAGCTGGTTGATTTCCTTCAGGGCCTCAGTGAGGATGACCTGGGCTTGCTCCCTCTGATCGTTGTTGAGATCAAGACGGTTGGCAAACATGACCGCCTTGGACACCGTCTGCTGCCGCGGC
>JAFNAG010000313.1 GCA_017860135.1 Acidobacteriota bacterium
CGCAGCAGATCTTTCACCGACGCTGGCACCTCTTCCAGGCTGTCCAGCAATTCGTCGAAATACTTCTTCCCATGCAGCCGCTGCTTGTTGTACGGAGCGCCCACCTCCATCAGCAGCCCGCTCATCTTGTTCTTCATCCGTGTCGCCTGGGCCACCACCAGGTTGCGGTACCGGAGCATGCGCCGCAGCTCGCGCATCTCCACCGGCGCCACGTAACAGGCCGGAAGCAAGTTGCAGCGCACCAGATCGGCAATCTTCCGCGCGTCCAGTTTGTCGTTCTTCTTTTTCGACGCTCCGATCGCTTTCATCAGCGCCGGGTGGCCCATCTGCAGTTCCACCGCAAACGGCCGCAGCGTATCGTAAATCCACCCGCTGAACAGCGTCGCTTCCATCGCCCCGCGCCAAGGCTCCGCGCGTTTCCGGGCCCACTGGCGCAGCACCGCGCGGGTAGCCAGCAGCCTGCCTTCCTCGACCATCTGTCCGTCGGCTGTCTTTACGCAGTAGCTGACGCTTTTTTTGTGGACATCGAATCCGATATAGTGAGTAACGTTCATTGGGTTCTCCTGTTTGAGGTTTCCGAGCCGGTTCTGCTAGGCCGGTCTCGGCATTGTAGCCTTCAGGAGAACCCTTTTCCATCTTGGTCCTTATACATTCAAACAGACGGTTTCGTCTGGAGCAGCACCGCAGGCCGGCCAGAGAAGGCGTTAAGCCGCACGTCTGGCGCGCACGGTGAGGAGGGGTCGGACTGTGTCGTAGTACCTATGAACCAGCCGAACAAAGGAGGGCCAGCAGCAACCGGCCCGACGGCGGAGGCGGGGGAGGGAAGGACGCAGGCCAAGGAGAACATCGGTCATGACCGCACGCAACCGGCACAGGACGGGAGAAGGCGCGTGTCCCAGGGACTGGCAGGTGTGCGCCAAGCAGCGAAGGAAAGGAAAGAGGAACGATTCACCGCGCTGCTACACCATCTGACGCCGGCACTACTCCAGGCAAGCTTCTACGATCTGAAACGGGAGGCGGCGCCGGGAGTGGACGGGGTGAGGTGGAAAGAGGGCTGGCAGGCCGGATCGCCGATCTGCACAGCCGCATTCACCGAGGCGCCTACCGGGCGCAGCCATCACGGAGAGTGTACATTCCGAAAGCCGACGGGCGGCAACGTCCGTTGGGGATCGCGGCGCTGGAGGACAAAATTGTTCAGCAGGCCGTGGCCACGATTCTCAACCAGATATATGAGAACGACTTCGAGGGATTCTCGTACGGGTTCCGGCCGGGGCGCAACCAGCATCAAGCGTTGGACGCGCTGATGGTCGGCCTGACTCGCAAGCGAGTGAATTGGGTGCTGGACCTTGACATTCGGGGTTTCTATGACAACATGGACCACGAATGGACGATGAAGTTCGTCGAGCACCGTGTGGCCGATCCGAGGTTGCTCCGCCTGATCCGAAAATGGCTGACGGCGGGCGTATCCGAGGATGGGCAATGGTCTGAGAGTAAGGTGGGTACAGGCCGTTACGACGGCCTGAACGCAAAAGATAACTTCGAGTTTGAGAGGGCGGTTCGCTATCGACAGGAGGGCAAAAAGGGATGAAAATGCCCTTGACTTGTGTCATAAACAGACGTATATATATGGCATATGGCCCGCGCCACCGATGTCCAGAAAGCCGCGCGGCTCAACCTGGCTCGCACCCTGCTGCGGGAACACGAGCACCTGCCCGAGGCCGCCGAACACCTCGCCCGGGACTGCTCCATCTCCAGGCGCCAAGCCTACCGCTATCTCGAGCAAGCACAGCAGCTCAAGCGTCCGGTCCCAGTCGGCGATGCCAAATTGTCATTTACTGTGAAGCTCTCCCGCAGCCTGGTGCAGAGACTGCGCACCTACGCTGCTTCCACCGGATTGACCTTGAGCGAGATCGTCAGCCGTGCCTTGTTGGCGGTACTGCATCGCGGGGGAGGACGTGGCTGACCGGCCGCCGGGTCGGCAACGGACGCTGCGGCTCGAATATCAATTTGATCGGTTGTTGGCGGAGAAGTTGGCGCACGCTTATGAACTGCTCGTACCCGACCAGGTTCGTCCCACGGCCCAAGCCGGTGCCGGCCAGCCCGCCGGCGAACAGGAGCTTCTGAATGATGAAATCGGCGGCAATCTACGCGCGTGTGTCCTCAGATCGCCAGAAGGAGAATCACACGATCGCCAGCCAACTGGCGGCGCTGGTGGACTATGCCGAGACACATGGTTTTCTGGTTCCGCCCGAATGGCGCTTCCAGGATGAAGGCTACAGCGGCGCTACTCTGCTGCGACCCGGCCTGGAAGCGTTGCGCGATCTGGCGGCGGCAGGACACATCGAGGCGGCCCTCGTCTACTCGCCCGACCGTCTCAGCCGTAAGTATGCTTACCAGGTCCTGCTGGCCGAGGAGTTGTCCCGCTACGGCGTGGAACTCGTCTTCTTGAAGGCGCCTTCCGGCGAGACGCCCGAAGACCAACTGCTGGTGCAGTTTAGGGCATGATCGCCGAATACGAGCGCGCGCAGATTGCTGAGCGGTGTCGCCGCGGCAAGCGCTACCGCGCGCAGCAGGGATCGACCAACGTGTTGTCGGGCGCCCCCTACGGCTACCGCTACGTGAAGAAAAGCGACACCTAGGCGGCATACTACGAAGTCCTTGAGTCCGAAGCCGCCGTCGTGCGCCTGGTGTATGAGGCGTACACGCGGCAAGGTCTCAGCATCAACGCGATTGCCCGCCTGCTCAACGAACGCCAGATTCCGACCAGGACAGAGACGACGCGCTGGGAACGATCGACCGTCTGGGGCCTGCTGCGCAACCCGGCGTACCAGGGGCGAGCGTGCTATGGCAAGACCGAACTCCGTCCACGCCAGCGAATCACGCGACCGCTGCGGCAGCGAAACGGCTTTGCCAGCCGCAACAGCGCCAGCCACGAACGGCCGCACCAGGACTGGATCGAGATCGCCGTTCCCGCCTTAATCGGCGAAGAGATGTTCGCGCTGGCCCAGGAGCAGTTGGAGCAAAACAAACGGCATTCGCCCCGGCGCACGATTGAGCCTTCCTTGTTACAGGGGATGCTGGTTTGTGAGCGTTGCGGCTACGGGCTCTATCGCACCTCGACGCAAACCTCGGTACGCAGGCTCTATTACTACCGCCGCATTGGTTCTGACGCGTATCGTCACCTCAAGGGGGCAGTCTGCGAAAACCCGCCCGTTCGTCAGGACCAGCTCGATCGAGTCGTCTGGACCGAAGTCGTGCGGCTGTTGGAAGATCCCCGGATCATGCAGGAGGAGTTGAACCGCCGGCTGGAAGCGGCCAGGAGTGCCGATCCGCTGAAACAGCGGCAAGAGCAGCTGCGCCGGGATCATGCTCGGCTGGCGAAGGGCATGGACCGCCTGCTGATTGCCTACCAAGAAGGCTTGGTGAGTCTGGACCAACTGCGCTCCAGAATGCCGGAGCTTCGCAAGCAGGACCAAGCCGTTCAGGCCGAATTGCAGTCGCTGGAAACGGCGGTCGGCGATCAAACCAAGTATCTGCGGCTGGTCGAGACGCTTGCCGATTTCCGCGCACGGCTGCGGGCGCGGGCAGACACGCTGGACGTGCCCGAGCAGCAGAAGGTCATGCGACTGCTGGTGAAAGAGGTCCTCGTGGGCCGGGAAACAATCACCATCCGACACTCGATTCGGATACCGACTTCCGGGCCCGATCCGAATGGGGCGCCGCGGCCGCCTCAGGAACCTCAGCAGCCACCGACATCCCAGCCCGGCCCATGTTATCTTTTGCGTTCAGGCCGTCATTTCGCCCTTGTTGGCCAATATCTACCTGCATTATGCCTTCGATCTGTGGGTGAAGGCATGGCGGAAGAAGGTGGCGCGGGGCGAGATGATCGTCATCCGCTACGCCGACGATGCCGTGTTGGGATTCGAGCACCGGATCGATGCCGTTCGTTTCCAGAAGGAGTTAGGGGAACGGCTGGCGAAGTTCGGGCTGGAGTTACACCCAGAGAAAACGCGACTGATCGAATTCGGCAGATTTGCCATACCGAATCGACGGGAGCGTGGAAAAGGCAAGCCGGAGACGTTCGATTTCCTGGGGTTCACGCATACCTGTGGGAAAGCCGGGAACGGAACGAGCTTTATTGTCCGGCGGAAGACGGCGGCGAAGAAGATGCGCGCCAAGCTCCAAGCCATTAAGGGGGAGTTGAGGAAGCGCATGCACGACCCGCTGCGCAGCACGGGCGAATGGCTGCAATCCGTCGTCCGGGGCTACTTTCAGTACTATGCAGTGCCGGGGAATACACCGACGCTGAACGTGTTCCGATTCCGGTTGGTGCGTCTGTGGCGGCACGTCATATGCCGTTCTCCACCCGTATCCTCATGTGCGCCTCGACGCCATGATCCCAGGCAGGAGCCGTATGCGTTAAAAGCGCCCGTACGGATCTGTGCGGGGGGCGGTCAGCGATGACCGTCCCTACCGCGACTGCGGGCTGAGACTCCGGATCGCCGAGTCACAGGCGAGATTCTGTGTTCTGAATTCTGAATCCTTTTCCCTCTAGTTTCTCCATACCATCCGCAGTCCGCGCGGCAGTTCAACGCGATTGCCGGTGATCACCAGGGCCCCTTCCCCGGGGCTGGTCACTTGATCCGAAACCACGATATACGTTCGCCGATCGCCCGCATAGGGTATCCGCACGGCGCCGTTCTGGAACGTACTCGAGCCGCCGGCAACCACGACACCTTCCAGATGCGCGGTGAAATCGGCTCTGCTCTGGCCAAACTCCACGGTGAAGAAGTGAAGCTGGAGCCGGTAGTGCGGGACGTCTCCGGTGGCCCGTTCAAGCCGCGTGATCCTTCCGTTCACGCGGGCGCCTTTGGGGATGACCACCGCCCCGTCCGCTTTGACATTGTTCTCCAGCCGGGCCGTCACAGCGTCCCCCACAGCGGACTTGGCGGAGTCGATGGGGGTGTCAAGGATAAGGTACAGGGTGGCCGCCGGCGGCAGCGTGGCCTCGCTGACACTTGCCGAGGCCGTCCCCCGCGGCGCTTCGGGGGCGCCTTCAAACGAGATGAACGACTCGCCTGCGAATTGCCGGCACCCGCTGAAATGGGTCTGATTCCGGGTCTCGACCCCGCCGGACCTGGTGAGGGACAATTCCGAGTGAGAGGGCAACATAAAGCCGGCGCCTCCCATCTGGACGCGAGAGTATTCCATGGTGTCGGAAGCGGCATCCACGCCTAGATAGGCGGGAATGTCGTCCGCAACCACCTCCAGGCGCACTAGGTCGAGCGACTCCCGATCCACGAAAAAGGAGCCGTGGAACCCGACCGGGGCCTGACGAGGCGGGACGCGCAGCGTGTAGCCGCTCCGCTCTACCGGCACGCGATAGTCGTATCGGAGCAGACGGCGGCCATCCCGGATCGTCTCCCCAATATAGTTAAAGGTTGGCTCCGTCGAGAGGAAGACGCTATACGCATGGAGGGCGAAGTTCCCGCTGCTAATCGTGCCCAGAGGGATCATCTCGCCGATGGATCTCTCCTCGAACTGGTTCTCGCCAGGCCAGGCGAAATACTCCTTCCTATTGACCAGCGCGACCTCGAGCCGCAGCCTATCCACCGGCGTGTAGCTTTTGGAGGCGGAGGCTCGTTCCTGTCTCTCGACAGTTTCCAGGCAGGTGTAGTTGGGCAGACCCTGCAGGCTCTCGCCCACTTGGAACTTGATCCGGGCCAGCAAAATGTCCACCGGAGCGCTGGCTTGCCCGGAGAGACACAGTCCGGCAGCGACCGTCCAGACACACAAGCTCAGAGGCCGCTTTGCCACTATCTTCTAATGATCATATCCACGCGTCGTTCCCGCAACATGCAGGGAGGCGAAGCGGCACGATTCAACTTTTTAGATACTACGAGGAACTGCGGAACCAGAGGAACATCCGCAAAAAGGAGTAGGCCGTCAGCAGCAGGCAGGCGTAGGCGGCGATGCGCCAGATCCGTTCGGTGAAGTTCTCGACAATCGAAGGAAGGCCGGCCAGGT
>JAFNAG010000314.1 GCA_017860135.1 Acidobacteriota bacterium
CCCCGCACGATCATGCCGCGCGTAAGGTTGTCCATCCAGCAACTCTGTCCAAGCTCGTGCAGTCTCATAATTCTGTTCATTGCATTCTCCTCCCGAGGGAGCTAGGAACTGCCGCGCACTGCTCTTTTCGCGGCGGAGACGATGCTCTCGACGGTAATGCCATAGCGCTGATACAGTTCCTGGTACGGTGCGCTTGCGCCGAAGCGGGTTATTCCGATGACGTGTCCTCTTTCGCCGACCCATTCGCACCAGCCCATCGGGACACCGGCTTCGACGGCCACCCGCGCCTTGACCAGCGCAGGCAATACTCCTTCCCGATAGTCAGGCGGCTGCTCGCGGAAAAGCTCCCAACTCGGCATGCTCACCACCCGCGTGTCGATCCCCTCCTGTGCCAGCTCCTGCTGCGCCGCAAGCGCCAGCTCAACTTCGGAGCCGCTGGCAATCAATAGCGCGGCCGGTGTCATCCCTTTCTCACGGGAGAGAACATACGCGCCTTTCAAGGCTCCTTCCGCGCCTGCCAGAAGCGTGCGGTCGAAAACCGGCAGATTCTGGCGGCTCAGCGCCAGCACTGTGGGGCCGGTCTGCCGTAACAGCGCGGCACGCCATGCGAATGAAACTTCGTTGGCGTCCGCGGGGCGGATCACGCACATGCCGGGCATGGCGCGCAGCGAGGCGAGGTGCTCCACCGGCTGGTGGGTCGGCCCATCCTCTCCAAGGCCGATGGAGTCATGGGTCATGACGTATATGACCGGCAGTTTCATCATGGCAGCCAGCCGGATGGCCGGCCGGGCATAATCGGTGAAGACGAAAAAAGTCGCGGCAAAAGCCCGCAGGCCTCCGTGGAGGCAGATCCCTGAAGTGGCGGCCGCCATGCAGTGTTCGCGGATTCCCCAGGCGATGTTGCGGTTGGCGTACTCCCCTTTTTCAAAATAGGCCGTTCCCTTCATGAGCGTCTTGGTAGACGGAGCGAGATCGGCGCTGCCGCCAAGGAGCCAGGGAATCCGGTTCGAAAAAGTGTTCACTACCTTCTGGGAGGCCGATCGCGTGGCTATGGGGCCGTCCGCAGGCCTGAACACCGGGAAGTTCTCATCCCAGCCGGCCGGAAAAGCGTTGCCGAGCCCCTCTTCGAATTTCCGTGCGAGCTCGGGAAACGACCGCTGCCATGCAGCGTATCTGTCCTTCCAGGCGGACTCCAGTTCTTTTCCGCGGGCCACCGCCTCGCGCATGTGCTCCAGTACCCGTTCGGGAACAAGGAATTTGGCATCCTCGGGCCATCCGTAAAATTTCTTTGTGAGCTTTATTTCCGCTTCTCCGAGGGGAGCGCCGTGCGCATCGGATGTGTCCTGTTTGTTGGGCGCTCCGTAGCCGATGTGGGATCGCACGATAATGATGGAAGGGCGGTCCTTCACAGCCCGGGCACATCCCAATGCCGCGGTGAGCGCGTCCAGGTCATTCGCCTTGTCGCCGATATTCTGCACATGCCAGCCGTACCCCTCGAATCGCTTCGTCACATCCTCGGAGTAGGTCAGGCCCGTCGCGCCTTCGATGGTGATCTGGTTGTTATCGTAGATCCAGATCAGTTTGCCCAGGCCGAAATGCCCGGCGAGGGAGGCCGCCTCGCTCGAAGCCCCCTCCATCAGGTCCCCATCGCTGCAGAATGCGTAGGTGTAATGATCGATAATCTCGTGGCCATCCCGGTTGAACGTGGCCGCAAGGTGTGCCTCCGCCATAGCCAGACCGACGGAGACCATGATTCCCTGTCCCAGGGGCCCGGTCGTCGTTTCCACACCTGGAGTGACGCCGCGCTCCGGATGGCCGAGCGCTTTGCTGCCCCACTGCCGGAACCTGCGGATATCCTCGATCGGCAGGTCGTACCCGGTGAGGTGGAGCATTGCGTAGAGGAGCATGGAAGCATGGCCGCAGGAGAGAACGAAGCGGTCCCGGTCGAACCAATCGGGATTCTCCGGATTGAAGCGGAGGAATCTTTTCCAGAGGACGTAGGCCAGCGGGGCCAGGGCCATTGGAGTTCCCGGATGGCCTGAATCCGCCTTCTGAACGGCATCCATGGACAGAGTACGGATAGTCGCTATCGACAGTTCTTCAACGGTCATGTCATCGAGGTTAGCCATCGAAGTGCATTCTCCTCAATTTTGATAGAAGATCAGGGTGCGAACGGGGATCCCCGAGTCGTCGATTCCGTCACCGCTGACGATGCGTCCGTTGGGAAAACGGTAGAAAGTCGACGGGTAGTTCCATTTGACGCCTGCGATGCTGGAGGGCGGGCGGCTGGATTTCACATATCCGCCATACACGTAGCCCACAAGAACCCGTGTGCCGGCAGGCAGGCGGTCGAGCAAAGTCCTTGTTTGTCCGGCCGTGCTGAGATCGCGTCCGGTTCGGACCAACCCGTCGCGGAAAAAATATATCGTCGTTGCCCGGTCGAATGCATCGCCGGCAAGGTCCCTTGCGGTGTTCCCATCCCTGCCGATTTCACGAAACAGGTCGGCGAGGGACTCGTCCTCCTCTTCCCCCACCAACACCCGCGTGCCCTGCGGGAGCGTGCTCCAATCCTCAATCTCATCCCCTCGCAAACGCTTGCCGTCCGGCAGGATATAAGTAGTGGTCGGGCTGTCGTATTTTTCCCGGGCAATGTACCATGCCGTCTGATCGCGGCTGATGGCACTCGCTTCTTCCGCAGCCGGAACAGGCGATTCCGCTGGAGGGGGAGAGGCTGCGACTGCTCCCGGCCGCCCCCGAGTGAACAGGGAATTGTAAAGCAGCCGGTCCGCAATAACCAGCCTGCCGGCATCTACGTCCGGATCGCGGTCCGGACCCGCCGTGAGCCCAAGTTTGCGGCGGACATCCGGCCGCGCAAAAACCATGCCGCATCTCTTGCGTCCCCGGTGGTCGCTGCGCTGGAAACGGTTGGGACGCCCATACGCCACCATGGAATGCGTCAATACCCGGTCATCGGGGAGACGATACACGCTCTTGAGCTGTCGCAGCAACTCGCGCAATGCCGCGTATTGGGCTTCCGTGATGTCTCGATTGTAGTTGCCGACAACCTCGATGCCGATGGCGTAGTTGTCGATGTTCCGCAGCGCGTCCCACATGCTCCTGCCGGCATGGGTGGCGATCCTGGCTCGATCAATAATCCGGAACACCGTGCCGCCGGTGGTCACGAAATAATGGGTTTCTCCCCGCCGCCGGACTTTGTCGAGCGAGCCGGCCTGGGCACCCTCCGTTGTGTGCAGAACGATGAAGCGCGTTTCGGGACGAAGGGGCCTGCGGGCGTTTTTCGGACTCAGGCGATTGGAAATCCTGAGTCCATCGGCCGCTCTGGACTCTCCGGTCAGAGCGTCGCCGGATACGACCAATGCGAGGATAGCGACAAGCACGTTCCCCAAGAGTTTCCACAACCGTTTCGTCGCCGGAGCTTCTGCCATCGCCTCCTCTAAGGCCCGCTCGAGTTTTCTAACAGATGCACTCCGCGAATGCAAGCGCGGCGGCACGCACGGCGGTTTCGGCTACGCCTCAAGCCTGAAAGTGCCCTTCGTAACCAACACTGATTCCCGGGTATGAAAGCGCGCGGGCCGGAGCCCGCGCTCACTGACTTCCCCGTCGGCATGTGACTCGAGGTGCGGGCGGGCGTCACCCTGCCCCAATCAAAAGCCACCCGTTCCCCAAATCGCTGCGGGAACCGGCAGGCTGCTGCCAACGCAGCGCGGATGTGTAGCTGCCCTCTCAGGGCTTCACCCGGATCGAGACAGATTGAAGAACGGCCTTGGTCTTCTCATCCTGAACGAAAGCCGTGACCGCCAGATCCCCCGGATCGATTTGATACTTCTTCTCGGTAAACGTGAAGCTCGAGCCGCGATGGCCGCCGGCTTCATATGTGTCAAGGTGTTTCTTGATGTCGGCGCTGATCGTGTCGATGTTGAAACTCCAGGTGAACGATGGGGCCTCTCTGGAGGTTATCTTCAATCCCTGAGCGCCCTGGTCGTCAACCGCGATGCCGCGAACAACCATGGGATGGAATCGGACGCCGTTTTCCCCGGTGTAGCGGAGTTTCCCTTCGGCCAGCACAATATGAAGCCTCAGGTCGGGAGATTCGCCGGTAATCCTGGTGACCGACACATCGGCTCTTACGGTGTTGCCATCCCGCTTCGCGGTGATTTTCAGTGTCGCTTCGGCCGGGACCTCGAGTTTTTCCTCGATCTCCCGGGTGATGCGGTCATAAACCCTCTTGGCGGCGTCCCGTCCTCCGCCTCCCACCGTGGTCATCCCGTCGATTGCCAGCGTCGGAACTCCCGTCCCGTTGTAATACTTGAACCGTACCGGAGTCTGCGAGGTCGTCATGGGATCGGGCTGCGGAATGTGCTCGTGGTACATCAACATCGTCAGTTCGCCGCGGCCGTACCTTTCCATGGCAAGGTCGGCAGCCAGATCGGCGGCGACACAGGGGGGGCAGCCCGAGCCAGTGAAGACTTCGGCCAGTACGACGCGATCGCTGCGCTTTCCCGAGGGCTGGTACGGTTCCACGGCAAAAGGCGGCGGGTTCACCTCTTCGTACTTTGCATCCAGCATCTCCTCCAGGCCGACCATGGAGCCGTCGGTGGATTTCGCATAGAGCGCGTTCAGCCTCTCGCGTGCCGTCGCCGGGATCTTGCTGGTGGCGGCGGCACTGACGTAGGCCGCAAGAGCCATCTCGCTGTTACCGCGCTTGTCATAGAGTTCTGCGAGACCCAGGTTCACGGCGGCCAGCTGCGGATTAGCTGCCGCAGCATCTTTCAGTGCGGCCTCCGCCTCGTCCAGCTTCCCCAGCTTCAGGCAGATCTTCCCGAGGGTGCCCAGAAACGCGGCTTTGCTGCGCTCCGCCTGGTTGAGATCCACCGCCTTCCGCGCATACTTCTCCGCCTCTTCCATGAGGACGCCGGCATCGCTGAGCCTGTTGGCGATAGTGTTGTTGGCGTTGGCCTTTGCTGCTTCCGGAGCCTTGTCCAGCGCCTTTGCTGCCTGCTCCAGCAGGCGAGCTCGCTGCTCCGGATGGTTTTTGAGCAGCGTGTCAAGGATCGCCAGATGCGCGGAGTATACGGAGGAACTCTCAGGAAATTCAGCAATAAACTTCTCCATCGCAGCAATCTTCAGATCCGGTTCCTTAATGGCATTGGCATCGGAATAGGCTTTCCGGTCCGGCGCCATGGTCGCAGCCGCCTTTTTTTGCGGCTGGGTCTGCACGGGTGTCTGGGCGCCTGACAGGACAAACGCCGCAAGCAAAACGGCGGTCAGCAGCAGGAGCTGCAGTCGCACTGATCTGGTCATACAAATACTCCTCACTTGCTCGCGGCAAGGGCATTCAACCTGTACCGTCGAGGGAACATGAATCGCGGGGATCACCCGCGGCATATATTACACCTTGGAGCCGCAATTCTGGGAGTGTCTTTTGGACGGATCTCTGCGCTGCAAATCCCTGGAGGCAAAATGGATCGTGAGGCCGGGGCCCGAGTCATGGAACGTTCCGCCGGAGCGGATATCTCTCTGGAAGATATTAGTTGTGTTGAACTGCGTTGAAATGTACCTTGGAGGCAGGAATTCGAGTCAGCATCGGCATTCCGGAAGATTGCATTCGTTGCCAGCTCTGCGGAGAACACCAGTGGCGAGAGGCAGCACAGAGGTTTCCTTGTCTTTTTGGAGCAGGCCGGGCCGAATTGCCGCCGTCCTGGCACTGCATGCTGCTTCGTGCTGTGTGGGACTGGCGCAGGCGAACAGACCGGACGGCGAATCCCTGTTGCTGCCGTTCCCTGTCTCGATGGAGTGGGCCGAGTCTTTCCATCCGTTTGCCGAGAATAAGTTCGCAACCGACCGATTCAAGCTGCAGGGTGGAACCGAAAGCTACAAGCTGCAGTTTTCCACTGAGGCGCCGGATTTCCTGGGCGGGAGGCAGTTTCAGGGAATTCCCGGCGGCTACAGGCACGCAGAATTCTCCCTGTTGAAAAAATGGGGCTCCGTTCACGCGTTCCG
>JAFNAG010000315.1 GCA_017860135.1 Acidobacteriota bacterium
CCCGCCCGCTTCCAATCCCTGTGGCAGGAGTCCTCGGTGGGGGAAGGAGGGAAAATCCTACTTTAGGATGATTTCCGGAGTAATATTCCTGTAGTAGGGTTGCATCGCGGGCAGTTTTCCGGGCGGCGTTGCCTCCCTCCGGGATCCACTTAGTGGTCAGTTGCATAAATACGATGACGTATTCGAAGAGAAAATCGCCACAGAATTCACAGATTTCACAGAATGGGATGGGGAGATATCGCTTCTGCCGTCCGGCCAGGGTGCGACGCGCAGCGTTGTCCCCTGGCCGGACGGCAGAAACGATATCGCGGCGCAGCCTTATGAATCCGATAAAACTGTGTAATCTGTGGCGTATTTGTTTTTTTCTGCTTCCTCGGCACCAAGGCTTCATACGTCGCCGTAATTACGAAATGCGGTACTAAGTTTCGGAGAAGGAGCGTCTTTGTGAAGGGCTTTCCTGCCGGTCCACGAATGCAAAAGAGGACCGAACGGCGCGGTCTCTGCTGGATTGCGCTGGCGCTCTATGCCGTTTCCTTCATCATGCTTCCGGCTTCCCTCGCATCAGGCCCCCTACTGAGCGCCCCGAAACGCGGAGCAAAGACTCGTCAAGCGAAAGCACACACCTGCTCCTGCAACTGCACGAGCAGGGGGGACGGCATCTGCCATTGCGCCTGCTGCACGCGAGAGGGCGTCTGCAGCTGCAACGTCTCGAGCGGCAGTGAAGAGTCGGCGCAGTCCGTCCCTGTCAAGGATGCCACATTACCCGGGATCGGCAGGCCGGCGCACCCGGCGCCATCCGGCGATTGCGTTCGATCCATGTTTTGCCGCATAGAAACACCTCCACACAATATACCCACGCCTCCTCCCAGATCCTGACCCGCTGACCGATCGGGATTTCAAAGACACTTCTGCCGCCCAGTTCGAAAATGCTCGCCACGAATTGCACGAATTTCACAAATCGGCGATTCCGGCTGCATCGGTTTCAGGGTTGGTTGTGCCTTATCTTGTTGGAGGACTGCACCATGTACATTCGTTTGATTCGATCTGTTTTCATTTTGGGTTTGGCGCTGTTTGCACCCGCGGGAGCGGTCTGGTGCATCCAGGACCAGGCGGACACGGCGGAAATAGCCGGTTCTGTGGCCGGGCCGAACGGGACACGGCTTCCCGGCGCTACCGTCATCATCCGGCGCACGGACACCGGCGCCGAGGTCCGAGTCGTCAGCGGCAACCGCGGCATGTATCGGGCTTCCGGCCTTCCGGGGGGGAACTATGAAATCCGTGCGGAATTGAAGGGATTCGAGGCGAAGAGCATTCCGGACATTTCAGTCGCCGATGGCGCGGTCAAGGAAGTCAACCTAGACCTCGCGATCGCCACTCTGCACGAAATCATCAACGTCATCGGCGTGTCGCCGCAGGACAGCCTCGAAGCCGCCCGGGCGCGCGAGAGCTCGGGACGGGATGTGGGGGAAGCGCTGGCTCGCAACGCCGGCCTGTGGAAGCTCAGGAAAGGCGGCATCGCCACCGATGTGGTTATGCGGGGATTCCAGGGCGAAGACCTGAACGTCCTGATTGACGGCCAGAGGATCTACGGCGCCTGCCCGAACCACATGGACCCGCCCGCATTCCACGCGGACTTCGCGGAAGTCGACCGGATCGAGATCGGCAAAGGGCCGTTCGACGTCAAGAACCAGGGGAGCCTCGGGGGCATCGTCAATATTGTGACCACCCGGCCGGCCGAAGGCCTGCACGCGGGCGCCAACCTTGCGCTGGGCGGATTCGGCTATGTGAATCCTTCCGCCACAGCCTCCTACAGCCGGAACGGATATTCCGTGCTGGGCGGGTATTCCTACCGCACCTCCGATCCTTATACCGACGGTTCCGGGAAACGATTCACCGAATATGCCAACTTCAAGCCGGACCTGCTTGACAGCAGCGCGTTCCAGGCGAATACCGCGTGGACGAAGGTCTCCGCGGCGCCTTTTGCCAACCACCTCCTGCAGCTCGCCTACACGCGCCAGGAGGCGGATCATGTCCTCTATCCCTACCTGCAGATGGACGCCGTCTATGACGATACCGACCGCATCAATTTTGGTTACCAGATTGCCGATGTATCCGGCTCGGTGAGGTCGGTCCGGACCCAGGTCTATTTCAGCCGCGTGCATCACTGGATGACGGACGAATACAGGGTCTCATCGCTGAACATGCCGCGGTCATACAGCATGGGCACCTTAGCGTCCACCCGGGCACTGGGCGGGAAGTTTGAAGCGGATGTGGCGGGAGTGACATTGGGGCTGGAGACCTACGCGCGCGACTGGTTTGCCGCAACCGAGATGGCCGGCAGAGCTTACAAACCCCAATATTCCATCCCGGACGTGAATGTCACCACGATCGGAGTGTATGCAACCGCCACCAGGCAGATCCGCGAAGGGCTGCAGCTCGATTTCGGCGCACGCATCGACCGGGCGAAGAGCACGGCAGACGTCACCAGGGCCGATACGGACCTCTACTTTGCCTACAACTCGACCCGGTCCACCTCCGCAAAGGACGTGTACCCGTCCGGCGACATGCGTCTCCGCTACAAGAATCCGCTGGGTTTTGAGATCGGGGCCGGGCTGGGCCACATGGTGCGCCTGCCGGATCCGCGGGAGCGGTATTTCGGGTTGCGCCGCATGGGATCCGACTGGGTCGGGAATCCTGCCCTGGCGCCGAGCCGGAACACTGGAGCGGATTTTACCGGGGCTTTCCGCAGACAGGCTCTGTTCCTGAGCTCGGATCTTTATTTCAACCACGTCGCGAATTACATCGCCGTTCATGGGCAGCAGAAGGTCAATCCGGTGCCGGGTGTCATGAATTCCGGGGCGCGCTCCTATCGGAATGTCGACGCCCGGATCCTGGGCGGCGAAATTCAGCTCGAGTACCTGCTGACGCACCGGCTCTTTTTCTCCAACGATCTTTCCTTTGTGCGCGGCACCCAGATTGAAGACGTCGAAAGGAGCATTCTGGCTGATCCGCTCGCCGAAATGCCGCCGATCACGTCGCGGGCGGGCCTGCGCTACGATACCGGCAAGTTCGCGGCGGAGGTGGAGGGCGTTTTCGCCGGCCGGCAGACCAGGGTGAACGAGGAGCTGAAGGAAGTGGAAACCGCAGGATACGGGATAATGAATCTGGGCGTAAGCACCAGCTTCAGGAACCTGTCGTTGAGGTTGGGCCTGAACAACGTGTTCGACCGCTACTTCATCGAGCACCTGTCGTACCAGCGCGACCCGTTCCGTTCCGGCGCGCGGGTTCCCGAGCCCGGAAGGAATCTGTTTTTTAATGTCTCGTTCCGGTATTGAGGAGGAGGGGGGAATCAGAAGTCAGGAGGTTGCGGCTTGGGGCGGTATTCCGGCGGGATTCGGCTCCATCCTTGGAATCGCGGTGGATGTGTCGGCCCCTCGGGCCTCGTTTGCGCGTGTGCCTCCAAAGCGCGCAAGCGCGGGGCTATTCACTGCCGGCGCTTCGCGCCTCATCTCAGCCAGCATGCCAACCGTTGGACAGCCTCTGAAGCCCGCGCTCAGTGGGACTGTTGTTTGGACATGTTTTGTATGTAGGAGTCCAGGACCTGGTAGGGAACCCCGCCGACCACGCGCTGCGCCCGGCCGTTGGATACGATGAAGAAGGTCGGCGTCGCGTTTACCTGGAGCCGGTGTCCCAGCTCCAGCCCTTCTTTGATTTCCTGTTCAATGGAAGGATCCTGCGCCAGGTCCTTGACCCGGGCATAATCCTGCGGCGACAGAACTTCCTCGGCAATCCTGCCGACCTTCCCATCGGCGGACCACTGATCCTGCCTGGAGTAAAACGCCTCGGTCAATGCCGCCCATTGCTTCTTGCCCAGGCGCCGGGCGGCGAGAGCGTACCGGCTTGCTTCCCGGGCATACGGATGCATCTGCAGGGGAAAATCGTGGTATACGACACTCACCCGGTTTTCCGTTTCCGCATCGTTCAAAAGTCGGCTCAGAGTTGCCGTATAAAAAGTGCGGCAGGCAGAGCATTGGTAGTCTGAAAACACCTCTATCCGCACAGGCGCGGTGGGCTGGCCCGCGGCGAAATAAACCTTCCGCAACGGCGGGTTGGATTGCGGAATTGCCGGCAATGCGATTCCGCACAGACACAGCGCGAAGCAAAACCAGGCCAATCGGCTTTTCATGCTCCCCCCTCATCGGCGAATGAACTGCCGCCGATCCAAGGAATACCTCACCCCATCCGGGCCATGCCGCGAACTTTCCTCGTCTTAATGTAATCCCGGTTCGGCCCGCACTCCATCCTCCTAAAGTAGGATTTTGAGTCCTCCTCCTCCCTGTTCGGATTGAGATTCCGTGTTGCGCAATTTTCCACAGGAAAGTATCATGTCTTTCATACACTCGCGCGAAATGACGTAGTGTGTGAGGAGAAATTCGGTGCCAGTGCGGGTTCTCATCGTAGACGATCATGCGATTATCCGGCAGGGACTTCGCGCTATTCTGGAATGGGATTCCGAAATCCGCATCATCGGAGAGGCTCCGGACGGCGAGAGAGCCTTGCAAATGGCGCGCAAGCTGTGTCCGGACGTCGTATTGATGGATCTGCTAATGCCGGTAATGGACGGGATAGCGGCCACGACCGCCATCCGGAATGAGTTGCCGGACACGGAAGTGCTGGCGCTGACCAGCGTTCTCGATGAGAGCCTGGTAGTGGGAGCCATCCAGGCGGGTGCCATCGGCTATCTGCTGAAGGACACCGAACCTGCAAAATTGTGCAAGGCAATCAAAGCTGCTGCGGATGGCCAGGTGCAGTTGTCGCCCGCGGCAGCCGCGATGTTGATGCACAGGGTGAAGTGCCCGCGAAGCCCCGAAACCCTCACCGAGCGTGAAACCGAGGTATTGCGGCTGATTGCCAGGGGGGAGTCGAACAAGGAAATTGCAGCCCACCTGTTCATCAGCGAGACCACGGTAAAGACCCACGTAAAAAACATCATGCAGAAGCTCGGAGTTCCCAGCCGGACTCAGGCCGCCTTATATGCGGCGAGCGTCGGTCTGGTATCCCTTGCCCTTGCGAGGCAATAGCGTCCGGCTCCAAGGCCCTGGAAGGTAAGAGACTTCAACTGGGCTTTCAGATCCCTGCGATCCGGCCAATATATCAATGACGCCTGTTGCCTTGGTCAGGCAGTATGCAACAAGCCTCTGGCGCCGAATTCTAATGGAATAGTTTGTCATCGAGGGTTCCGACCCTCGCCAGTACAGATTTCCGGAGTTCGGCAGTACACGAGAATTTTTACGAATGCCGCACCAGGCTTTCCATGGGGAGGAATCGGATGTCGGGCGTATCGCGGTCTCGAATCGAAAGGTATGGCATAGCAGTATTGTGCGTGGCGACAGCAACTGCAGTGCGTGTGCTGGGCTGGTCGTCGTTCGACCATGAAGCTCCTTTCCTGGTTTTCATAGCGGCGCAAGTTGTTGCCTCCTGGTTCGGAGGCTTGGGCCCGGGGATTGTCGCCTGCCTGCTGAGCACGCTCGCGGCTGACTACTGGCTATTGCCTCCCTACGGACAGCTGGCAATCCCGGAAGGGGCATACAAGATACATTTGGCGCTTTTCATCGCCATCTGCATCCTGATCACGTGGCTGGTGGAAACGCTGCACGTCGCGCGGGAACGATCTGTGGCTGCCGAAAAGAGGAGCCGGCAGCAGGCTGCCGAGGCGGAAGAGGGGAGGAGGATCCTTGAGACCATGATGGAGAGCCTTCCGATCGGCGTGATAATCGTCGATGCCTCAGACGGGAAGGTACGCGGAATCAGCAGGTCTTCCGGCGAGCTCACAGGCCGATCCCGGAAAGCCCTTGAAGGCAAGCCCCTGGGGCCCGAGCTGGCAGATTGGCATCAGATATACCACGAGGACGGTGTCACGCCTGCATCTCCGGAGGAAATCCCCCTATTCAGAGCATTGCGGCAAGGAGAAGTGATTTCGGGTGAGGAGTGGGTTGTCAAGCGACCCGATGGAGT
>JAFNAG010000085.1 GCA_017860135.1 Acidobacteriota bacterium
CTGGCCGAGGCGCTGAGAATACGCGCAAGCTCGCGATTCTCCGTGACGAGGCTCCAAACTGATCCAAACAGAAATGACAAATGACCATTGACAAATGACATTTGATAATTTCTATCTGTTGAGCCCGACTTCCGATTGCACCTGGGCCCTCGGGGCGGGATGAGAATGGAACCGCAGAGACCGCGAAGGCCTCAAAGAGAAACCTTTGGGGGCCTTCGTGGCTCAGGTTTTTTGACGCGCGGGGATCGCCGCCGGATTTTGAAGGTTGCAGTCAGGCCACCTGTTGACTATTCTATACGTCGTTGCCACACGTGAGGCGTGCCGGAAATATCCCTGCTTCCATATGGAGCGCGAAATGATACATCCTATACGATCGGTTGTCGCGAGAGAGATCCTGGATTCCAGAGGAAACCCGACACTCGAGGCTGACGTCCATCTCGAGGGGAACATCCGCGGGCGCGCCGCGGTGCCATCCGGCGCCTCCACGGGCGTCCATGAGGCGGTCGAACTGCGGGACGGCGACCAGCTCCGGTACCTCGGCAAAGGAGTTCTCAGGGCGGTGGAAAACGTCAACACCATCATCGCCCCCGCCCTCGTCGGGGAGAACGCGTTGCAGCAAAGAGCTCTGGACCAGATCCTGATCAACCTGGACGGGTCGCCGAATAAAGGACGCCTCGGTGCGAATGCGATTCTGGGGGTTTCCATGGCGCTGGCGCGCGCTGCCGCGAACGCTCTCGGCATGCCCCTGTACCGGTACCTCGGCGGAACCAACGCCTGCATCCTGCCCGTGCCGATGATGAACATACTCAACGGCGGAGCCCACGCCGACAACAACGTAGACCCCCAGGAGTTCATGATCGTCCCGGCCGGCGCCAAGTGCTTCACCGAAAGCCTGCGCATGGGCGCCGAGACATTTCATTCTCTCAAGGCGGTGCTCAGGAAGAAAGGTTACACCACCAGCGTCGGGGATGAAGGGGGCTTTGCCCCCAACCTCAAATCCAGCGAAGAGGCACTCGATGTGATCATGGAAGCGATCGAAAAGGCAGGATACACACCCGGAAGCCAGATATGTCTGGCCCTCGATGTGGCCGCGAGCGAGATGTATTCCGAAGAGAAATACTTCTTCAAGAAATCCAGCGGCGCAAAACTCAGCGCCGACCAGATGGTCCAGCTCTATGAGCGCTGGATCCAGCAATACCCGATTGTTTCGATCGAAGACGGCATGGCCGAGGATGACTGGCAGGGCTGGGCCGCGCTCACGGAGGCGCTCGGCGAGAAGATCCAGCTGGTGGGAGACGACGTGTTTGTGACTAACTCGCAACGCCTCGCCAACGGCATCGCGGACGGAGTCGCCAACAGCATTCTGATCAAACTGAACCAGGTCGGGACCGTAAGCGAGACCATGGACACCATCGAGCTGGCCAAGAGCGACAGTTACACAACTGTCATCTCCCACCGTTCGGGGGAAACCGAGGACGCCTTCATCTCGGATCTGGCAGTCGCCTGCAACGCCGGACAGATCAAGACCGGATCCGCCAGCCGGACCGACCGCGTGGCAAAATACAACCAGCTCATCCGCATCGAACAGGAACTCGGAAGCCAGGCGCGCTTCCTGGGAAGCAGGCTCTTCTGAATGCGGAATGCGGAATGAATACAGCATGGATCTTCCGACAGCGAGGGGAAGCGTTTTTAAGTGCTCTCGAAAAAGCACCTTTTCCTCTACCTTGCACTCCGCAATCCGAATCCCAGAATTCCGAATTCCGACTTTCAGCATTCCGAATTCCGCGTTTTTCTCATGAGCCTTCTGGAGATTGAACATCTGTCTGTCAGCTACCTGACGGGTGCGTGTGCCGTGCGCGCCGTCCGGGATGTTTCTCTCCATATCGATGCCGGCGAATCCCTGGCCCTTGTCGGCGAGACCGGCAGCGGCAAGTCGACGCTGGCGCTGGCTGTTTTGGGCCTCCTGGAAGGGCCCGGCGCCATCGCGGAGGGCGAGATCCGCATGGAAGGCACGCGGCTCACCCCGGACGGCAGCCTCAGCAGGACTCTGCGCGGGCGCAGGGTCGGCATGGTTTTTCAGGATGCGCGCGGATCGCTCAATCCCGTGCTCACCATCGGATCGCAGCTGACAGAGGTGTTGCGCGCGCACCAGGACCTGAGTCGGAAGGATGCGAACGCGGCGGCGCAAGCGGTGCTCGGCGAGGTGGGGATCCCGGAACCCGGTCTCCTGTCCCGGTGCTACCCTGCGGAGTTGTCGGGCGGGATGTGCCAACGGGCGGCGATCGCATTGGCGATCTGCAACCGGCCTGCTCTGCTGATTGCCGATGAACCCACGAGCGCACTGGATCCCAGCATCCAGGCCCAGATCCTGGCGCTCCTCCGCAGGTTGCAGGATCAGCGCCGGCTGGCCCTTCTGCTCATCAGTCATGATCTGGCGCTTGTGTCGGGGGTCGCCGAGCGCGTCGCCGTCATGTACCATGGGAACATGATCGAAACGGGCAGGACCGAGGATGTATTCCGACGGCCCGCCCACCCGTACACCTCATTACTGCTGGCGTGCCGGCCGGACCTGGAGCATCGCTGGGATCAATCGCCGCTGGCTGCGATCCCAGGTTCCATCCCCACGGATACGCAGGGATTCCGAGGATGCTCATTCGCCCCGCGATGCCGGATTGCGGAAACAGCGTGTTCCGAGTCAGTGCCCCCGGCTCTGAAGGTCCGCGATGGCCACTGGGCCTCATGCTTCAAGCCGGTCGGCCCGGTCGACACGACCTGAAACCTCTGCATGCAACGCCGCGGCGCACGATGGCAACCGCCGCGATGGATACCGGGATTCCGACTTGCGAGGGGACTCTCATGACCCCGATTCTCGAGATGCGCAGCCTCTCCAAAACCTTTCGATCCGGCATTCGGCAGGGTGGCCGCCTCGTGCATGCTTTGACCGATATCGATCTGACGGTGGAGGCTGGTGAATCGCTGGGGATCGTGGGGGAATCGGGATGCGGGAAGTCAACTCTGGCGCGATGTGCGCTCCGCTTGCTAAAGCCGGATAAAGGCTCGGTCCTGTATCGCGGCCTCGACCTGCAAGACCTTCCCCCTCAGGAGCTTCGCACGCTGCGCAGCGAGTTCCAGATCGTCTTTCAGGATTCTCTCGCCTCGCTGAATCCCCGCATGACAGTGCGGGAGATCCTGGCTGAGCCATTCGAGGTGCACCGAAGGGGAAGGCAAGAGGCCGGCGCACGACGGATGACGGAACTCATTGCAGAAGTAGGGCTTGATGAGAGCCTGATCCACCGGAGGCCCGCCGAGCTCAGCGGGGGTCAACAGCAGCGCGTCGCCATCGCCCGGGCGCTGGCCCTGAATCCCAGGCTGCTGATCGCGGATGAGCCGGTCTCGGCTCTGGACGCATCCGTGCAGACTCAGATCCTGAATCTCCTCGGGCAAATCCGGCAAGGACACGGCATTTCACTGGTAATGATCTCACACTCATTCCCTGTGATCCGCTACCTTTGCAGCAGGATTGTCGTGATGTATCTGGGCCGGATCGTGGAAGATGCCCCCGCGGACGAGTTCTTCCGCGCACCCGGGCACCCTTACAGCAGGGCTTTGTTGGAAAGCATGCCCGTCATGCATCAGAAGTCGCCGGCCGGCAGGCCGGCATTGCCCGGGGAAGTGCCATCCGCTGCAGCACCCCCTCCTGGATGCCCGTTCCATCCCCGCTGTCCGAGCGTGCTGGCGGGATGCAGAATGGAAATCCCGCCTCTACGGGTGTGCGGCCGCGCCAAGGTGGCTTGTTTCCTGGTCGACCAGGATGGAGAATGTTAAGAAATAAGCCATTTGGAAGGAATCGCCTCGGGCCCTCCCCGAACTGACATAAAAAAGTCGGGCGACCGCCGTGCGGTCGCCCGATTCACATTTCATGAAAACGAACGCAGGAACTTAATCGTGCGGGACCGGTTCATCGCTGGCGATTTTGCCGTCCAGCAACCGGATTACGCGATATGCATGCAGCGCGATATCCGGCTCGTGTGTGACCAGAATGATGGTGTGCCCCTTCTTGTGCAGTTCATCCAGCAGCCGCATGATGTCCATGCTGGTTGCCGAGTCGAGGTTCCCGGTAGGCTCATCCGCCAGGATGATCGAAGGATTATTCACGAGGGCGCGCGCAACGGCAACGCGCTGCCTCTGTCCGCCGGATAACTCATTGGGGCGATGGTACATGCGCTCGCCAAGCTCGACCGCCTGCAGCGCCTTGATCGCGCGCTCCTTGCGCTCATGGGAAGGAGTCCCGTTGTAGATCAAAGGGAGCTCCACGTTGTGGAGAGCCGTGGCGCGAGCCAGGAGATTGAAAGTCTGAAAGACAAAGCCGATTTCCTTGTTGCGGATGTGGGCCAGTTCGTCGTCATTCATCTCCGAGACCAGGCGCGAGTTCAGATAATATTTCCCGTTGGACGGAGTATCCAGGCATCCGATCAGGTTCATCATGGTGGATTTCCCGGAACCGGAGGGCCCCATGATAGCAACATACTCGCCGCGATGAATCTCGAACGTCACTCCACGCAGCGCATGCACCAGTTCCGTACCCATCTGGTAGGTCTTCTGGAGATCTTCCGTCTTAATTAAGATGTCTGTTTGCTTATTGTTACCGTTGCTCCCCGTCATGTCGTTCCTCGAAACGCTGAGGCCCTGGCTCAGCTGGATGATTTGGTTGCTTCCGTCTTGGCGGTGGTATCTATTTTTACGAATGCACCGTCCTTCAGATTCCGCAGGGTCTGGAAACTACCCGATACGATGACTTCCCCTTCCTGGAGGTTGGATTTTACCTCAATCTCCGACTCGCCTGTTATCCCCGTTTTCACGGGGCGGAACCTGGCAAGGTTTTCTTTAGTAACTACGAAGACACCCTCGAGTTCTTTCTTGTTAATTTTACTTTTGTTTGAGGAATCCGCCTGCGCGATGGTTTCCGTCTTCTTCGGCTTGCTGAGATCGGGTTCGACGTAGTTTCCGTCCTTGTCTACCTCCACTTCACGGATTGTCAGGGCCTGAATCGGAATCGCCAGAATATTGTTTCGCGTGTCTGTCGTGATATCCGCGGTACACGACATGCCGGGCCGGATCTTCGTTGTCGGCACCTTCAGGGTTACGATCACTTTGAAGTCCTTGGCTTCCTGCGTCGCCGCAGCCGAGGTTGAGATAGGACTGTTCCCTATTTCACTAACTTCCCCGTCAAACACTTCCTCGGGAAGGGCGTCCACTTTGACTTGAGCCGAATTGCCCAGCGCCAGATTGACGATGTCGGTTTCGTCCACCTTGAGTTCCGCCTGGATTACGCTCAGGTCGGCGATGACCATCAACGTTGCCTGTGGGCTGTTCAGAACACCGGGAACGGCGCGCTCCCCTTTCTCAACATTGAGCTGGGTGATGACTCCGGTCAGCGGGGCTGTAATCGTGGTCTTGCGCTGCTGGTCGGTCGCCTGGGTCAGCTGGGCTTCCTGAGACTTCAACCGCGCCTGGGACGCCTCAAAACTCCGCCTCATCTGTTCGATGTTGTTCTTCGCAACCGCGACCTGGGTTTCCATCTGCGACAGCCGTGATTTGGAGACTTCGTACTGCGACTGCACCCCTTTCAAGCTGTTTTGCGCCTGTTCATACTCGTCGCGCGAGATGAGGCCCTCTTCGTGCAGCTGCTGGCTGCGCTGAAAGCTGCTCCGCGCCCGCGCCACGTTGTTCTCCGCCTGCGCGAGTTCCGCGCGTGCCGAAATCAGAGCCGCCTCAGAGCTGGCAAGGTTCTGGTCTGCGTTGGCAATCTGGAACTGCTGCCCGCGGATTTCCGTCATCGCGGCTTCATACTGCGCCTGGGCGGAGCTCGTCTGCGCCTGCGTCTGGATCGGATCGATTTTGAGCAGGACATCGCCTTTGGTAACCTTATCCCCCTCCCGAATGGGAAGATCGATGATCACGCCGGCGGTTTCCGACTGCAGCTCCACGAATTCCTTGGCCCGGATCTGCCCGCTTGCCGAAACTTGCGCTTTGAGAGCATCCTTCCGGACGACCTTGGAAGTCTGCACGAGCACTTCATCCCTTTGGGAGGCCTTGATGCTGAAAAACAGGATCAGCCCAAGAGCCAGCACCACACCACCGGCAATCCAGATTTTCTTCTTCTTGCTCATGCCTCGCCTCCTCCGGTAATGCCTTTAGTACGTATTGCGGCGGAAAAAGGTTTCAAGGAACACCGCCACGCGGACCTGCAGTGACCAACCCTGTGATAGACAGCCCAAACCTCTAATTTTACATGATTTTAAATCAAAGCAAAACCACATCCGATGCCCCGGGCTTCCCGATCGGAAGACGACTGGTTTCGCCCGATCGCGCCGGAAGAGAAAGGCCCGTCCTGAGACGCGACTGGAGAGGACGCAATCGGAAACGGGACGCAACGGAGAGAATTTATCAGAAAAGATTGGTTACCCGCGATTTTCGCCCCCCGTCCATCGTTTTCCATATTGTTCCGGCGGATGCGGCGCTTCTGTATTCAGGCAGCCGCACTTCTGATACCATTTGTTCATCGCGGCGTTGTGAGGCCCGCTCGCGCCGCGGAGCAAGCGCCCTGCGGGACGGCTCTGCGATCCGGATGCGGCGGCATGAGACACATAACAAGGAATGGTGGAGGTGACCCGTGTTGCAGCGGGAAAAAGTCGCGCAGGCGGTTTCCATTCTGAGGGAGAAACAGACGGATTGTTGGATCACCTTCGTCCGAGAGAGCGCCATCAACGGCGATCCAATCCTGGATTACCTGATCGGAACCGACGTCACCTGGCACACGGCAGTCATCATCACCGCGTCGGGGAAAAGCTGTGTGATCTGCGGGGAATACGACCGGAAGACCATCGAGAACACCGGAGCCTTCGACCGGGTTGTCGGATTCGTCAAAGGCATCCGGGAACCGTTCCTCGAGGCGATGCGCGAGTTCCATCCGGCATCCATCGCGGTGAACTATTCCCGGGGCAGTGAGATTTGCGACGGCATCACGCACGGCATGTACCTCACGCTGATGGACCTCCTGCAAGAGCTGGGATATCAGGACCGCGTCGGCTCGGCCGAAGCGATCGTGTCCGCCGTCCGTGAGAGGAAGACGAAAGGGGAACTGGACTGCATCCGCGAGGCGATACGCAAGACCGAAGATATTTTCGCGAAGGTCTCGAGATTCATCGCTCCGGGAAAGACCGAGAAAGACATTGCCGCGTTCATGAGGGCGGAAGTGGAGGAAGCCCGGCTCGAGTACGCGTGGGACCCGAATCACTGCCCCGCAGTATTCACGGGGCCCGACACCGCAGGCGCCCATTACGCGCCCACGGACCGGCCGGTGGCGGCGGGACATCTCCTGAACATGGATTTCGGGGTGAAGCATCGGGGCTACTGCTCCGACCTTCAGAGGACTTTCTACATCCTCGCACCGGGGGAATCAGCCGCACCGCCGCAGGTGCTGCGGGGATTCGAGACTCTCGTGGACGCCATCGAAGCCAGCCGCAAGGCGATGAAGCCGGGCGTCCGTGGCATCGAGATCGATGCCGTGGCGCGGGGCAGGATCACCGCTGCCGGATACGCGGAGTTCCCGCATGCCCTGGGCCACCAGGTGGGCCGGTTCGCTCATGACGGGACCGCGCTGCTCGGCCCCGCCTGGGAGAAGTATGCGCGGAAGCCGCACGCCCCGCTCGAATCCGGCATGGTCTTCACCATCGAGCCGCGGCTGACCGTTCCCGGCCACGGCGTCGCCACCGTCGAGGAAATGGTGACGGTGACCGGATCAGGCGCCGAATATCTTTCTTCACCGCAAAAGGAGCTGATCCTCATCCGGTAGATCGGGAAGCCGGCCCACCCTCCCGGAAATCCGCCATTGCTTCCATCGCGAGACTGCGCGGTTCCGCCTCCCGGACATCGACTTCGACCTGGACCTGAACGTAGATGTCGACGCGGATCCGGATCCAAGCCCGACAGCAGCCGACGGCGGTCCGCCCCGTGTCACTCTTTCCGCGCGTCAGCTACTTCGGCATCGTGCAATTCCATGTCCCGGACCAAGTCGAAGTCGAGGCCCAAGCGTGCAAGACGAATTTTGCATGCAATATGAGTTTCGCGAAAGATGCCAATCAGGAATTTGCTATCTGGTGCAACGGCCGGCCCGGAGGGGAGGCAAGCGGATTTCCGCCTACAGTGCGACGGATTCCCGGTATTCGCCGAAGACCGTCCGCAGGCAATCGGAGATCTCGCCCAGAGTCGCCGGCGCCTCCACGGCCTGAAGGATGGCGGGCATGAGGTTGTCCCCTTGCGCGGCCGCTTCCCGCAGCCGCTCGAGCGACTCGTGAACCGCGCGCGTGTCGCGCTCTTCCCGCAGCCTCGAGAGGCGCTCTGCCTGGCCGGCGGCCGCCTGCTCGTCGATCACCAGAAGATCGATCGGCCGGCTTTCGCCGCCGGCGTAGCGGTTAACCCCGACTACCACCGACTCTCCTGATTCCACGCGCTTCTGGCAGCGGTACGATGCCTCCTGGATCTCGCGCTGCACATGGCCGTCGACGATCGCCCTGAGCATCCCGCCCATCGCGTCGATCTTGCGGATGGCATCCGCGGCTTCCGACTCGATGGCATCGGTCAGGGACTCTATGGCGTAAGATCCCCCCAGGGGATCTGCAACGTCGGCGACGCCGCTCTCATAGGCCAGGATCTGCTGCGTGCGCAGGGCGGTGCGCGCGGCGGCGGCACTGGGCAGGGCGAGGGCTTCATCCATGGAGTTGGTGTGCAGCGACTGGGTCCCTCCGAGCACGGCCGCAAGCGCCTGGAGGGTGACGCGAACCAGGTTGTTCTCGGGCTGCTGCGCGGTGAGCGTGCTGCCTGCCGTCTGGGTATGAAAACGAAGCGCGCAGGAGCGCGGGTCGCGGGCGCCGAAGCGCTCGCGCATGATCCGCGCCCACAGCCGGCGCGCCGCGCGGAACTTGGCGATCTCCTCGAGAAAATCGCTGTGCGCGTTGAAAAAGAATGAAAGCTGCGGCGCGAACGCATCGACATGCAGGCCGGCAGCGAGCGCGGCCTGCACATATGCGATTCCGTCCCCAAGCGTGAAAGCGACTTCTTGCGCCGCGGTGGAACCGGCTTCCCGGATGTGATATCCGCTGATCGAGATCGGATTCCAGTTGGGGACTTCCCGGATGCAGAAGCTCAGGATGTCGGTCGCGATCCGCAGCGAAGGCGCGGGCGGGTATATATACGTGCCGCGTGCGATGTATTCTTTCAGGATGTCGTTCTGGACGGTGCCGCGCAGGGCCTGCCACGCAACCCCCTGGCGGCGCGCCAGGCAGAGCACCATCGCGAGCAGGATCGCCGCGGTGCTGTTGATGGTCATGGAGAGGGAAACCCGGTCCAGAGGGATATCCCGCAGCAGGTCCGCCATGTCATGCAGGGACGCAATCGAAACGCCCACCTTGCCGACCTCGCCCGCTGCCAGCGGGTGGTCCGGATCAAGTCCGATCTGCGTGGGCAGGTCGAACGCCACGCTCAGTCCCGTCTGGCCCTGCGCGAGCAGATATCGGTAACGCTCGTTCGATTGCCGCGCCGAGCCGAAACCCGCATATTGACGCATGGTCCAGAGCCGGCCGCGATACATGCTGGCGTACACGCCGCGCGTAAACGGAAACTCGCCGGCCTTCTCGGACGACAGCCCCCAGCCGGCGGCTTCGCGGTATATCCCCTCTCGCATCATCGCGGATTCCTCTGTACTACTAACCTGAAAATCCTTGCCAAAAAGGAAAGGATTTTTCACCACCATGGAATAACGGCGTCGGTATCGGCATCGGGATCGCAATCGCAGTCGCTATCGAAAATTGTGCATGATCGGACGCCTCTGTATTGATGCCGGCAGCGAGATGATGCCGACGTCGATCCCGATAGCGATTGCGATACGGATACCGATTGTGCCATCCGTTCGCCCGCCGCGCAGGGCATGACGAAGCCACGCTTTCCAGGAGTGGTCGCTTACCTGGTTGCGGCCATCGGCTGCGCTGCGCTCCGGGATGCCTGTCCCGGCGCCCATCAACTTGATCCCGGCCAGCGGAAATCATGCCGGCGGTCCCGGCGGCACGCAGCTATTGAAATCCGCGCGATCGGCTCTGTCAATAGCTACGTGATCCCGGTGTCCGTCTCCCCCCCATCCAGAGATGAATCTTGACAGCACAGGCACGCTTTCTTAAGATGACAGTAAGACCTGGCGAGAACGCCTCCGCCGAACGCAGGAGCACCGGATGCCGGACGCAGAAATCAAACGCCTCATGAAGAATCTGGAAGAGGCGATCAACGAAACCCTGAGCGAATCCCCCAGGATCAACGAATCGATCCGGAACATCCAGGAGGCGGGGTACGAGGCCTTCCTGATCATTGAAGCGACCATCGGCTTCAACCGCCGGGACAAGGCCGAGAGCGAAGCGGTTTCCGCAATCTCCAGGACCGTGGAGCCGGTGCGCCTCCGCATCACCTCGGAAGACGCTAAATTCTTGAAGTCATTGAAGATATCTGTAGACGTCGAAGGGTAGGGCGTCCGCCTTTCTACTCCACCACTATCCTGGCTTGCTGTGCTTCCTCCACGGTTCCGATCACAGATGCCGGCACGCCGCGACTCCTCAGGGATGCCATCATTGGATCCCTGTCGTCGGGGTGGACCGATATGAGCAGGCCGCCGGAAGTCTGGGGATCGATCAGGATTTTCTGCAGCGGCTCAGGCAGGGAAGGCGGCAGCACGACCTTCGGGGAGATGGCCTGCCACGTCTTGGCGGCCAGGCCGGGCACGATCCGGGCTTCTGCGAGGGCGTAGGCCTCTTCGAGGAAGGGGATCCGGTCTGCCTGCAGGCGAAGGGTGACGCGGCTGGCCGAAGCCATTTCACATGCATGGCCGAGCAGCCCGTAGCCCGTGATATCGGTGGCGGCGCAGCATCGGAAAAGTCGCATCACCTCGGCGGGGATGCGATTGAGCGTGGTCATGACTTCGACAGCCTTGCGTATGGTTTCCGGCTCTGCCCTGCCGCGCTTGATGGCGGTAGTGATGATACCGATGCCGAGCGGTTTCGTCAGGACGAGGGCGTCTCCGGGCCGAGCCCCGGCATTGGTGAGGATTTTGCAGGGATCCACCAGACCGGTGATCGAGTAACCGAACTTGATCTCCGCATCGTTCACGGTATGCCCGCCCAGCAGTGCCGCGCCGGCCTCTCTCAGCTTTTCCACCCCGCCGAGCATTATTTGCGCAAGGAGTTCCATTTCCGCCTGACGGTCGGGAATACAGGCAATCGCCATGGCGGTCAGCGGCATGCCGCCCATCGCGTAGACATCGCTCAGGGCGTTGGCGGCGGCGATGGATCCGAATGCGAAGGGGTCGTCCACCACCGGGGAGAAGAAGTCGAGCGTCTGCACCAGTGCGCGGCTGTCATCAAGGCGGTAGACACCGGCATCATCGGCCGTTTCGAAGCCGACCAGGACGTTCGGATTATCGGATTTCGGGATGCGATCCAGGACCTGGATCAGGCTGAGCGCGCTCAGCTTGCCGGCTCAGCCGGAACTCGAAACCATTTCTGTAAGTCTTTTATTTTCAGTCACTTTTACCGTCCCCTGCTTGAGCCGATGCAGCAATGCCACCCTGTCCGGCAGCCTGGGGTTGCTCTGATTTTGACTCGTGCATGTTGCATTTTCCCTCGAAAAGGGCGCCGGCTTCGATAATCAGGCATGGGGTAAAGATATCCCCGTACACGCGCCCTTCCTTTTGAATCTCGACGCGTTCGGATGCGTGGATGGCGCCGTGAAACTCGCCATTGATCATGACCCTGCGAATGGCGAGTTCCGCTTCCACCCTGCCCTTGGGTCCGATGACGAGACAGGCTTCCGAACGGATGGTGCCGCGAACGGTGCCGTCGACCCGGATGCCATGTGCGAAGGAGAGGTCTCCCTGGATTTCGACACCTTCCCCGAGCAGGCTCACAATTTCATCGTCGTTTTCCTTTTTGAACTTCATCGCGCACTCCCGTCAATTTGGGCGTTTCTCACTGATAAAACTGTAGATACGGATTAGATCATCATGGCTGAAGAAGTGGATCCGGATCTGGCCCGCCTGGCGAGGGCCTTTCCCCGCGACGATCTCGACTCTGGTGCCGAGAAGCAGGCGCAGCCGGTCGGCGGCCGCGGTGACGTCGGGGTCCTGCGGGTTCGATGCACGGGTTCGAGTGGAAGGGCCCTTCCTGGCCCACCGTTCGGCGTCCCGGACGGACCATCCTTTCCGGACCATAAGGTTGGCGATCCGGGTCATTTCGGCAGGCGAAGCGTTGGCGGCAAGCAGGGCGCGGGCATGCCCGGCAGAAAGTTTGCCGTCGGCTACGAGAAGCTTTACCGCGGGCGGCAGTTTGAGGAGTCGGAGCGCATTGGCGATGGTGCTGCGCTCCTTGCCGAGTTGTCCGGCCAGCTCCTCCTGCGTTGTCTGCAATGTATCCATAAGATTTTGAAAGGCTTGGGCTTCCTCGATCGCGTTGAGCTGTTCCCGCTGGATGTTTTCGATCAGCGAGAGTTCCAGCAGGCGGTCGTCGGGGACATCCCGCACGAATGCCGGGATCTTGAGCAGGCCCGCCCGCTGGGCCGCCATGAGGCGCCGCTCCCCGGCGACGAGCTGGAACCCATCGCCGAAGGGTCGAACCAGCACCGGCTGAAGGACGCCGTGGGATCGAATCGACTCGGCGAGTTCCGCCAGGCTTTTTTCATCAAACTTCAGGCGTGGCTGATCCGGATTCGTCGCGATCCGGTCAAGGTCGATTTCGTTGGGGACCGGCTCCGGAGGCTGCGCCTCCGGAATGAGAGCCCCCAGGCCTCTACCCAGCACCTTTTTTTTCATGATTCAGGATTTCCTTGGCAAGGTTTATGTAACTCTCTGCGCCTTTGGATCTTATATCATAAAGCAGAATGGGTTTACCGAAACTCGGCGCCTCCGCCAGACGGACATTGCGCGGTATTACCGTGGCGAGGATCTCCCTGGGGAAGAAATTCCTGAGATCCTCGCGGACCTGGGAACTCAGGTTCGTCCGCTCGTCGAACATAGTCAGGAGAATCCCCTGGATCCGCAGACCCGGATTGTAACTGTGGCGCACGCGGCTCAGAGTGTCGAGGAGTTCCGAGATCCCCTCGAGGGCGAAGTACTCGCACTGGATGGGAACCAGTACCGACCCGGCGGCGACCAGCCCGTTCAGGGTCAGCAGATTGAGCGAAGGGGGGCTGTCGATCAGGATAAAATCATACTCAGGAGCCACCGGAGCCAGCAGGCGCTTCAGGAGAAGCTCCCGTTCCGGGAGTTCCACCATTTCGATTGCCGCTCCGGTAAGGTTCCGGTCCGCTGGAACCAGCTTGAGGTTGTCGAGTTCTGTGCCGAGAATCAGCGGCCGCAAAGGCTCTCCGAAGATCAAGGCATCGTAGATGCTCTTCCGGACCGTGCCCCTGGTATAGCCGAGCCCGCTGGTGCAGTTCGCCTGGGCATCCGTGTCGACAACGAGCACTCGCATGTCGGCCATGGCCAGAGCCGCAGCCAGGTTGATGGCCGTGGTGGTTTTGCCGACACCCCCCTTCTGGTTTGTGATCGCAATGGTCCTCCCCTTGCGGCCGCCGCTGTTTGTCACGATGCCGGGAGAATATCATAACGGAATGCAACGTCACAAACCAAAAAAGTCTGTTGCACGTGAAACAACCTCCGGAAGGCGGAGAGTTTCACGTGAAACAGGCTAGCCCGGCCCGAAAACGGACAGATGCCAGGCCGGACGCGCCGGAAACGTCTCCTGATGGACCAGCCGCAGCGATTCTGCTCCCTTCGCTGGATCCTGCAAAGGGAGGCCGGGGCCGTGGAACATCCAGAAACGGGTATCCGCAGCGCTCGACGCAATCAGTGCCTTGAGGGCCCGGGAGCTGAGCCTGATCCCCTTCCAGGAAACCGTATCCCACCCGCCTTCGGCCCCGCTTTCCAGGTATTCCTCGGCCCTGCGGCAAACCACTGCCGTCCCCGCCAGCCCGAGTTCCGCCGCAACCGTCTCCAGAAAGGCTGCCTTCCGGGCACGGCTTTCCAGCATCGACAGCTGCATGGAAGGACGAAGAATCCGCAGCGGCACGGCAGGGAAGCCGGCGCCGCTTCCGATGTCCAGGTGCCGGCGCGGGTCCCGCGGATAGAACCTGGCCGCCCACAGCGCTTCTTCGAACTGGCTCGCCAGAGCGGGCCAATCCGTCGATGCGGTGAGATTTACCCGGCGATTCCATTTGCGCAGCAGGGCAAGGTACTCCCGGAGTCGGAGTGCTTCTTCCGAATCGGCCTCCACTCCGTAGCGCCCACACAATTGTGTGAGACCTGTCCCCGGATCCATTGCGCCCTTATCGGTGGGAAGGGCTGGCAGGTGGTCCGAAGATTGCCTGCAACCCCTCAATGCAAATGAATTGCACCATCATTCATTACGACGCGGTGTCGTCCCTACGGCGTCTTGCGACTCTTGTGGCAAAGGGTCCTCCGGCCGCACGCGGCTGAGCTTCTCCCGCACCTCCCTGCTCAGGCCGCTGATGGAACCGTAATCGAGATCCCCGGGGATGCGCCGCAGGCTCATCCTGCGGATCTTCTCGGCATCCCGTTGCTGCTGCTCGATGTATCCCTGATAACGGATCTCGATCTCCACAGACCGCCTGATATCACCCGGAAACCACATGCCCTTCTCCCGCAGAAGCGGCTCGAAATCGGCCAGCGTGATGTGCGGGCGCCGCAACAGCTGCTCCAGAGTCTGTCCTTTGCCCGCTGCCGGATCCACGCCTTGCAGCTCCATCCGCGCCGGATCCCAACGCTCCTCCCGCAGTAAACCCCGCAATCGTTCCGCAGCTTCGTATTTCCGCCGGCACTCCGCCAGGCGCGATTCCGAAACCAGCCCCAGCCTGTGACCGAGCGGGCTCAGCCTCCGGTCGGCGTTATCGATGCGCAACAGCAGCCGGCACTCTGAGCGCGATGTGAACATCCGGTAGGGCTCGTCCACGCCCCGGGTCACAAGGTCGTCGATCAGGATGCCGATGTAACTCTCCGTGCGGTCCAGCACGATCCCGTCCGCTCCACCGGCGCGCAGCGCCGCGTTGATCCCGGCAACCAGCCCCTGCGCTGCCGCCTCCTCATATCCGGTAGTGCCGTTGATCTGGCCCGCGTGAAAAAGTCTCGGCACACGACGCGTCTCCAGCGTCGGCTTCATTTCTGTCGGGTCGACGAAATCGTATTCGATCGCATAGGCCAGTCGCACGATCCTGGCCCGCTCCAGCCCCGCCACCGCGTGCACCATCGCCTCCTGAATATCTTCCGGCATGCTCGTCGACATTCCGTTCAGATACACCTCGTGCGTGTCCAGCCCCTCCGGCTCCAGGAAGATCTGATGCCGCTCCTTGTCCGCAAACTTTACCACCTTGTCCTCAATGCTGGGACAGTAACGCGGCCCGATCCCCGTGATGGCGCCGCCATACAGCGCCGAGTACCGCAGGTTTTCCCTCAGCAGCCGATGCACTCCTTCGTGCGTGTATCCCACATAGCACGAGACCTGAGGAAGTGTCAC
>JAFNAG010000316.1 GCA_017860135.1 Acidobacteriota bacterium
TCTGTCCGCGATTACGTCGCCGCAGACTTGCATGCTTGCCCTCCAGCGGATAGGGAACTAGGGCATCCTGCAATCCGTTTCGTGAGGTGACCGTGAGTTGGAAGCACGGATTACGCCAGCCTGGCGTACTGGCCGCTTTGGGCGCGGCGCTTCTGTTCGGCGGCGGTACGCCGCTCGCCAAGTGGCTGCTGGCAAGTGTCAATCCGTGGCTGTTGGCCGGCCTGCTCTACCTCGGGTCCGGAGCCGGCCTTTACCTGTACCGCCGTGTGCGCAACGCGTCACCGATGAAGTTGCCGCCAGGTGGATGGCCGTGGCTGGCGGGTGCGATTCTCGCAGGTGGGGTGGTCGGTCCGGTGCTACTGATGTTTGGGCTTGCCAGGATGGCGGCGTCGGGCGCATCGCTATTGCTCAACGCTGAAGGTTTGTTCACCGCGCTGCTGGCCTGGTTCGTCTTCCGCGAGAACTTCGACCGGCGCATCGCGCTGGGTATGGTCGCAATCGTTGCCGGCACGGCTGTGCTCACTTGGCCGGGAGAAGCTCGGTTCTCCAGCGCCTGGCCGGCTTTGGCCGTCCTGGGGGCCTGTCTGGCCTGGGGCATCGACAACAACCTGACGCGCATGGTATCGCTCGCCGATGCGACCTGGATTGCTGCGATCAAAGGATTGACGGCAGGTGGGGTGAACCTGATGCTTGCCCTTCTGCTGGGCGCAAAATGGCCCTCTCTGCCCAATCTTGCCGGAGCGATGCTGGTCGGTTGGGTCGCCTACGGAATTAGTCTGGCTCTGTTCGTGGTGGGCCTGCGTCATCTCGGAGCGGCCAGAACCGGGACCTACTTCTCCGTTGCGCCATTCTTCGGCGCGGTGCTGGCGATTCCGCTTCTGGGCGAACCGGTCAGCCGGCGGTTGCTGATCGCTGGCTCGCTCATGGCGCTGGGCGTTTGGCTGCACCTGACCGAACGACACCGCCATGAACACACACATGATGCGCTGGAGCACAACCATGGACATATCCACGATGCGCACCATCAGCATCAGCACGACGAGTCGGTGGTACCCGGCACGAAGAGCGGCCACCGGCACAGCCATGAACCGCTGACCCATGACCACGTGCATTTCCCGGATGGGCATCATCGCCACAGCCATTGAGGCTCAATTCAACGTGCCTTAGAAGCGCCGGAACCGGCAATAGATGGCAGGCAGAACCACCATGTTCAGAAACGTCGAACTGAGCATCCCGTACAGGATTACCAGCGCCATCGGCGACTGAATCTCGTCTCCCGGCTTTCCCGCGCCCAACGCGAGCGGAAGCAACGCCAGGCTCGCCGTCAACGCGGTCATCAGAATGGGGGCCAGTCTTTCCACCGCTCCGCGCGCGACCGCCTCGCGCCGGTCAACAATCCCTTCTGCCTCCTTCAAGTGGCGGATGTGCGACACGAGCAGGATACCGTTGCGCACGGCGATCCCGAACAGTGCAATGAATCCGATCATGCCCGCGATCGAGAGCACTCCACCGCCCGCATAGGCCCCTGCCACGCCGCCGATGAGCGCAAGCGGCAGATTCAGCATCACGATCGCCGCGTCCGCGGTAGAGTGGAATGCCACGATCAACAGCCCGAAAATCGCGATGAACACCACGACTCCCAGGGCAACCAGGATGCGCGAGGCCGAAGCCGCGCTCTCGAACTGGCCTCCGTACTCGACCCTGTAGCCGCGCGGCAACCGCACCGATTGGGCAACTCGTTGCCGGACCTCGTTCACGACATCCACGAGCGATCTCTCCGCGACGTTGCAGGACACCACGATCCGCCGCTGCACGGCTTCGCGCCCGACATAGTTGGGTCCCCGATCATCCCCGTAGCGAGCCAATGCGTCCTGGTTGAACCGGATCCTCAGCATCGGAATCTCTGCCTGCGCTTCGATGTTCAGATCCACGACCCCCTTTACGCCGGCCATAACACCGCGCACTTTTGTCGCCAGCTCGCGCAAGGTCGTCAACTCGTCGCCAAAGACTTTCACGGCGACGTTTGAGCGCGTGCCCGACAGCATGTGATCGATCCGGTGGCTGAGCGGCTGCCCGATGTCCAGGTTCATGCCGGGAACCAGACTCAGCCTGTCGCGGATGTCGCGCAGCATCTCATCCTTGGATCGGTCCTTCATCTGCAGCCCGACGTCGATTTCGGCCGATTCCACACCCTGGACATGCTCGTCCAGTTCGGCTCTTCCGGTTCTTCTGGCCGTCTCCCTGACCTCAGGGACCGTATGAAGGATTTGCTCGATCCGCCGCCCTAACTTATCCGATTCTGCAAGGCTGGTGCCGGGCAGTGTGACCGCGCTGATGGTCAGCATCCCCTCGTTGAATGGCGGCAGAAAGGCACTCCCCAAGCGTGTGAAGCCGAAAACAGCGCCGGCCAGCAGCGCCACGGATGCAGCGATTACCGGCCAGGGGTGGTTGATGGCCAGGTTCAGCGAAGGACGGTAAAGTCGTTTCAGGATCCGAACCAGCAGGGCTTCGTGGTCGCGCAGGACCCCTTTCGATTTCGGCAACAGCAGGGAACAGAGCACGGGGGTAATCGTGAGGGCTACAACCAGGGATGCTCCCAAGGCAACGAGATAGGCGAATCCGAGCGGCTGGAGCAGCCGGCCTTCCACTCCCGAAAGGAAGAACAGCGGCAGGAACACCAAAGCAATGATGATCGTGGCGTAGACAATCGGGGCGAAAACCTCGCGGGTGGCCTGATAGACCACGTCAAGAGCGGGACGCTGCTCCGCCTCGGGCTTTCGCGCATTCTCGCGCAATCGGCGGAACACGTTTTCCACGTCTATGACGGCATCATCCACCAGCGCTCCCACCGAGATCGCCAGCCCGCCGAGAGTCATGGTGTTTACCGTGATGCCAAAATACCTCATCACCGCGATTGCCGACAGGAGAGAAAGGGGGAGCGCGAGAAGAGTGACAAAGGCCGCGCGGAAATTGCCCAGAAAGAGCACCACGATCAGGACGACGAGCAGCCCCCCGTCACGGAGCGCGGCCATGACGTTCCGGACCGCCACTTCGATGAAGTCAGCCTGGCGGAATATGTGTTTCGAGATGATCATCCCCTCCGGCAGGGTGGCTTGAAGATCGTCGAGCACCTGATCCAATTCCCGGGTGAGTTCCAGCGTGTTTGCGCCCGGCTGCTTCAGGACGCCCAGAATCACCGCGGGTTTGCCATTGTGAGATCCCTCGCCGCGCTTGATCGCCTCGCCTATGCGCGTCTTCGCGATCTGCCCGATTCTGACCGGCTGCCCTCCCCGCACGGCAACCGGGATCGAAGCGATCTGCTCGGAGGTGGAGACGCGGCCGATGCCCTGGATGAGGATCTCCTCTCCCCCCCGCACAACGAAGCCTGCCGACGCATTCCGGTTCCCGTCGCGCAACGCCGATTCGACCTCCTGCAGGCTGATGTTGTGTGCCGACATCTGGACCGGGTCGAGCAGGATCTGATACTGCTTCTCGCCGCCCCCGATGGGTGTCACCTGGGAAACGCCGGGGACGGCCATGAGCCGTCGGCGCAGGACCGTATCCGCCGTGGTGCGCAAGTCGAGGGGCGAGTGGCGGTCCGATTCCAAGGCCAGGAACAGGATTTCCCCCATAATGGATGAAATCGGCGCGAGCACTGGCTCAACGCCGGGCGGCAGGGCGCCGGCCGTCAGCGCCAGTTTTTCCGCCACCACCTGGCGTGCCCGATGGATGTCCACATTCCATTCGAACTCGACCCATATAATCGCGACCCCGACGGCTGTTGCGGAGCGAACTCGGCGAACCCCCGATGCCCCGTTCATGGAAGCCTCGATCGGGAACGTAACGAGAGATTCCATCTCGGTAGGCACCATTCCTCTGCCTTCCACGAGGATCGTGACCGTGGGCGCAGTCAGGTCCGGAAACACGTCCACCTGGGTTACCGTAACCACGTAACCGCCCCAGATGAGGAGGCCCAGAGCCACGGCGACTACGATTCCGCGATTGCGGATGGAAGCCTCGATGAGTTTGTCAACCATGCCATCTCCTCAGTGAACGTGGCCGTGGGCCGGAATCTGCGTGGACAGAGCCGCGAGGCGGACGAGATAGGCGCCCCTGCTCACGACACGGTCGCCTGCCTTGAGGCCTTCGACCACCTGCACGTAATTTCCGGCGGCGGCTCCCGTGCGCACCGGCCTTCTCTCGAAACTCTCTCCATCGCGCTGAACGAACACAACCGGGCGCCCGCCGTCGTCCACGATCGCCGAAACTGGAACGGAGACAAGGGCCTCGGCTTTCCCTTTCCCCAGCCGGGCGAACAAAGACTGCCCGATCCTCAATGCCCCGTCCTCGTTCGAAACTTCGAGGATGACCGCGATGCGCCGCGACTCGGGATCCACGACGTTTCCGATCCGTTCGATCCTGCCGCGCTTTCCCGGGATATCGATCGACAGGGAGCCGGTCTGCAGTTCCGCACGCTTCAAGGTCCGGAGCACTTCGGATTCCGATTCCGGAACTTCCGCGGCCACCCAGACCTGGTCGATATCGATAATGTGAAGGATTTCCTGTCCGGCTTCGACGCTTCCGCCTGTTACTGCCGAGAGGGTAGTGACGATTCCCGTCAAGGGAGCCCGGACTTCGAATGAACCAACACCCTCGCCCTGTCCGTCGGTACCAGACCTCGTGCGCTCAAACTGAGCGAGTCGTTCCTGCGCTGCCTGAATTCGCGCCTGCGCCCTTGCCTCGTCGGCCTTCACCTCTTCCACCCTGCGGGCCGGAATTGCGCGGTCTGCAAGCAGGCCCTCCAGTCGCTCGCGCAGTCGCCGCGACTGGGCCATATCGGTCTCCGCCTGCGAGAGCTCGAGCTTCAGGCCCGCCAGATCTTGAGGAGAGGACGTAAAGGGAATGACTGCGGCGATCACTTCTCCCTGCCGGACTCGTTGTCCGGGAATCGGGAGCCGGTGCACATTCAACAACTGTCCCCGGACCGGGCTGATGGCACTCCCTTCGCCACCGCCGCGGACGCGGACAACAGCCGGTACCTGCAACGATTCCTCGATCTTGCGGGGAGCCGCAACTTCGGTGGCGAACTCGGACGCCCACTGCTGCTCTTTGAGAAAGCGGATGCCCTCCGCCGGGCTTTCCGCCTCTGTCTGGGCGAGAGCCGCGGCCTTGCTTTCGTGCACGATCATCTCTCCGAGGTCGTGCCGGTCCTCGAGCTTCGGCGCCTGGACCTTCAATACCGCCCGGTATCGTCCCGCCGCATCGAGTCGCACGTCCACGCGGAATATCCCGGGCCTCGACGGCCTATTGCTTTCGAATCGCGTCACCTTGCCGGCGTTCTCGAACTCGAGCGTCGCCAAACCCTCAGCAAGCGGGCGATAGGTCACGAGATCCGTAAGGTGGACTGCAAAACCGGCCGTTTCCCCCCGAACCAGCTCCGGATGTTCCATGAATAGTTCGGTCCGCCCGCTCCAGAGAGTCGCTGAGACAGCATTCAGCTCGGGTTCAGCGGGTGCCGGGGATTGCGGACGGCTGGTGCTGCACGATGCCAGCGTCCCCGCGAGTATCGCGATAAGACAGAGCTTCTCTTTCATGGGATTACCTCCTCACCTACCAGTCGTTCCAGTTCCAGAGCGGATTGCCGGGCAGTTGCGGCGAATTCCGGCATCCGAAGCCGCACCTCCCGTTGCGTGCGATACGCGTCGAGCAATTCCAGTATCCCCACCTCGCCCCCTTCGTAGGCCGCACGGGCAATCCGGATCAGGTTCCCCGTCTCCGCCACGGCCTTTTTCTGATAGATCCCGGCCACGCGGATGCGGGTTTGCGTTTCCTCCCACGCTCCTTTCAGCCTGAGTTGCACTTCCGCCTTGATCGCATCGGCGCGAGACTCGGCCGCCCTGCGGGCGATTTCCGCACGTCCCATTTCTGCTTTCCCCCGGTCAAAAAGCGGCAGCGGAACGGTGACGGAAATCACGTAGCCGGACTCGCGCTGGCCGCTGACCACGGGCGATTTCAGCCCGCCGGTGACGATCGGCTCGGGATACATCTTGCGGTGGGCCGCTTCCATCGAAAGGGCGGAGCTTTCGGCTAGCTGGCGTTCTGCCTGGATGTCGCCGCGAGCCCCGGATCGACCGATGAGAGAAGCCAGATCGGGGACGGCGGGAACCGTCAGCGCGCCCACAGCGCGCAACCCTTGGGCGTCCTGGGATGTCGCAAAAAACGACGCCAGCAATCCCCTGGCCTTCTCTACCTGCGCCTGGGCGTTCCCCTGATCCGCTTCGAGCAGCGACAGCTCGCGTTCGGCACGGATAAGGTCATAGCCGGACGATTCCCCCGCCTTCTCCCGCTTTTGGAGGACTTCCACAATTTGCTGAAGACTCGCCTTTTCCGAGTCGTACACGCTCAGCTGCTCCTGCGCCAGCAGGAGTTCGAGAAACGCCAGCCGGGCATCCACGCGCAATTCATGCAGCTGCATCCGGACGAACGATCCTTCGCTCTCAGCTGCCGCCAGAGCGGCTCGTCGCAAGTACCCGCGACGGCCGGTTACCGACAGAGGCTGCTCGTACAGGAGGTAGGTTTCCGGCGTGCCGGCAGCGGCCTCTCTGGAAACCGTCAGTGCGCCATTGGGGTAGAGGCCCTCCGTGAGCGCTGAGGCCCGTGCAAGCTCTACCTGTGCGGCCAGCGCACGCGCCCGCGGGCTTTCGGAGGTGAGCTTCTGCAATGCCTCCCTTTCAGTCAAGTCCTGCCCCGAAACAAACGGGAGGCAGAAGCAGAGGCCCAATAAACAGACAGACAATCGCATGGGAACACCTTCAGAAAAATCAGAGTGGACACACCTGGAATGTGCGGATGGAGCGATTTAGGCGGGCGGGCTGCGAAGGGAATGATAAATCAGGACTTCGGGCGGGGCCTGAGCTTTGGGATCTGGAAGCCGGACACATTCAGACTGTGGATCGGGATCGATCGAAACATCCGCTGTGATCAAGACAGCAAGATCAGGAGCAGGAGCCGGCGATAATCCCGAAGGACAAAGCGCGGAAATGTCGATTGGTACGGATTCGAATTCGCTGGGTTCGTTCCCTTCTGCGTCTTGGCCTAGCGCGATTCTGGAGCTGTCGGCTCCACCCGACTGAGGCATATGGCTGTGAAGCACAGCATTCTGCTCATGCTCCGCAGCGGGATGGAAGTGAAGCATCGGCAGACTGAGGAGGAACAGAAACAGTGAGGCTATGAGTGCGCTACCCGCTACCCGACGCATAGGTGCGAAATATAACACTGTGCGCCTGGGCCGCGTCAAGCGGCAAGCCACAGCCGCCATTGCCAGTGAGGAGGGGCCCGGGGTTAGCCGGCCGGGAAACATAGCCGCTCAGTCCGTCTGCGCGGCCATTGCGGCACCCGGCGAGAAAGCCGTAGTGTGGTGATGCTACCGATTCGCAACCCGTCGAACGTCTGTCATTTCAAAACGCCACACACCGGATCCAACCCTTTCGCCGACGGCCCGAAATCGACACGGATTGTTGAGAATGAAACCTGTAAGTCCATGGCATGCGCGGCCGGGCGGCACGATATCTGGTCCGGACTTTGACTTTGCCCGCGTCCTGTGG
>JAFNAG010000012.1 GCA_017860135.1 Acidobacteriota bacterium
ACACTACCTCGATATTCGCGGCGCGGAAAACTCGGTGAACCGCAGCCGGCACAATCAGTCCTGGCGGCCGGTCCTGGAACAGAGTGAAGCCGCCGGCCATGCCGTGAACGCTGCCTCCCTGATGGTGTCGCTGACGGATGTGGGTGTGCTGACCGGGATCAGGGGGTACCTGGATGCGGCCCAACGCATCTGGCTGGATGTGATCTCCGCGAAGCTCTATATCACCGGCGGCATCGGATCCACCGGAAACGAAGGTTTCGGCAGGCCGTATGAGCTGCCCAACCTGTCGGCCTATTGCGAAAGCTGCGCGGCCTTCATGTTTGCGGCATTCAACCACAAGCTGTTCCTGGCGACCGGCGACGGCAAGTACATCGACGTCATGGAACGCACGATGTACAACAACGCCTTGTCGGGCGTGTCGGCTTCCGGGGACCGTTTTTTCTACGTCAACAGGCTGGCAAGCGCCGGCGACGGCCGCGACCATCGCTGGGAAAAAGCTTCCCTGGAATGCTGCCCTCCCAATCTCGTCCGTTTCCTCGCCTCGATGCCCGGTTATATCTTCGCGCAAGGCAAGGACGGGATATATGTGAACCTGTATGTGTCCAGTGAAACCTCCTTCAATGTCGATGGCCGGATGCTGTCGCTGTCGGTCGATAGCGAAATGCCGTGGGGCGGAAGGTCGAAACTGACGGTCTCCGCCGGAGAAGGGATCCGGGCAAACATCAAGCTCAGGATTCCCGGGTGGGCAGGCAACCGGCCGGTTCCGGGAGATCTGTATTCCTACACGGGCAAACAGACACGGCAGACGCGCATTTCCATCAACGGCGGGATTGTCACCAACGCCGTCGGCGAGTCCGGCTATGTCTCCCTCGACAGAGTCTGGAGAGACGGCGATGTTGTCGAAATCGACTTTCCTTTTGAGATCAGAAAGGTGATTGCCAATCCCAAAGTGAGGGATGACAGGAGCCGGATGGCCGTTGAAAGGGGACCGATTGTCTATTGCGCCGAATGGCCTGATTGCGAGGGTGGGCGCGTCCTGGACCTGTTGTTCCACCCTGAGGATGAGCCAAGGGCCGCCCTTGAGAAGGAATTTTACGGCGGAGCGTATGTACTCCACGGACAGGCCGGAAGTATCACAGATCCGCAGTCCGTGGCGAAGCCTGTCAAACTGATTCCTTATTACCTGTGGGCCAACCGCGGCGTGGGAGAAATGAGCGTTTGGCTGCCGGTCGCCGGGTATTCCGTCGGGGATGTGGGGCCCGCCGGCGGCCTGATTTTCCACGTAAACCCGAATTACACAGCCGATGGCTGGCGGTATCTGGAGGCAGCCCCCTTCGATCAGAGCGCCGGGGCGCCTTGGGGTTGTTTCCGCACATTGATTCCCGGAGCCCGCGGCACAGCGGTGGGCACGGGCAGGCAGAACACAAATGACATCCTGGCTGCATGCGTGGCGCCGGGCAGCGCGGCCGCGCTGTGCGCGAATTTCAGCCTGAACGGGATCCGCGGCTGGTTTCTGCCGTCGACGGATGAATTGAAGGAGATGTACGTAAACCTGAAGCTCGCCGGGCTCGGCGATTTCGGCGGCAGCGGCATCGTCGACAACTACTCGTATTGGTCCTCGACGCAGCGCACCGCTGACATGGCGGATCACCTCGATTTCGCCGACAACGGCCGGAGGCAGCATTACGACGACAAGGACTACCCCCGCCGGGTCCGTGCCATCCGAGCGTTCTAGGTTTCGGCCACTTCCGCGTCACTCCCCGCCGATCTGCATTTCGCGAATCCGGAACGTGGGCGCGGTAGTGCGGCGATTCCAGTCGAAGTCGTTTCCCACCAGGTCGATTCCGTTCAGGATCTCATCCGCCCTGCCGGCTATGGTCAGGCCCTTGACCGGAAAAGCGATTTTGCCGGCCTCAATCCAGAAACCGGATGCGCCGCCGCTGAAATCACCGTTGACCGGGTTGATCCCGTAGCCGGTTACCTCCGTCAGCAGAAGCCCTCTGTCGGTGCCGGCGAGGATTTCGGCGCGGGAGGAGCTGCCGGCGGCCATATAGAAGTTATGGGCGCCGATGCCGGGCACGCTTGCAAACCCGCCGCGCGAGGCATTTCCGGTGCTCCGGACTCGGGCCCTGCGGGCTATGATGGTGTTGTACATGAAGCCTTTCAGAATCCCCCGGTCGATGATGGCGCGCTTTTGGGTGGGCACCCCTTCGCCGTCGAAAGGCGCGCTGGCCAATCCCCGGGCGCGCGTGCCGTCGTCGATGAGAGTGACCAGCGCCGAAGCGACCTTCTGATTGAGCCGGGTGCCCAGGAAGCTCGCCTCCTGGAGGACGCGTTCGCCGTTGACTGCGGCAAGGATGCCGCCGAGGATGGCTCCCGCGACATCAGGATCGAACACCACCGACGCCCGCTGTGTCTTGACCATCCTCGGATCCAGCAGTTCGTAGGCTTTGCGGGCAGCCTTGGCGGCGATGTCGGCCGGCGGTTTGAGATCGGCATAGAATCGCCGAGTGCAACTCTCGCCCCCGGAAGACTTCTGTTCCCCTTTTTCCGCTACCACGGAAACGCCGAAGGAGCAGCCGGAGGACTTGTAGGTCTTCGACAGCCCGCTGGAATTGGCGATGAATACCTCGCTCTCCGATTCCGAGTAGCCCGCTCCAGAGCTCTTGGTGATCCGGCTGTCCTGCATCGCCATCTTTTCGACGGTTTTGGCCAGTTCGATTTTCTGTTCCATCGGGATTTTGGCGATCTGGGGATCATAGAGCCCATCGACAGAAGCAAGGCCCTTGTCGTCGGGAAGGACGTTGTTGGGATCCGCGGTCGTCTGCTGCGCAAACCGGATCGCGCTTTCGATGGCGCTTGCGGTGGCCGTGTCGGAAAGATCGTTGCAGCTCGCGAATGCCATTCTCCCTTTGGCGAAAATGCGGAAACCGATCCCCTGCGATGCGGCTTCCTGGACGGTCTCGATTTCGCCCTTGCGGACTTCGATGCTGAGCTCGCGCCCGGTTTCCAGGAACACTTCGGCGCTGTCGGCCCCTCTTTTCAAGCAGGTTTGAACCAGTTGTTCGGCTAGTGCCTTGGAATCCATGATTCTTTCCTCCATGCCGTGCCGGCGCTCACGCCCGGGTTCCGCCCACATTGATGCCGCGCAGCCGCACCGTAGGCTGTCCGGCGGTCACTTCCGCGCTTTGCCCCTTGCCGCAGATGCCCGGTCCGAAATCGAGATCGTCGCCGACGGCATCGATGTTGGAAATAATGTCCAAGCAGCTGCCGATCAGCGTGGCTCCCTTGACCGGTCTGGTTTTTTTGCCGTCTTCGATCAGGTAGGATTCGCGGCAGGTGAAATTGAACATGCCGGTGGTCGGATTGACGCTGCCGCCGCTCAGGCTCTGGACGTAGATCCCTTTGCGGGTGGACGCCAGGATATCGGCGGGTCTGTCGTTGCCTTTGTCGATGAAGGTGTTGGTCATGCGTGGAATCGGCGGGTAACGGAAACTCTCGCGCCGGCCGTTGCCGGTGCGTGCCATGTTCAGCTGCCGGGCCGAAAGGATGTCCGACATGAACAGCTTGAGCACCCCTTTTTCGATCAGCACGCTGCGCTGCATCGGCGTGCCCTCGTCGTCGAAATTCGTCGTGCCCCTGAAATTGGCGAGGCTGCCGTCGTCCACCATGGTGAAAATCTCGCTGGCCACCATCTGCCCCATTTTGCCGGTGAAAGCGCCGACCTGTTTGGCAATATTGTCGGCTTCGAGCGGATGCCCGACAGCTTCGTGGACGAGCACGCCGCCCCAGCCGTTCTGCATGACGATGTCCATCTTGCCAGCGGGGCAGTCCTCGGCGGACAGCATGGCGATCGATTCCCGCGCGCACCGGCGGGCGATCTCCTCGGGGGAGACCTGGTCGAACATCTCGAACCCGGCGTGCATGCTCAGGCGCTCGCGGCCCATGTGCCGCGTGTTGCCGCCGACGCCGAGCGTCTGGACGATAAAAAACAACAGCGGCAGTTCGTCGCTGAGCAGCAGCCCTTCGCTGTTGGCGATGGTCCGGCCGCGCACTTCGTCGTAGTAGGAAATCGAGGCCATCTTGATTTTGGGGTCGTACGATAGAGCCGTCTGATCCGCGCGCTTCATGATTTCGATCCGTTTTGCATCCGCGACCTCATCGAGCGGAATCTTGACCGTGACAAAGGCGGGGCTTTTGCCCGGACGCACACTCACCGGCACAGATGGTTTGGAACCCCGAGCGACAAACGATGCTATTTCGGCCGCCCGCTTGAGTTTTTCTTCCGTGATTTCGTCTGTATATGCGTAACCGGTCCTGTCGCCGGAGATCACGCGCACGCCGGCTCCCTGGCTGATGCCGAAGACGGCCTGCTTGATTTTGGACTCCTCCATCAGGATGTCGCGCGAGATCCGGTTTTCGACGTAGACTTCGGCGAAATCGCCCCCTTTGCGCAAAGCCGTCTGGATGACCCGGTCCAGCATCTGCGGGTCGAGCGCCGGTTTGGCCGGCGCGGCCTTGGCTTCCATGCAGGTAAGCAGTTCCGTCATCAGAATGGGTGTCGCCGCCAGCGCCAGGCCGCTTTTGAAGCCTGCCTGGAGGAACTCACGGCGCGGCATGTCCGCAACCAAACATTGTATGGAATGCATATCACGACCTCCCCGGTACGGCCGCCAGTATAGAATATTTGCGATTTTCGGGGGCAATTTTTACATATCGGGCATTGCCCGCAACGGATAAACACCTCTTCGGAAGCAGGAGCTGCCGCTGTGCATCGTCGAGGAGCGGCAATGCCGCAGATGCCCTTCCGCCGCCGCGCCGGGCTGCGGCCCGCAGGCCAGCTGGCTGTGCTGCTCGCTCCTCACATACCACACCGGGTATGCTAGTCGCTCACTGCTCCTTCGGGGCAGCGGGTTGGCTGTAAGCGAACTGTGCTGGTTGAAGTCGGATCCGCCTGCTGAGCGCAGGGAGTTCTTTGCCGACGTATATCCCTCGATGGCAGGTGTGTAAGCCAATCTCGCCGGGATGCGCGCGTGCGGGTGTGAAGTCATGGCTACCCCAACGATGGCTCGGATGGCGACCTGCTTTATCCTGCAACCGACTTTATCGTCATGAGCTCTCAGCGTTTCGTGCTCGAAGTGTCCGCGCCCTGTCCATTATCAACCTGTTTTGCGGCAATTTCCGCCCGCCTGCGGTCCACACGGCGCTCCCAGGCAAGCAACAAATAGCCATAGACCGATGTTTGAAGCACAATCTCCGGCAGGTGCGCCATAAACAGTTGAAGGTGAAAGGTTGTGGAATACACCCAATCTTCGATCGCACCGGAGATGCCGGCTACCGAGCCAATAAGGAGAAGCAGCGATGCGACCACAAGGCCGCCCGAGCGGGGCCTGTTGAGAAGCGCGGCCCTCAAGGGGAAAAGGGCGACGCCGTGGAGCACCCCGCGGATGATCTGCGCCGGCAGGAACCAGCGCTGCACAAACTCGCCCTCGGGATTGCGCAGCCATGGAAGAGCCTCCGAACCCGTCCAAAAACGTCTTGCCACCAGCCCATACGACACTGCGCCAATAACGATGTAGGTGAGCACATGGAGTACCGTGCTGCGGGCGGTGAAACCGGCAAACGTTCGAAAGAAACTTCGTCTGTTCTGTGTCGTCATCTTCCGCCTCCGTTTGATCCCTGGCCGGGCTCGAATGCCGAGGAGCCGCACATGACCCACCCAATTTGCAAGTAGGCCGCCCAGCGTATAACCCATGGGAAAAGCATGCGAGCATAGTCGTGAGGGTTAATCCTTTGACCATTATCTGAGCGATTGGAGCGGATTACAATCAAATCTGTAGTAAGTCATGCCACGGATTCCAGTTCCGCGGACGATGCGTGCCAGGCTATTTGCATGGCTATTTTGCAGCGGCGGACCAATATGCCGTAAAAGAAATGAGAGGGATCTTGCTGAATTCCCGACTCCATCGACCATGTTTGCTGCAGGGAGAATTGCCCCTGCCCGAAGCCATGCCAATCCGCTGTCCGGAAAGAGCGATGTGGGAAGTTGACTGATGACCAACCACCTGGACTGGTTTATTGTACAATACGGGAGGTGCGCAATCTCCGGGATTAGAGATAGCGGGATATTTCATCATGCCTTTCATCAACCGGGAGGGCGGAGGGATGAAAACTGACAGCAGAATCTGGAAGCCTGCGTGTGGATTCGTTCTCGGACTTGGTTTGGCCTCGGCATTTGCGTGTCAGGCAGGCAAGGGGCCGGCGGCGGCGCGCCTGCGCTTCAGCATTTCGTTCCCGCAGGAACTCAGCGCGGAGCCCCTGGATGGGCGTCTGCTCCTGATGATTTCCACGAACGGGGAAAGCGAGCCCAGGTTTCAGATCAGTGACGAAGCCGACGCGCAGCAGATCTTCGGCATCGACGTGGACGGGCTGAGACCGGGCGCCGGGGCTGTCATCGATGCCGGAGTTTTCGGCTACCCGCGCAAGAGCCTCGCCGAGATACCGCCGGGCGAGTATTACGTCCAGGCCCTGCTGCACCGCTACGAGACGTTTCACCGGTCCGACGGCCACTCCGTGAAGCTGCCCATGGATCGGGGGGAAGGGCAGCGCTGGAACCTGGCGCCCGGCAACCTGTACAGCACGCCGGAGAAGATCGCGTTCGATCCCTCGCGGACCGACCTGGTTTCGATCACTCTCGACAAGGTCATTTCCCCGATCGCCCCCCCCGAAGACACCCGGTATATCAAGCACATCCGGATGCAGAGCGAACTGCTGACCAGGTTCTGGGGCCGGCCCATGCATCTGGGCGCGGTTGTGCTGCTTCCGGAGGGATTCGACGCGCATCCGGAAGCGCACTATCCGCTCATGGTATCGCATGGCCACTTCTCCCCGACCTTCGAAGGTTTCCGGGAGACGCCGCCCGACCCGAACCTCGAGCCTGACTACAACAAGCGTTTCGGCATCAAGGGCTACAACAGGATCGTCCAGGAACATGCGTACGAGTTCTACAAGGAATGGAGCGGGCCGAATTTCCCGCGTTTCCTGGTAATGCAGATCCAGCACGCCAATCCGTACTATGACGATTCCTATGCCGTGAATTCGGCCAACCTGGGCCCGTACGGCGACGCCATCAACCGGGAGCTGATCCCGCATGTCGAAAAGATGTTCCGGGGCATCGGCCAGGGCTGGGCGCGATTCACTTATGGCGGATCCACCGGCGGCTGGGAAGCGCTCGCCACCCAGATCTTCTACCCCGACGATTACAACGGCTGCTTTGCGGCCTGTCCCGACCCGATCGACTTTCGCGCCTACACAGTTGTCAATATCTACGAAGACAAGAACGCCTATTATCTTGATGAAATCTGGAAACGCACACCGCGTCCCGGCCACAGGAATTATCTGGGCCACGTCAGCGCCACACTGGAACAGATGAACCACCGCGAGCTCGTGCTCGGCACTCATTCACGGTCCGGCGATCAATGGGATATCTGGGAGGCGGTATACAGCCCGGTGGGCGAGGACGGCTACCCAAGGAGAATCTGGGACAAGCTGAACGGAGAGATCGACCACGCTGTCGCGGAGCACTGGCGTGAAAACTACGACCTCGGCCACATTCTGCAGCGCGACTGGAAGACGCTGGGCCCCAAGGTGGCGGGGAAAATCCACGTTTATTGCGGCGACATGGACAATTACTATCTGAACAACGCCGTTTACCTGGTGGAAGAGTTCCTCAAGGGCACGGAGGACCCGTACTATGGCGGCGAAGTGGCTTACGGCGACCGGGCGGAGCACTGCTGGAACGGCGATCCCACGCGGCCGAACGCCACCTCGCGGCTGCGCTATAACCAGATGTATGTGCCGAAGATCCTCGCAAGGATCCAGAAAACCGCGCCGCGGGGCGCCGACCTGAAGAGCTGGCGCTATTGACAGGATTCTCGAATCCTGGCCTCTCGCACTGCCCGGCAGGGCTTTCGCCGGCTTGCCTGCCACGATCCTCCCCGATTTCCTGCCTCCGTCAAGGGAATGATACCCCCGCCAGCGCCTGGAGTCGCAGCGTCGCGCTCGGACACGGCACGCGGCGGCGGATTTTTCTCCGGCGCACCTGGATTCACAGATTTCCCGTCAATCCTGGGCCCCTGTCATTCGGAAATGATCACGGGCCTCCGCTCGCATCCTCCGGCGCCGGCGGGGGGCGGCTCATTTGCAGATCTTCCAGGATCACTTCCACGATGGGCACTTTCCAGTGGTCGCATCGCAGCCCGGAGCGCCACTGGGGAGCGGATTGATCCGCGTGACGCTCCACCATGCCGGCCACTTTGGCCGAGAGCACATGGTCGAGCCTGGAAGCCCATCGTGCAGCTCCCGGCCGTGAGAGCATTGCGACGGGGCCGTCTCCGGCTTCGATGGCGATGGAGCTGCCTTGCTTTCGGAATCGGACGGCGGCGCCGGCCTGGAGCGCCGCCAGGCGGCGGTGCACCGGGTCCGGGTCGGGGTGCCGGCCCGCCCAGTCGATGTAGAGGTCGCCAAGCCCGACGCGTGCGACGAGGGTTGAGTGATCCGTCGGGGCCGATTCGATCGCCGCCAGGACTTCGCCCGGTTCGATTCGTTTGTGGAACCAGACCACGCGCGCGGTGGAAGGCAGATCACCGGAACTGCAGTTCAGCGCGCGGTCGATGCAGAGCACCAGGGGAACCTGGGGCATGTCGCGCAGGCGGCTGAGTTTCTCCTTCAGGTAGTCCGGAGTCCAGAAGCCGACGATCTCGAGCAGGAACCTCCTGGACGGGTCGCGGCGGTGGACGACGGCGAAATCAGGGAAAATCAGGACGCCGCCGGCTTCGACGGGCTCAGGTTCGCGCACGAGGTCCCAAACCAGGTTTGCGCGCGTGAAATCGCGGGCGAACCGCTCTTCCAGGCGGCTGTCATACTCGCGGGGTTGTTTGCCGGCGGGGATCGGATCGCCCGGCTGCAGATGCACGCTGACGGCCTGGCCGCGCAGCATGCAGCGTGCGACCAGGTTGAATCCTCCACACCAGGGAAGGAGCGGAAGGATCGAGGCAAGCGCGCGCCCATACATTGTCGTATGGCGAAAAAGCGAGAATGGGCCCGACACGTCGAGGCGCACTCCCTCGCGGCCGGTGCGCCGCACGGTGCAGAGGAGGCGCCGGAAGTGCGCCTGGCGGACGACGACCCGCGCGCGGCCATGGATCTCGATCGTGACTTCGGATGCGATCCTGAGCAGTCCCTGCGCAAGAGCCAGGTTGGTGTGTGCCGCAAGCGATTGGGGATCCGGGAGCGGGTCGGGAGTGCGGAGCCGCCTTTCCCCGGGAAGATCCGCGAACATGTGCTCCTCGACCGCCGCGGCAGTCAGCCCGAGGCGGTGCGCGGCGGCGGCCATGACCTCGGACCGGTTGAACCGGTCTGCATCGCGCGCGCCCTGCGCCTCGACGGCGAGTGTGTCGCGGAGCGAAGCGGCTTCCAGGGAAGGCCTTTCCCGCACGCACAGGCTCTGAAGGGTCCAGATTGCCATGCGCCGCTTGCCCGGCGGCGCAGGCATGCGCGGCGGTTCCTGGAGGAACGGGGCAACCTCCCGATAGGGACGGCCGTCGAGCCTGGCGAAATCCTCGATCAGCGCCCGGAGCCATGCGTGGTCCTCCGGACCCAGCCAGGAAGGCATCGCTTCGCCGCCGGCCATGCGGACCTGGATGCGGTCAGCTGGAAGCAAGAGCCCTCCGATGCTTGTCCGCGTGGTGAACCTCGAAGGTACGGCGGGTGACGAGATCGTACACGACCGCCCTTTTGCCCACCGCGGGCCGGAGCACCCGCCCCACGCGCTGCACGTACTCGCGCGAGCCCTGGCTGCCGCCCACCACGATCGCGATGTCCGCTGCAGGCACGTCGAGACCCTCGTTCAGCACCCGAGCGCTGACGAGGATTCGCAGCTCTCCCGTGGAAAAACGATCGAGGGCACGGGTGCGCTCTGCAGGCCCGATGTCGCAGGTGATAGGCTGGACGAGGTGCTCCCGGGCTACCGCGTAGGCGGTATCATTGTCTGCAGCGAATACCAGGATGCGCGCGTCGTGGTGCCGCAGGAGCAGATCGCCGACGGCGGCCCGCTTCTCTGCGCCGAAGCGGACGATAGTGCGGGAGCGCCGCCAGGCCGAGAGCGCCCGCCGCCCGGCGTCGCTCCTGCCCGCGGCGGACACGAAGTCGGACCACGAGGCGCCGGGCGCCATCTCGAAAAAGGCCCGGCACACCGGACGGAACACTGACATTTCGGCGTCATAGGCGCTGCGTTCCGAAGGGGTGAGACCGACCGAGATCGTGACCAGGTGAAAGGCCGCGAGGTACCGCCCGGTGAGTTCCTCGACGCTCGCCCGGTACACCTCCGGACCGATCAGCGCGCCGAGACCGGCCCGCCGGACCTCGTCCTCCGGCAGCGTGGCGCTGAGGCCGAGCCGCGCCGCTGCTGTGCACATCTCCAGAGCTTCGTCTCCGGAACCCGAGCCGAAATGATGGACTTCGTCGACGACGAGGAGGTCAAACCGGTTGCCGAGAGTTTCCATATGGAGGATAGCGCTGGCGAAGGTCGCCACGGTAACAGACTGCTCGATCCGGCGTCCGTCGCCATATTCGCCGACCGGCCCGAGGCCGGCTTCGCCCAGCGTCTTGACCCACTGCGCCATGAGTACGCGCGTGGGGACGAGGCAAAGTGTCCGCAGCCCGGTCCGCGCGATTGCGGCGACTGCCGCGCGCGTCTTTCCGGCGCCCGTCGGCAGGACGACGATGCCCCTTCGGCCGGCCCGCTCCCAAGCCGCAATCGCGCCGGCCTGGTAGGGGCGGAGCTCGGGGCAGGGGATCGGAGGAGCATTGGTGAGTTGCGGGAGAACATCGTCGTCGAAATCGACGCCTCGCCTCGCGAGCTCGCGGGCCAGTTCGACGTGACAGCATGCCGGCGCCCTCCAGGCACGAACGCGCGGATCCCATAGCACCCCGGGGAGGCTTTCTGCCCCGGCCAAATCCCCGCGCAGCAGAAGTGTGCCGCGATCAAAAACAAGTTTCATGGCATACCGCCAGCACAAAGGTGAGCCGGCTAACAGATCTAACTGCCCTCGGCCGCATTGAGCGAAATATTCATCGCCACGAATTTCACGAATTGCACGTTTTCGTCAAATTCACAGCTGATCTCACGGGTGCATCGTCAAACCGAGGATGACAATCGCGGGCAGTCTGATCGCATATGGTAGTCTTATAACCTGCGATTCCATCGCAAGGAGAAGACTGAATGAACCCTGATGAGGCAGGTCACACACCGCATTCCGAAGACCGGGGCGAACACATCGACCCGGTGTGCGGCATGAGCGTGGATCCGCAGGAAGCCGCAGGGAAAGCGGACTATAGAGGGAAGACCTACTACTTCTGTAACGTCGTCTGTGAAGAAACCTTCCGTGAATCACCCGGATCATTTCTGGAGCAGGAGCAGACGCTTTCTCCGATCGCGGCCGATACCGGCGACACGGCCCGTGACCCCGTGTGCGGCATGCAGATCGTTCCGGAGGAAGCCGCGGCCACGAGTGAGTATCAGGGCGGAAAGTACTTCTTCTGCTCCTTCCCTTGTGCCGAAAGCTTTCTGGCGGATCCGGGACGGTACCTCCGGTCGGATGCAGAGGCCCGGACGGCGCCGGTTATGGTGGTTCCGGGAGGACCGGGAACCGGATACACTTGTCCTATGCACCCGGAAGTCCAGGCCCAAGCTGCGGGATCCTGCGAGTTTTGCGGGATGGCCTTGGAGCCCGTGATGGCGGAATTGCCAGCCAGGACGGAATATTTCTGCCCCATGCATCCGGAAGTGGTCCGCGACAAGCCGGGATCCTGCCCGATTTGCGGCATGGCGCTCGAGCCGCGGACGATCACGCTCGACGAAATGGAGAATCCGGAACTGTATGACATGCAGCGGCGTTTCTGGATCAGCCTGATCCTGGTACTGCCCGTGCTCCTGATTGCAATGGGTGAAATGGTATGGTCGCCGGAACACTCCGGGTCTTCCGGCAGAATCCTCGTGTGGATCCAGTTGTTGCTTGCCACGCCGGTTGTGTTATGGGGAGGCTGGCCGTTTTTTCAGCGCGGATGGAACTCGATCGTCAGCGGCAACCTGAACATGTTCACCCTCATCGCCATCGGCACGGGAACAGCATACCTCCACAGTCTGATCGCCACCCTTTTTCCAGGAGTCTTTCCGGAGTCGTTCCGCGGTCACAACGGTCAGCCTGCGGTATATTTTGAAGCTGCGGCGGCGATCACGACTCTCGTGCTGCTCGGCCAGGTTCTGGAGATTCGCGCCCGGAGTCAGACGAGCAGTGCCATCCGGGAACTGCTCCGCATGGCGCCCAAAACGGCGCGGCTGGTGAAAGATGACAGCAGCGAGCAGGATATCCCGCTGGATCGGGTCAGGCCCGGGAACCGGCTGCGTGTCCGTCCCGGTGAAAAAGTGCCGGTTGACGGGACCGTTCTTGAGGGGTCAAGTGCCGTGGATGAATCGATGGTCACCGGCGAGCCGATTCCGGCGGAAAAAACGACCGGTAGCCGGATTACCGGCGGGACCGTAAACAACACGGGCAGTTTCATCATGCGCGCGGAGCGGGTTGGGAGCGATACCCTGCTTGCGCAGATCGTGCACATGGTGAGCGAAGCACAGCGCACTCGTGCTCCCATTCAGCGCCTGGCCGACCGGGTGTCGTCGTACTTCGTGCCTGCCGTTGTGCTGGCGGCCATCGTCTCATTTGCCGTCTGGGCTACCATCGGGCCCTCCCCCCGGCTCGCCTATGCGCTTGTCAACGCCGTGGCAGTGCTGATAATCGCCTGCCCGTGCGCTCTCGGCCTGGCGACTCCGATGTCGATAATGGTAGGTACCGGCCGCGGAGCCCGGACCGGCGTCCTGATCAAGAACGCAGAGGCGCTCCAGATCCTGGAGAAGGTGGACACGCTGGTGGTCGACAAGACCGGCACTCTCACCGAGGGCAAGCCGCGGCTCAGCTCGCTCGCCAGCCTTCCGCCCGTGAGTGAGGAGGAGCTGCTTCGGCTGGTTGCGTCGGTGGAACGCGGGAGCGAGCACCCCATGTCGAATGCCATTGTTTCCGCTGCCGGGGAAAGAGGGCTCGTCCTCAGCGAGGTCGATGCATTCCGCTCCTACTCGGGAATGGGGATCGCCGGCAAGATCGAGGGTCGATCCGTGGCTCTCGGCAACCGCGCTATGTTGGAGCAGCTCGGAATTGACCCGGCGCCGCTGGCTGCCAAAGCGGGAGAATTGAGCCGGGACGCGCAATCCGTGGTGTATGTCGCGGTAGATGGTCGCGCTGCCGGGATCCTGGGAATTTCCGATCCGATCAAGGGATCCACCCCGGAGGCCATTCGCCGGATGCACCAGGACGGGATGCGCGTTGTCATGCTGACCGGCGACAACCGGACCGCGGCCGAGGCGGTGGCGCGCCGGCTGGACATCGACGACGTCAGGGCGGAGGTCCTGCCCGGCCGCAAGGGGGAGATCATAAAAGAACTGCAGCAGCAGGGTAGCATCGTTGCCATGGCCGGCGACGGCATCAACGACGCTCCTGCCCTGGCCCTGGCGAATGTCGGGATCGCGATGGGGACGGGGACGGACATCGCTATCCAGAGCGCGGGCGTTACGCTCGTCAAAGGGGATTTAAGGGGAATCGCCCGGGCGCGGACGCTCAGCCGCGCTACCATGCGGAATATCAGGCAGAACTTGTTCTTCGCCTTTGTTTACAATGCCCTGGGAGTCCCTATCGCGGGAGGAGTGCTGTATCCGCTCTTCGGCCTGCTGCTCAGCCCGATGATCGCGGCGGCTGCCATGACTTTCAGCTCCGTCTCGGTCATCAGCAACGCGCTGCGGCTGCGGCGCCTGCAGCTGTAAGGCCTACCTTTTCATGTCAGATGTTCCCCGCGCCGGTTCCTGCACCTGGACAACAAGGCTCGGGGAAGGACCCGGGGAAAGCTGATAGGAATACCGGCACGAGCGCTTCAGGTCCAGGACCACTCGAGCCGTCCCCGAGCCCCACAAAGAGACTCTGACTCCGGCCACCAGGGGGTTGTCAAGCCGGACGGTCTTCATTTCGAGGAAATTGTCCGCGTGACTGTCGGGGCTTCTGCTGTCCCGCAGGTCGAAAAAAATGCGCTCCGGATTATGCAGTTGCTCGGTTCTGGCCACGGCCACGGTTCCGACCTCGATGTTGACGGTTGCCCCGTCCTGGTGATGCGAGCAATCGATCTGGCCGACCAGCGAAGTCGGCGGCAGGCTTGGAGTGCCTGAGGTCGACGCCGCAGGTTCCGGAGCCTCTCGGGCTTCGGTCGTTACCGTTTCTGCGTTTTGCGGCAGATTTTCCGCGGCTGGCGCCTGCGCGGCGGACTGTTTGACAGCCGGTTTGGCCAAGACTTCACTTGGCTCGAGCTGCACCTCCCGGGAGGCAACCAGGACTCCACCTGATGCGCCGAGCAAGGTGGCACAGATCACGATGACCAGTGTGGTCCTGAAATCACTGGAAGGCGGGGCTGTTGACTGGGCTGCGTTCTGCATCTCACTCACATGCATTCCCTCGACAAAAAGGAACCGCAACTGCATCCGGGCGCTGTAGGGCCTGGCAGACGGACTGCATTCTTCTCATCGAAATCCCGGCCCGGGTTGATTAGCGCAAAATCGGCGTGGCGGCGCCGCCGGGGCAGCCTTGTCAAGAAATGTCCGGCAGGTAGCCCTTTGTTTATGCGGGAGGAATCGGGGAAATGATGAAGGGGTTTTCAGGCCGAAGCCGTGATGCGCCGGGTCCGACCCGGCGCCCGTCCGCCTGTCAATCGCCGTGGACTTCGCGGAGTTTCGACAGCGTGGCCGCGTCGAACTTGCCTGTGATGCTGACGCCTTGGTTGCACTGGAATTCCTCGATGGCATACTTGAGTCGCAAAGCGTCATCTCCGTGATGGTACCCGAGGTTGGTCAACCTTGCCTTCCAGCCGGATTCCTCATCGATAGGATCGAGATGGCCGATTTTCACGGGGATTTCAAAATCCAGTGAAGGCACCCGCAGCTTACCCGACTCGGCGGCGGCGGGGATTTCCTGCTCAATCAGGCCGTCTTTATCGGACTTGATTTTATGGACTTTCCCTTCGAGTTCCAACTCGCAATCCACATTGGCGACGGGATTGTCGTCGATGTCCTTTACGACGATCCGGAGCTTCAGTTTGGGGGCGGTGAGGCGGAACTTGTGCGCTTTGCCCGTCGGCACTTTTTCGGTCTTGGCCTGCTTGTCCGGGATGAACAGGCTGTCGCCCGGGAACAGGATGTTCGGACTTTTGCGCAATTTCACCAGATTGGCGTTTTGCGGATGATCCCAGATGGGACGATAGTCAAGGAAGCCGTACTGGGTCGCAATCCTGGTGACATGTTCTCCTTGCTTGACTGTGTGTTGTTTGGCCATAGCAGTCTCGGAGCTTTCAGGCCGACTCCCACTCCTTCGCGTCGAAATCCGGGAACGTCAGTTCGCACGTACCAGGATTGATTTCGTAATACTCGGTGTGCCCGTAGGCATCCAGCTTTCCCTCTTCTCTCAGGCCATCCGGGAGCTTGAGCCGGTAATTTGCGCCCGGGACCGGCTTCCCGTCTCCGTCGACCAGGTCGATCTCAATCCAGCTTTTCTTTGCCGGCGGCGCTCCTCCCTGGCCTTGCTCCCCCTTCTGGCCGGTGGCCTCCTCCGCACCCGAAATGCGGGCGGCGGGTGTTTTGAGCAGTCTGATCTTTCCCGCCACCAGAAGCTCGGCGAGTTTTTGGAGGATACGGGATTCGTCCATCCCTCCCTCGCTGTGTGCCAGAACGAGGTCTCGCATCAAATCGATCTGAGCCTTATCTTTAAAGCGGCCCAGGAACTCGGCAGCGCTGTCCATATCGGGAAACTCCACGAGTGACTCGCGCCTGTCGAGCAGCTCATACGTGTATTCATGAGATATGAAAGTCTTTCTCATAACCGGCCACAGTAATCGCACACATGGAAAGCTGAGGTCATTGTAACGCAGTGTTGCGGGCGTCTGCAATCAGGCAGTGTCCAATCGGTGCAATCGGAAGAGAGACTCGTCAAGAAAGAATCTGTCAATTGTCATTCGGGGGCTCGGCAGGTTGGCTCTGCGCTCGGATATTACACCCGCTCCGAACGCGATCAGGACCGCACGGGCCGAAGGTTTGCAACGGCCAGATGACAAATGTCCATTGATACATTTTTTTGTCGTTAATCGTGGCGCGACTTGAATTTTGCGAGGATTGAGTCTCACTTCCGATTGCACCCCTGTCCAATCCTCCGGTTGGCTACGGAGTTTCGCGCCGGACGTAGATGTTCCGGGCCACCTCTTCCTCAACGGCGATTTCGGTTTCATCGCACTGGAGCACGTAACTGGGCCACTTCTGCAGCAGCTTCAGAGGATTCCCGGGCGCCATGCCGAGCGAGGCGAGCTTCAGCATGCGAGCATGCCCTGTTGCGCAGACATAGGCAATCAGGGCAGATTCGCCGACATCGAGCTGATCGCAGGAGATGAGGATCGGCCGGAGCTCCTCCAGGGCTCGGCGGCAGCAATCCCCTCCGGGGATCGGCTTGCCGTGCGGGCAGTAGCGCGGATGCCCGAGAAGCGTGCAGATGGAGTTGGTAATCCCTTCTGCCAGCACATGCTCGAACTCGCAGGCAGCATCCTCGCTGTCATCGACGTGGGCGCCCAGGGCATCGCAGATCAGGCGCTCCGCGAGACGATGGCGCCGGATGATTTGTTCCGCCAGGGCTCTACCCGCCTTTACCAGGCCGACCCGGCCATGGGAGTCGATCGTAATCAGCCCCCGCTGTTTCAACGATTCCAGAACTTCTCCGGTAACTTCCGTCGCAGATTCCCGAGTGATATCGGCCAGGGAGTTCTGCCCTTTTTCCTCTGTTATCCAGAGGGCCTCGAGAACTTCCGCCAGGTGTTCCGGCAACCTGTCTCCGTCGAGCTCCATTTCGTCACCCGAAGGTTATGTGAAAAGACCGCAGCACCCAGCTGACCGCCGCGCCCACCCCGATGGCGAAGGGCACGATGAAGGAGATGATGGCGACAGCCCGTTTCATCCCCTGCTCCTTGGCGATGACCAGGAAGCTGGCCAGGCAGGGGACAAAAAGGGTAATGACAATCAGGCTCACCACCATCTGCTGCGCGCTCAGCATTCCCGCGCGCGACAGCTGATACAGGCCGGCAGCTCCATAATCCCGCCGAAGGAATCCGAGGACGAACGCGGCGGCTGTCTGGGCCGGAAGGTGCAGCACTCCGGTCAGCACCGGCGCCAGCCCTGCCTCGACCCACTCCAGGAGGCTCTGTCCCCCGATTCGGATCTTATCCAGCGCGAACAGAGCCAGCGTTCCGTAGAGAAACAGCGGGACAGCTTCTTTCACATACCATTTGACGCGATACCCGGTCTTCAAGGCAAGATTCTTCAGTTGCGGCACGCGAATCGGGGGGATTTCAAAGATAAACTCGCTGCTGCGCCCTCGGATCAGTTTTGAAGCCAGGAACCCTACCAACAGCAACTGGGAGGCGATTACCAGGATGACAGTCATAGTCGCCGCCGTCGAGTAGCCGGCGGCGATCCCGAGAATCACTCCGAGCTGCGCGGAACATGGGATGCCCAGCGCCAGGAGCAGCGTGGCAATCAGCCGCTCTTTGCGTGAACTCAGCACTCTTGTCGTGATTGTGGCCATCGTGCAGCAGCCCAGGCCGAGAACCATAGGCAGGGTAGCCTTCCCGTTCAGTCCCATCAGGCGCATCACTCGGTCCGCCAGGATCGAGAGCCGCGGCAGATATCCGCTGTCCTCGAGCAGGCCGAAGGCAATGAAAAAGGTACCCACGACCGGCAATACGATCGCGAGCGCGTACGTCAGCCCCATCGAAACCAGGCCGTAGTCGCCGAGCAAGAGATCATACAGGAATCCGGCAGGCATGAGTGACTGAAGGAACGGGATCAGATAGCGTCCGAAGACAACATCCTCGAAAAAGCCAACCAGCGTCTGCGCACCGGTAAAGCCCACGAATTCAAAGAGCAGCAGGAGCACACAGACCAGAATCGGGATGCCGGTAGCGGCGCGACGCGTCCATATCCCCATTTCATGAGCGAACTTCCGGCTGCGCGCGATCAGAACGCCGAAGGGCAGGAGAACGGGGACGATAAAAAGCAGGAAATGAATGGCTTCCAGAGCGAGTCCGAACTCCCCGCGCCCTGAGGAGGCCTTCGTGTAGAGAATCGTGGCCAGAATTCCCGCGTTGCCCGAATCCGCTCCCAACCGGCTGGCGAGCGCCTGTTTGGCGCTGCTGTAGGGAGTCGCATATCCCAGCACCCCGCCGAATTCGTTCCAGGCGAACAAGAGCAAACCTGCAATCAGCAGTCCCAACCACATTCTCGATGTGTTGTTCCCGGGATCTTCCAGCAGCCTGGTTTCTCTTTTCCTCTTGAACTGCGCAACCGAGCTTTCCAGGAACTCGTTCCTGCTTTCGGAAATGTCCCTGGCCAGGGAGCGGTGCTTGCTTCCCGAATAGGATTTCTGCGCCTTCCTGAGGCATGCGACCGTCGTTTCTCCCAGCAGCGATTCCACTCGGCGTGTAAAGGCAGCGTCCCCGAGCGAAAGCCACTCGATGGCGAGCGCTCCCGGGACCGGCGCCGGGCCATTCAGTGAGGATGCAACATAGTGTATAGGGCCGAACCCGGCCAGCGGATTCGCCGGATGGGATGCGTTCTGCATCGCCTGGAGAAGCTGACGCCGCCCTTGAGAATAAATGGCAACGGTCTCCACCGTGGGAATGGAAAACAGCCTGGAAAGACCATCGCTGTCGATCTCGATTCCGCGCTCCTGCGCCTCATCCATCATGTTAAGGACAAGCACGACAGGGATGCCGAACTCGATCAGCTGAGAGGTCATCAAAAGCGTTCGCCGCAGGTTTTTCGCGTCCGCCACCTGCACGATCAGGTCCGGTTTCTCCTCGAGAAGCAGTTCGCAAGTGACCCGCTCATCTTCGGACTGCGGGACGAGGCTGTGGACTCCCGGAGTGTCGATCAGCTCATAGTGAACCCCGCCCAGGGTGACCTTGCCGCGCGAGACCTCCACCGTCGTTCCCGGAAAGTTCGAAACCATGACGTAGCTGCCGGTCAACAATCTGAAAATAACAGACTTGCCGACATTGGGATTGCCCACTAGCGCCGCTTTTCGGGGTGCCGGGCGATCGTCAACCATCATGCCTCGTGATCTCCTTCCGGGAATCTACTTTGGGGAATAATGAAATCGGACTTCAAAATTTAGCAAACCCATCCTGATTTGGCCAGAGTAAAAGGCCACATCCTCCGATAGCCAGTCTGATTTTTCTTGTAGGATCTCCGCGCTTCCTGCGGTTAGAGTATTTTATTCGCACAGGAGGATGAATGAAAATCACACTGCCCCGAATTCAGCTTACTAGCTTACCTACACCGGTGGAACCGCTCAACCGGCTCGGCAAGCACCTGGGGGGGCCTCGCATCTTCATCAAGCGGGACGACTTGACCGGCCTGGCCGGCTCCGGGAACAAGACCCGCAAGCTGGAGTTTCTTGTGGCGGATGCGCTTTTGAAAAAGGCCGACACGCTGATCACCGTAGGGGCGGTGCAGTCGAATCACTGCCGCCAGACCGCGGCGGCTGCGGCCAAGGTCGGACTTCGCTGCATCCTGGTTCTTCGCGGCCACGCGCCCGCAGAGCCTTCAGGCAACCTCCTGCTCGATCATCTGCTGGGGGCTGATATCCGCTGGTCGGGCGACCGCACGCGCGAGGAAGTCATGGATGAGGTGGTCGAAGGCGAAAGGTCGGATGGCCGCCATCCGTATCCGATCCCGCTCGGAGGGTCCACGCCGCTGGGAGCCGCAGCCTACGTTGCGGCCATGGATGAGTTCATGCGGCAAACCACCGAGCGCTGCGACCGGATCGTATTCCCGTCGAGTTCCGGCGGAACGCATGCCGGCCTGGTGGCCGGCGCTCATCTGGCAGGCTATCGCGGCCAGGTGCTGGGTATCAGCGTCGACGAAGAACTCGAGACGTTGCAGGAGATGGTAGCGGCGATCGCTACCGGGACCTGCCGCCTGCTCGGTGACGACAAGACTTTCACGCCAGCCGGAATCCAGGCCAATGCGGACTACCTGGGAGGCGGATACGCAGTTATGGGAACCGCAGAGCGGGAGGCGATCGACCTGTTCGCGCGTTATGAAGGCATCCTCGTGGATCCCGTTTACACTGGACGGGCCGCTGCCGGCCTCATCGACCTGATCCGCCGCGGCGTCATCGCCAGGGACGAAACCGTTTTGTTCTGGCACACCGGGGGAATACCCGCCCTCTGGGCATACATGAACGAACTCATCTGATATCGGATGCGATGAGCCGGACAATTCTCCACGTCGACATGGACGCTTTTTTCGCAGCGGTGGAGCAGCGCGATCACCCGGAGTTCCGGGGCAAGCCCGTCATCGTAGGGTCGGATCCCAAGGGTGGCAAGGGGCGCGGCATCGTGGCCACCTGTTCCTACGAAGCGCGCAAGTTCGGCGTGCACTCCGCGCAACCGATTTCTCAGGCCTGGCGCTGCTGTCCCCACGGCATCTACGTGCAGCCGGGAATGGGGAAATACGTGCGCGTCTCGGAACGGATCATGTCGATCCTGATGGAATTCTCCGACCAGGTGGAGCAGGTAAGCATCGACGAGGCGTTCCTCGACGTTACGGGCTGCCGGAGGCTGCTGGGGACTGGGGTGGAAATCGCGCGCAGGATCAAGGAGCGCATCCATCAGGATCAGCACCTGACGGCGTCGGTCGGCGTGGCTGCCAACAAGTTCGTTGCGAAGGTGGCTTCCGACCTGGATAAGCCCGACGGTCTGGTTGTGGTGGCGCCCGGACGGGAAAGTGAGTTCCTGGCGCCGCTGCCCATCCGGCGACTGTGGGGAGTGGGTGCCAAGACTGAGGCGATGCTCGCGGGGATGGGCGTGAAACTCATTGGCGAAATCGCCGCGCTCGACCGCGCAGTTCTCGCCCGCCGCCTGGGCAATGCGGGAGAGCACCTGTGGCAGCTGGCGCATGGGACGGACGATCGCCCGGTCCTGCCGGAGGAGGGGTACAAATCGATCGGTCATGAGACTACTTTTAGAAGGGACACCCCCGATCACCGGATCCTGCACGACACGCTCCTGGAACTTACGGAGAAGATGACCCGCCGACTCCGTGCCAATGGATCGCGCGGGCGGACAATCACGGTGAAGCTGCGCGATGCGGATTTTTCCACGGTCACCAGGCGCGAGACTCTGCAGAAAGCATCCGACACCACGGAGAGGATCTTTCCCGTGGCCTGGAATCTGCTCCAGTCACTTCTCCGCCCTGGAAAGCTCGCACGCTTGGTCGGAGTGTACGCCAGCAACCTGGTTTCCGGAGAGGAAGAGGGTCAGCTCGAGTTGTTTGCACGGGCTCACGGGAAAGAACGCAGCCTGGCGAAGGCGCTCGACAGCATCACCCTGCGCTATGGCGACGAGGCGATCACGCGTGCCGCCCTCGTTTCCTCCAGGAACAAGAGGAAAGTCGGTCCCTCATAGGTGTTGCTGTTCAGCCCGGGTGTTCAGGAGCCGCAAAGACCTCGAAGAGGCTGCCTTTTATTTGAGTTCTTTGCAGTCTTCGCGGTTCAGTTTTCTGAGCCGGCGATCCATCTACCCCACGCGGAGGCCCGAAAAGTGGTTGACACCGCAGGCGTGTCGAGGCGATAACCTTTCGGATATGATGGAGTCTGGATTGAGGAGATTGCCGACGCTTCCCAGGGTAAGCTCTCAGCCGCCGGCAAGATCGACGGTCCAACCTACGGAGGAAGAGCACTTATGACTGCCAGGCTGATCAAGGGCGCCGAAGTGGCGAAGGAAATCCGGGAAGAGCTCAAGGTGGCGGTGCAGCGTCTTCGCGAAGCTCATGGTGTCGCCCCGGGACTGGTAACGGTTCTTGTCGGGAGCAATCCGGCGTCGGAGAGCTATGTCAGGGCCAAACAGCAGGCGGCCCACGATCTCGGCTTCTATTCGGTCCAGGACAATCAGCCAGACAGCATCAGCGAGGATCAGTTGCTTGCGCTGATCGACCGGTACAACCGGGACGAGCGGATCCACGGCATTCTAGTGCAGTTGCCGCTGCCGAAGCATGTCAATGAGACAAAGATCCTGTACGCCATTGACCCGGACAAGGATGTGGACGCTTTCCACCCGGTCAACGTCGGAAAGCTGGTGATTGGACAGGCGGATTACCTGCCGTGCACGCCCGCGGGCATCCAGGAGCTGATCGTGCGCTCCGGAGTGGAAACTGCCGGCGCCGAAGTGGTGGTGATTGGCCGTTCCAACATTGTCGGCAAGCCGATCGCCAACATGCTGCTGCAAAAAGCCAAAGGCGCGAACGCCACGGTGACCGTCTGCCACACCCGCACGAAAGATATCGCCGCACATGCGCGGCGCGCCGACATCCTGATTGTCGCGGCCGGCACGGCCGAATATGTCAAGGGCGACATGATCAAGCCGGGCGCGGTCGTGGTCGACGTGGGTGTAAACGAAGTGGGGCGGACCGCCGAAGGGAAAAGGATTTTGAAAGGGGACGTGGCGTTCAACGAAGCGTTGGAGGTCGCCGGCGCCATAACCCCCGTTCCCGGCGGAGTGGGCCCTATGACGATCACCATGCTGATGAAGAACACCGTGCGCGCGTGCAACGTGCACCTCCGCGGCAAGGGGGTCTGATTCGCGCTGAATTGCCCCCGATTGCCGATAACTACCTGCGCTCTTTCCGATGCTTTCGCTTGGGGGCAATGGCTTCAGGATTTGCGGGGGGGTGGATCGAAGGTCATGCCAGAAAATTATCTGCGGTCGGCATTGGAAAGCGGGGAGTTTTTCATCTCGGCCGAGCTTGTGCTCGGCCGGGACCACGACATGCCCGAAGCCGAGGCCTTCGTTGAGGAGGCAGCCCGCGATCAAGGCGGCATCCGGGTGATCAGTATCACCGACCTGCCGGGGGGGAATCCCGCCCTTCCTCCCGAAGCCTTTGCGTCCTTCATAGTCAGCCGCGGTTTGACTCCACTGGCGCACCTCACCGGCAAGGACGGAAACCGCGCCTTCCTGGAAGCCCGTCTTCATGGCTTTGCGCGTCTGGGTGTCGAATGCGTTCTGGCTCTCACGGGTGACGCGCAGAAGGACGGATTTCTGGGCAGGCCTGCGCCCGTATACGATTTCGACTCGGTCCTGCTGCTGGCCCTCATCGACGCTGCTGCTTCAGGCATCGAATACAGCCTGGGCACACGCCCAGTCCGTTCGGCGCCATTCCCCTTCCTTGCGGGCGCGGCAGTCAATCCATTTAAAACCCGGGAGCCCGACCAGATGATGCAGCTCTACAAGCTGCAGCTCAAGATAGCGACGGGAGCGCGCTTCATCATCACCCAGCTTGGATTCAACCTGCGAAAGCTCTTCGAGCTGAAACAATATTTGGGCAGGGAAGGGCTGGGCGCTATGCCGGTGGTGGCGAATGTGTACGTGCCGACGGCGACCATCGCGCGCATGATGAAGCGAGGGGATGTCGCGGGCTGCGTGATCCCGGATCTGCTGATCGAGCGGCTGGAGAAGGAGAAAAAGCCGGAGAGGCTCGAGCGCGCCGCACTGATGGTGGCGGCGGCGAAAGGCCTGGGATTTGCCGGCGCCCATGTCGGCGGTTTCCGGCTCGCGCATGCCGACATCCGCGCGATTCGGGACCGTGCCCTGGAAATCGGCGACGAGTGGCGCCGGAGGATGGAAGATCTGATCTTCCCGTACGCCGGTGAATTCTACCTCCTGCCGCAAGGACCGGACGGGCTGAGTGACGCCGGCGGGGAATATCAGTGCAGGATCTCGGCCCATCTCGGCTGGCTGCAGAGCCTGACTATGGAGGTGCACGAACTCCTCGTGGAAAAGGACTCGATCGGCGCCCGCTTCTTCTCTGCGCGCCTGGGCGCCGGGCGGGCCGCTGAAGGCGACGAATCCTGGCGCCGGAGCCTCTGGTACAGACTGCTGGGCGCCGCCACACTGTATCGAAAAGCAACCCTGGGATGTGCCGGCTGCGGCGACTGCGTGCAGGATTACCTGAACTACGCAGGGTGCACCATGCAGCGGTGCTACAAGGAATTGCGGAACGGCCCCTGCGGCGGGTCGAGAGTGGATGGGAGCTGCGAGGCCCGGCCGGACATCCCCTGCGCGTGGGAACGAGTCTATCTCAGCGCCCTGGCAACAGAAGATGGACCGGGGAAATTCTCGCGCACCCGGATCCCGCCTCGCGACTGGCGCCTGGACAGGACAAATGCCCTCGCCAACCGCATCGCGGGCGTGGACAATTACCCGCGCCGGAAGCGGGTGTAAGCCGCACGCCCGCCAGGCAAAATGCGGGACTTCTTGGTGAGCGCGGGCCTTGGCCCACGCGCTTTCATCCTTAGGGGTATATGTGGGACAGCCATGGATGTCTCAATAAGCCTCCGATTATGGGGAGCGGCAGAGCCGGCGCAGGGACTCTGTGGGGTGATTTTTTCCGGGAAGGATGCAATCAATGACCGGACAGGCAGGATCGGCGCTATCCGAAACCGAAAAGATGGAATTGTTGGACCGCGTGGAACAAAGAGCCGGCGCTTACATGACGAAGTACGGCGGTTGCGGACAATGCTCCCTGCGGGCGCTCCAGGAGGAGTTCAACCTGCCCGGAGGCACCGCCGTTTTGAAGGCGGCGGGATTCTCCAACCTGGGAGTCGCCTGGATGGGCAACATTTGCGGAGCTTTGCTGGGCGGGATCATGGCGATGGGATTGGCGAGCGGCCGAGAGAATTTCTCCGATCCGATCTATCCACAGCCGGAAGATGTCGTGGAGCCGTACCAGTTGCCGCGTTCCCTGATGTTGATCCGGGGCTATTATACGAGGTTTATACAGGAATTCGGCAGCTGGTCCTGCCGGGACCTGCAGGTCCGCATCTTCGGCCGCAGCTTTGAAAACGTGGTGATGGAAGAAGAGGAAGCGTTCCACCTGGCAGGCGGACACCTGGCCTGCGTAGGCCTCGTCAGCAAGTCCGCCCGTATGGCGGCCGAGACCATCCTCCAACTGCCGCGCCGCTGAACACACGCCGTTCTGGCGATTTTGGATTTTGGGTTGAAAACCAGGGACTCCTGGTTTTTGTGCATTTCGCGGAAGATCCGATAAATCCGAAATCCCAATCCCGCAGTCCGTAACCCCAAATCCATCTGTCCAGCCGGGAAAGGGTGAGACGCAGAAGCACGCGGCACACTTACGCGCCGGGGTTATCGAGGAGCGTCTTGGCCAGCCTGGCTGCGGAGGCAGCGTCTGGAGCGTAGCCATCCGCTCCATATTCATCGGCGAGCTTCTGGTTCAGGATGGCGCCGCCGACCATGACCTTCACTCTGTCTCTCAACCCCTCCTTGCGCAACGATTCTATGACTCCCTTCATCCGCGGCGCCGTCGTGGTGAGCAGCGCCGACATTCCGAGGATATCGGGGCTCATGTCTTTCACCGCTTTGACGAATTCGAGGGTTGGCACGTCGGCGCCCAGGCTATGCACCTCAAAGCCTGCACCCTCGAGCATGATGCAGACCATGCGCTGCCCGATATCGTGCACGTCGCCTTCCACTGTCCCCATGACGACCCTGCCGGCCTTCTTGACGTCGGAACGCGTCAGCTCCGGCTTCAGCAGTGCGAGGGCTGCATTCATGGCCTCCGCCGCCAGGAGCATCTCCGGTATGAATTTTCTCCCCTGCTCGTAATCGTCTCCGACAGCTTCCATCGCCGGAATCAGCGCCTTGTTCAAAATCTCCCCGGCAGCATGCGTCTTCATGGCCTGCCTTGTGAGCTCCACCGATTTCTTGTCATCCATGTTCACAATGCTGAGCCTGATTCCCTCGAATTCATCGTGCTCGATCGTCACAATCTCCTCCTGATTGCCGTCATTGCCACCCGATGGGCGTGGGATTCCACCCGCTACGCGTCGGGAAATCCCGGCCTTTGCACGGCATGCGTATCATCGGGGTTAAATTCGGAGTAGTCAACTGCGGACTAATCCCCGATCCAATCGATTTCCACTTCCTTTTTTAGCTGCTTGAACTCCGGATCGCCTGTCACCAGCGGCAGCTTTCGGAGTTTCGCCAGGGCGGCAGCAAAGCAGTCTGCATACGCAAGCCGGTATTTTGCCTTGAAGGCGGCTGCCCGCCGGGTCAACTCCCAATCGGCATCCACTGTTTCAAAGCCGAGGCTGCTGATCTCGATCATCTTTTCGTCGGCGACGGTTTCCGATCTTGCGCGGGCCGTACTGTGCCAAATTTCACCCAGGTTGACCGTTGTAATCAGCAGTTTCGAGTCACTTTCCTGTGCCTCGGCAATGAGCTGATCCACCCTGTCCGCCGAGGGTTCGTTCTCGAGAAAAGCCATCAAGGCCCAACTGTCGAAAACGCGCGCCGGTCTCGTCATGGCCGCAGCTCCCGCTCGCGTTTGCGTTCTTCCATCAGGATCTTCATCGCCCCCGAGCCCTTTATGGCACGGTATTGTTTAGCCAGCCCGAAAAAAACTGCCGCGAATTCCGCGAATTTTCACGAGAGCCGCATGGCATGGCTCGCATCAAGGGAGATGATTCTTCGTGAGAATTCGTGACCTTATTTGCAGACCCTTGACTGTTCCGAGCCGGCCAGACAGTTACAATGGCACTAAATCAATCGTCCGTGCTTTCTTGCGGCATACACCATTGTGTCGATGTTGACGAACGGCACGCCTTGGGGCGTCCAGCAGTTCGGGCCGAGGATGCTGCGCAGGCCGCCGCCTTCGACCGCCTGAATGACCTCCCGGCACTCGGCTTCGATCTGGTCCGGCGTGCCTTCGGCCAGGGTGGTGGCGAAAGGGGACGGAGTCTTCCTGTCGGCTGTGCAGACGGACGTGGCCCCGACGTTGCCGCTGATCGCTTTCGCGCATGACTTTCCGGACCTGACCTGTTCGGTGATCTTTTCCACACAGAACCGGATATCCATCGGCCCCAGGAAATAGCCGTCGGCCTGGTTCTGCGCCACGAGATCCAGACGATCGTGCCAGTTCCCGCAGGGGTGGAAGATGACCGGCACTCCCGTTTCCTTCCGGATGGCCTCAATGAACCTCCGCTCCATGGGTTGCGTCAGTTTTTCATAGGCGTCTCGCGATATGCAGTCTGCCGAAGAAACCGGATCGTTGACCCAGACCATGTCGGCGCCGGCCTCCACTTCGGCCTTTACCATCTCCAGCCAGGGGTTGAGCGCGCGCTCCATGAGCTCCTGCGCCCACTCCGGATCCCGCACGACGATCATGAACCATTTTTGAAAACCCAGAAGGCAGCCGACAGTTCGGGAGGGACAGCTCCCCCACGTCATGATCGGGACATGCTGGGTGCCGCCTCCCCTCTTGATCAGCTCCTCCTTGAGCCTGCGGATCACATAGAGGACCTTGGGCATGTTGCCGTCTTTGCGCGGGTCGACATTCCAGTTGATTTTCGCCATGTCCTCCTTGGATTTGATGGCGGGTTCCTTCACCATCGGGACGTCGTTTTCAGGATATTTCAGCACCGTCCCGAGAGCCTCTTCCACAGGGCCCATCATGTCGTAGTCGATGATGCAGTCGTACTGGAACCTCTCCTGACCCACGATCTGCGCCTTCACGTACAGGTCCGGGACATCCCAGGATTGCAGAAAGTTCAATCCCAGGTATTCGAGGGGCGCCCAGCGAGGATACATGTGGACGGGCACTCTGTCGGCCTTCTGCCCGCCGAGCGCAGCCTTCATCCGCTCCATCGGCGTCATTTCCGTTGCCTGGTTGTATAGGTAGAGCATATGCCTGTTTCCTCCCGGTGAAACGAACGATTCCAATTGTGGTTTGCTTCCCTCGATGCGCGGCAGCATCACTGAAGCGCGCCGTGCATTGTTTGTCGATACGCTGGTTATTTTGCCATGAAGTGCTCCATTTGCACTTCGCCTCCCGGCCCGATAATCAGTAACTCCCCCGCGTCCTGCGGCGGCACCCCAACGCCGTCCGCACGGGCGAAATCAAGCAGCCGCCGGATGAGAGCGTCCGAGCCGATGCGTTCCTCATATTGCCAGCCCCAGCGCTGCCGGCAGAAGGCGGCGACCTGAAGGGCCGCGGGGCGGTGCCGGTTGAGGTCGTCGGCTGTGAGCGCGATGAAGCAGACTTTCCGGTAGCGCCGGTACATCGAGTCGGCGACAAAATCGGCCTTATCCGGGCCGAACTTCCCGCGGCATTTGAGGTACTCGGTCCGCGGTTCCCCGCCACATTCCAGCCACCCCGGCGTGAGATAATATGTGCCCGGTTCGGCTTGAAATGCCCGAAGATAGGCTTCGCGCGAGCCGAGGAACAGCGAGATACAATCATCTACTCTTGGGATGATGAGCGTATGCTCCCTTGCGTTCAGTCCGGCCAAACCGTTGCCGCACAGCCCGAATCCGATCAGGATCCTGTGCGGCGTTTCCAGGACATCGATACGAGACTGGATCTCGGCCCGCATCTTTTTGGGCGTCAGGTGCAGCCCGTAATCCATGAATGCGATGGAGAGGTCCGTGTCTTCTCGCCGGTTCAGGACATCGCGGAGCACCGCACAGGCGATCATGAGTGTCGGCTGTTTTCCCTGCATAGGTACGACTCGCGGCACGGGCAGCGGCGGCGTGCCCGGGCCCGGGGGTTATTGTGAGTAAGGAGGCTCCAGCTTTCCATCGCGATAGGCGCGCAGATACGACTTGCAGAACAGGTCCTGTCCGCCGAGAGCCTCCGCGGCCGCGATCCGGGCCATTAATCCGGGATCGCAGGGGTCGATGATCGCCGCGTCCATCCCGTGTCCGAGGAGCATGAGCAGGAAGACCTCGTTCAGCAGCCGGCGCACGGGCAGCCCGTAGGACACATTGCTGACTCCGCAGCTTGTGTGCACCTCCGGGAATTTTTGCCGGATGCGGCCGATTGCGCCGAGTACCGCGGGACCGTGCTCGGACCCGGTGCTGACGGGGAAAACGCAAGGATCCACGTAAATGTTCCCCGGCGGAATCCCCTCGGATAGAAGCCTCTCGACCAGCCGCGATGCGGTTGCCACGCGATCTTCCAGCCCCTTGGGCGGCGCTGCTGAAGAGAGGCAAAGAGCGATCACCTTGGCCTTGTGTTCCTTGATCAGAGGGAGCACGGCGTTGAAGCGTTCGGGTTCATCGGGAATGGAATTGATCATCGGTGTTTGCCGGCACAGGGGAAGCGCCCGGCGCAACGCCTCGGGATCCGCGCTGTCGAGGCAGAGGGGCACTTCCACCACTTCCTGCACGGTCTGCACCAGCCATGTCAAATTTTCGATCTCTTGTCCGGCGATCCCGCCGTTGACGTCGAGCATGTGCGCGCCGGCTACCACCTGCTTGCGCGCTTCCTCCTTGATAAGCTCCGCGTCCCTCTTGGTCACTGCTTCACCGATCCGCTTCCGGGTGGCATTGATCCTTTCTCCGATGATCAGCACGGTCAACCGCCTTTCTGATGAGTCACGGCAACCGCGAAATGCCGGGAAGGATGTCCCCGCACCTCGCGGTTGCTTCTATGGAATTCCGAATATTATATGCACAGCATCATAAGTCCCGACAGGGTTTCGGGCCGAATTGAGTTAGAAAAAACAAAAACGAACCACAGAGAGCACTGAGATCACAGAGATATCCCAGGTTTGCCCGGGGGCGCCTTCGGCCGCGATTCACGTCCGGGAGCGGCGGGAAAGCCATCAAACCCTCGCATGGAACCGATAATGGGAGCGGCTTTCCCGCCGCTCCCGGACGTGAATCGCGCAACGCGGAGCGTTGGCCCCCGGGCATGAATCGCGGCATTCCCCCTCCGTGATCTCAGTGGTCTCTGTGGTGAAAATGCGATCGATCCTGACTTCACCAGGCGTAAATGTATTTCGCGGCCACGATCCAGGGCTAATAATCTGATCGATGGCTGCAACGATATTCCTGGTTCCGCAGCAGGTCAGAAAAGACCCTTTACATCACCGGTGGCGACGTCCACATCCACACGGCGGAAACCGGGATTCGAACCGGTCCCGGGCATCAGGCTGATGCTCCCCGCGAGCGGGCAGAGGAACTTCGCTCCTGAGAAGATCAGCACGTCGCGGATCGGGACAACCCATCCCTTGGGAACTCCCTTCAGCGCCGGATCATGGGTGAGACTCAGGTGTGTCTTGACCATGAGTGTCGCGTAGTCGGCGTATTTGGGGTCGGCTTCCAGCATCTTTGCTTTCGCGGCGGCTTCGGGCGTCCAGGAGACTCCATCGGCACCATAGACCTCCCGCGCGATGATTTCAACGCGTTCCCTCAGCTTCTTTTCCAGAGGGTAGAGGTAGTGGAAATCAGTCTTGTCGTTGCAGGCCTCGATCACGGCTTCGGCCAACTCCACGCTTCCTTCGCCTCCTCTGGCCCACTGTTCGGACACCGCGCACCGCGCTCCTGCCGCCTCGGCAGCCTTGCGGATCAGGGCGATCTCGTCCTTCGTGTCGGTCGCAAAGCTATTTATGCAGACCACGGGATTGATCCCTGCCTTCCGGATGATGCCGATGTGATGGACCATGTTCGGGATCCCGTTTTCGAGCAGCGCGAGGTTCTCCCTGGTGTATTCCACCGGCAGTGGAACGCCGGGCACGACCGTGGGACCGTTGCCGTGCATCTTGAGTGCCCGGACGGTGGCCGTGAGCACCGAGGTGCTGGGAACCATGCCGGCATAGCGGCACTTGACGTTCCAGAACTTCTCGAAGCCGATGTCGGCGCCGAACCCGCTCTCGGTGACGTGATAATCGAAGAGCTTGAGTCCGACACGGTCGCCGATGATGGAGGACTGTCCCACGGCAATATTTGCGAACGGGCCGGCGTGCACCATGCAGGGCTGGTACTCGGCGGTGCAGCAGAGTGTCGGGTTAATCGTGTTGCGCATCCATGCGCACATGGCGCCTGCCACTTCGAGATCGGACGTTGTGACCGGCTTCCCGTACTTGTCGAATGCCAGGGTGATGTTGCCCAGTCGTTCCCGCAGATCAGCCAGATCGCGCACGATTGCGAGGATCGCCATCAGTTCCGAGCTGGGGATGATGTTGAACTGGGACCTCATCATGTAGCCGTCGTTGCTGCCGCCAATGCCGATGATCATGTTGCGCAGCGCCTGCGCACAAAAATCCATGACCCAGGTGAATTCCACGCGTGTCGGGTCGATGTCCAGGCGCCGCATTTTGGACAGCTTCTGCAGTTTCTCGTCGCTGTAATTCCTTTCATGCTGCATGCGGGCGGTCAGGGCTACCATCGCCAGGTTATGGGCGTTCTGGATGTCGTTGAGGTCACCTGTCAAACCCAGCGAAAACTCGGTCATCGGGATCAGCAGTGCGTTGCCGCCGCCGGCTGCTGTCCCCTTGATGTTCATGGTCGGACCGCCGGACGGCTGGCGAATGCAGCCCCCGACGTTCTTACCCAGTTTCCCCAGGCCCTCCAGCAGGCCCATGGACGTTGTGGTTTTCCCCTCTCCCAGGGGGGTCGGTGTAATCGCCGTTACTTCGATGAACTTGCCGTCGGGACGGTTCTTGAGGCGGTCGATGATCTTGAGGAAATTGAGCTTGCAGACTCTGCCCATAGGCAGAATCTCGTCTTCCTGCAGCCCCAGCCTTTCTCTCCATGCCGCCGGAGAGGGCATGTTTTTTTCTGCAGCCTGGGCAATCTCCCAGTCGGCCATCTTTGTTGCATCGTAGGGCATTCTGGAATCCTCCGTCCGGAAACACGGCGACAGGCGCCGCGATTCCGATTGAGATTATGATTGGATTATTTCATTAGGGGAAAAGCGGCGCCTGTCACCGTTTTTCTTCCAGGAGCTCGCAAAACCTTGTCCACTCTTCATCCGGCATCTGGAACCAGTTTTCCGGCTGGGGGAAAGTGCGCCCCGTCACTTCCGCGACATACTGGTTCAGGCCGTCCTGAATTACCTTGCCGGCGTCGGCGTATACCTTGGCCATTTTGGGCTTGAAGTTGGGATACAGCCCGAACATGTCGTGGTAGATCAACAACTGGCCGTGGGCGTATGGTCCGGAACCAAGGCTGATTATGAAACAGTTTTTGGCCCGCTCGGTAATTACCTTGCACACCCGGTCGGGCACCATTTCCAGGAGGATGGAGTACGCGCCTGCCTCTTCCAGCGCCTTGGCGTCATCCACGATCTTCTTCGCCTGCAGCGCGCCTTTCCCCTGAACCCGGAATCCGCCAAGCGCGCTGGCGCTCTGGGGGGTCAAACCCAGGTGCCCCATTGCGGGAATTCCCGATCGGACGAGGGCCGCGAGGCGGTCGGCCATCTCAATGCCCCCTTCCAGCTTGACGGCGTTGCAGCCAGCCTCGGCCATGAAGCGGCCGGCGTTGCGGATAGCGGTTTCGATGCTCGGCTGGTAGCTCATATAGGGCATATCCCCGATCAGCCAGGCGTTCGGGGCGCCGCGACGCACTGCCTGCGCATGCCGGATCATGTCCTCCATGGTCACCGGCAGGGTGCCATCGAAACCGAGTATGGTCATTCCGAGGCTGTCTCCGACAAGGATGATGTCGATGCCGGCCCGCTCCTGGAGCACGGCGGTCGGATAGTCGTAGCAAGTAAGCATGCTGATCGGGTGTCCGTCGGCGACTTTCTTAAAAAGGGATGGCAAAGTCGCCTTCTTTCTTTCGCTCATAGTGCCTCCAAATAGCCAACCGTTGTGAATCCGGCTCTCGCTCCGCCGTGACGTGCTCCGGTCGAGCCGGCGCAGATGCCCCGTTCTGGCGGGAAGGGCCGTTGATATCACCCGATTCCGGGAAAGTCAAGCTCCACACCCGAAACGAGTGCAAGCGGAAGTGAGACTCAATCCTCGCAAAATTTGGGTCGCGCGACGATCAACGACAAAAGGATGTATCAGTGGTCAATGGTCATTTGTCATCTGGCCGCTGGAAACCTTCGGCCCGTGCGGTCCTGATCGCGTTCGGAGCGGGTGAAGTACCCGAGCGCAGAGCCAACCTGCCGAGCCGCCAAATGATAATTGACAGATTCCTGTTTGTTGAGCCTCACTTCCGATTGCACCCACCCGAAACCGGGGACTGTCGAACGAATTCAGGGAAACACAGGGCGGACGACATGATAGAATCGGGCCCGATCGAGTCAACGCTCGACATCTGGTGAGTATCGCCTGCAATCAGATGTCGGAGGCGAAATATCCAAGGAGACAACCCATGCCAGAGCCGATGCAGAGCATGCTTAAAATTCCGCAGCACAGGTTGGATGAGATCAATGCTATCCTGCTGAATCCGGACACCCGCGTCATCCAGGACCTGCTCGCGGTGGTGGCGCGCCACGGCACGCCCGAGGAGATTAACCGGAAAGCGGAGCAGGCCGGGCAGCTGCATTCCCTTCTCCAGCGCGTCCGCGAATCCAAGCCGGAGTACATCGAGGCGCTGCAATGGCTCGAAGCGCAGCGGGACCGGAAGGCGTTTATTTCGGTGGCCGATTATCGCCGCAAGGTGCTGGGGGACCGGGCTTCCTGCGTGCAGTTCCAGGACGATTTCGCTGTTACGCTCGAAATCAGCGCGGCGCAGTATTTCCCCTATGTGATTTCCGCCGCAGAGCGCGCCGTTGCAGAGGGCTCGCTGATGCCCGGACGATTCATCCGGGTGCGCAAAATGAAGGAACAGGAAGCGGACGGCGATCTGCCCGCCTTCATCGCCGCCATGCAGATCATCGGGGCCAGCTTTGTCGAAACGCTGGATACCAAAGGAACCGACGGCTCAAACATCCACCTCGGCGGCCCAGAGACGATTACCGGCTATTTTGGAGGTGTCGGCCAGCCGAACGACCACGTGCTGCAGTGGGCTGACGAATTCCTGTACTATTACACCCGCTATGGTGTGCGCCAGGTACTCAACATCAACGCAGGCACGGTCCTGGCGGGATATTTCCTGCACCGGCTTGGGGTCGACATCGAGTTCAAAATCTCTGTATATATGGGCAACGACAATCCGTATGCCGCCCTGTGGACACTGATCGGAGCTCGCCTTTTCGCCCGCAATGACGGCAGCACGCCGTTGATCGGATTCAACTGGAGCAACTCCATCAACAACGAGACGATGGAAATCACCGCGCAATTCCGCAAGGCGCTCGGCTTCGAGGACATCGTCCGCTTCGAGCACCATATTACGGAAACCTACAAGAGCATCGTGCGGCAGCCTTACAATCGCCGGGAGGAACTGGTCCGGGTTGCCGGCAGCATCGCCAACATCTCAGCCAAGCATGAAGGGGGGGACCCTGAGATCGAGCAGACCCGCAAACACCCTTCCGATATCCTGGATTATTTCCGCGACAAGGAGGAAGTCATATCCTCCGGAGATTGGGAGCACCTGCAGCAGAACTTCCTGGACAAGTTTGACGCCACGAACCGGACGGCCTGGGAACTGACGAAACATGGACTCTCGTTTGTGGCCGCCCGGAAACTTCACCTGTGATCCGGCAGGGGCGACGATCGGCGACTCCTGGTGCGGAACACCGCCACCCGAGAGCATAAGGAAGGGGAAGTTCGACTCTATCCTGTCTCAGGAGCACTCATGACCGAGCGGATTTCCACCGTCACGCGCGTCACGGAGCACACGGAAGTTAAAGTCGTGCTGCGCATAGCGGGCAGCGGGCAAGCGGCCATCCAAACCGGAGTTCCGTTTCTCGATCACATGCTGGCGCTGTTCGCGCACCACGGAACCTTCGACCTGGAAGTCGCCGCGCGCAGCAACGAAACGTATTCGAGCAGCCTGTTGGAAGATGTTGCCTTCTGCCTGGGTCTTGCGCTCGACAAGGCGCTCGGAGACCGGCAGGGAATCGCGCGGTCAGGGCACGCCTTTGCGCCGGCAGAGGAATCCCTGGTGCGTGCTGTCGCCGATATTTCCGGTCAGTCCTTCCTCGTCTATCGGGTGCGCGCATCTCCCGCCCTCCCGGGGGCAGCGGACCCCGCGGCTGTGGAGGTGTTTTGGACAGCCTTTGTCTCCCAGGCGCGCCTCAATCTCCACATCGAGCAGCTGTACGGCGGAGAAGGATTGCCGGTCCTCGAGGCGGTATTCAGAGCGGCATCCCGCGCCTTGAGCGACGCCTGCCGTGTGCCCTAGCATATCCGCGCAGCGGACGTCCAGGTGGGATTTGGGATTTTGGATTGCCGGACCCAAATCCAAATTCCCAAACGGTTCCGCATCCGGATCCTTGCGCTCTTCTCATCCTGCGCAGGAGGGAAGCTGTTATAATCGGTCCATTCCATAGGGGGGAGTCATGCAAGACGTGCTCGCTCTGGTGTTGGGCGGCGGCCGCGGCCAGCGGCTCTATCCTCTTACCAAGTACCGCAGCAAGCCCGCCGTCCCACTGGCGGGGAAATACCGGATCATAGATATCCCGGTCAGCAATTGCCTGAATTCGGGCATCAATCGCATTTTTGTCCTTACCCAGTTCAACTCCGCCTCGCTCAACAAGCATATAGTCCAAACCTACAAATTCGACATTTTCGGAGAAGGGTTTGTCGACGTTCTGGCTGCCGAACAGACACCGGACGATCCGCACTGGTTCCAAGGAACCGCGGATGCGGTCCGGCAGAGCATCAAGCATTTTGCTCCATACAATGTCAGCCATGTCCTGATCCTGTCCGGGGACCAGATATACCAGATGGACTTTCGCGAAATCCTGCAATTTCACAAGGACTCCGGTGCGGATATAGCGGTGGCGGGTTTGCCTGTGGCGGCTGCGGAAACCGCCGGACTCGGCGTCATGAAGGTGAGCGACGACTGGCGGGTAACCGCCTTCCACGAAAAACCACCACCCGAGGCTCTGGCGGACCTGCGTTGTCCGCAGTTGGATCGCCGCGCGCCGGGGGAAGGCCGGGAGTACCTGGCAAACATGGGAATCTATATGTTTCAAAAGGACTTCCTGGTCCAGGTGCTCAGCGGTTCCGGCGCCCTCGACTTCGGCAAAGACCTGATGCCCGAGGCAGTCGGGAAGTGTAAGGTTTCGGCCCATGTTTTCGACGGGTACTGGACGGACATCGGCACAATCCGATCCTTTTATGAGGCTAATCTGGCATTGACGGCCAGCCAGCCGCGGTTCAACCTCTATGATGCCCGCAGGCCGTTTTTCACCCATCCACGGTATCTTCCCGGCTCGAAGTTGAACAATTGTACTTTCCACCAATCCACTGTTGCAGACGGCTGCATCCTCAACGGCGCCGACATTACCCGCTCGATCGTCGGAGTCCGGAGCCGCATCGGGACCGGGACCAAGATCAAAAACTCCATCATCATGGGTGCGGATTATTTCGAGGCGACGGAAGACCTCGCGGTGGCAGCAGATCAGTGCAAGCCACACCTGGGGATCGGAAACCACTGCACCATCATCAATGCTATCATCGACAAGAATGTGAGAATCGGCGACAACGTATCCATCATCAATGCACACAATTTGCGGGAGAGAGACGAAGAAATTTACAACATACGGGACGGAATCATCGTGGTGCCCAAAGGCGCTACGATTCCCGCCGGAACCGTCATCTGACGAATTCGGAATAGGATGAATGTGGATTGTGGAATGCGGAACTATGTGAGCATCGGTTTAAGAAGTGCGAATTCCCCCTTTGACAAATTCCGCCTTCGATTCATTCCGCATTCCGAATTCTACCGGCCGGGTTCCCGGTAACCAAGGACCATGAGTGTGATGTCGTCGTGCTGCGGGGCCCCGGCGGAGAAGCAGGCGACCTGTTCCTGGAGCCGGCGAAGGAGGATTCCGGCAGAGGCTCCGGCGTTGGTTTGCAGGACTTCGTGGAGCCGTACCTCGCCGAATTCCTCGCCCGCTGGATTCAGAGCTTCCAGCAGGCCGTCGGTGAACAGGACAAGATGATCCCCGGGATCCAAGTGGACAGTGTCCGACTCGTATTGCGCTTGAGGGAATAGCCCCAGGACCATGCCCCCTCTGGTCAACTCATGGAGGGATCCGTCCGCGCGGAACAGGAGGGGCGGGTTGTGGCCGGCGTTGGTGTAGGTGAGGTTTCCTTCCGGATCGAGGATGCCGAAAAAGAAGGTTACGAAGCGGCTTCCGGTGCTGCGTCGGGCCAGGCTGCAATTCACGTTGGCAATCATGCTGGGGAGCGGGAGATTCAGCAGGGTTTGAGCGCAGAAAATCCCCTGGAGCATCGCTGCCAGCAGCGCTGCGGGCATTCCCTTTCCGGAAACATCACCGATCGCGAAGCCCAGCTTCCCTCCTTCCATGTCGAAGTAGTCTGAATAGTCTCCCCCGACTTCCCGGCAGGGGATGTTCACGCTGCAGCCGGTTACGAAGGCAAGGGTCTTATCGGCGCTCGGAAGCAGTGACTGCTGGATTTCGCGCGCAATCGCGAGTTCCTCGTCCAGCTTGCGTTTTGCCTGCGATTCCTTGTAGAGGCGGGCGTTGTAAATGGCCATGGCTGCTTCGCTGGCGAGTGTGTCCAGCGCATCGATCTGGCCCGGAGACAATCCTCCCCCGATGTTAGTGCTGTCCAGATACAGAACGCCGATGTTTTCGATCGCGCCGATCACTGAGACGGCGCTGGAATCACGGAACGGGAGGTAACGCAGAGGCACGCAGCAAATGCTTCTTACTCCCAGTCTGCGGGTGGAGTTGTGGTCTTCGGCGATGTCACTCACATCCAGGTCTCTGATTACGATCCTCCTGCCGGTTTGAAACACCTCCTCGGGAACACGGTGGCTGAACTGCAGCGGAGCCCCGTCGAGGGACTGCCCGTTCGCATCCCTTACCGATCGAAAGTGAAGATTTCCATCCGCCTCTTTCAGCATGATCAGCCCGCGATCGGCGCCGGTCATTTCGATGGCGGTGTCCACCACAAGGTTCAGGAGGTCGTCCAGTAGAGGGATTGAGCTCAGGGCGTTGAAGGCAGACAGAAGCATCCCCATTTGGCGAAAGCCATGCACCGACAATCCGGAATCCTCTCCCGATCCGGATATGGAGAGAAGGGACTGAAGCAAATCGCCTTGGTGAAATGTCAGGCTTTCCCCTTGAAGCCCACCCAGGCGGATTCGATCCCCATGGTGAAGGACGGCCTCTGCTACCTGCACGCCGTTCAAAAAAGTGCCGTGCCTGCTGCCGAGGTCGCGGAGCGTATAGTTCCCATTCTCCACCAGAACCTCGGCGTGGGAACGCGACACGTTCCTGTTTGCCGCCAGGACCAGGCTGTTGACCGAGCTGCGACCGATCGTGAACCTGGGGGGGGTGATGGTAATCCACCGGTCCTTCCCTGTTTCGTCCGGACAACGGAATCGCGCCTGCTTTTCGGTTTCCTCGAAGTCGTGTCTGCCCGGAGTGTGACGTTCCGCCCGCTGCAGGCTTTCATTCAGGGATTCCGGAGTCAGGGGCTGAAACAGGATGTCGGCGGCTCCCGATCTCCATGCGTCGAGTACCATGGGGGCGGAGGGCCGGGAGCAAACCAGCACAATGCGCAGATCGGGCCGGCGACCCAGGGCGTGCCTGAGTTCCTCGATGGCCCGGGCGTCCTCGGCGGGCTGGAGGTAGACGATGTCGAAATCCGGAACGCCCGCGCCGTCCCACGCGGAGGGCGCTGCGGGGGCATGGGCGACACGGTGCCCGGCTCCGCCGAAATGACTCAGCGCGAGAGACGGGTCTTTCACCCCGAGCAACAGTATGCTGTGTTCGCGCATGGCGCCCCTGAATGAGCTATTAGGTTCCAATGATATCATAAACGGGGAGGATTGCATGAAAGGGGAACTTCTTGTCGGCGCGCACATGTCGATTGCGGGCGGCATCCATCAGGCGTTTGCCCGCGGTCTGCAAGCCGGCTGCCGCACACTGCAGATTTTTCTCAAGAACAGCAATCAGTGGCGCGCGAAAGCGCTGACGGATCAGGATGCCGGGTCCTATGCCGAAGCGCAGAGGCGAAGCGGCATCGCGCCGGTCCTGGCCCACAGCAGCTATTTGATCAATCTGGCGTCGCCGGAGGCCACGCTCCACAGAAGGTCACTGGCGGCGTTCGTCGAGGAACTGGAGCGCGCCAACTTTCTCGGCGTTCCTGCTGTAATTCTGCATCCCGGGGCTCATCGCGGGGCGGGAGAGAAAGCCGGCATCGAGGCCGTGGCCAGGGGGATTAACCAGGCGCTCGATCAGGTCCCTCCCCCGGTCATGATCCTGATCGAGACGACCGCGGGACAGGGAACGACTCTCGGCCACAGGTTCGAACAGCTGGAGGACATTCTGGAGCGAGTGCGCGACAGCGGGCGGGTCGGTTGCTGCCTCGACACCTGCCATATGTTTGCCGCGGGATACGACATCGGGTCGGAAGCCGGGTATCGAGACACCCTGCGACAATTCGACCGGTTGATCGGCTGCGAAAAAATCCATGCCTTCCACCTCAACGATTGCCTGAAACCCCTCGGCAGCCGCGTAGACCGCCACATGCACATCGGCCAAGGTCAGATCGGGCTGGAAGCCTTCCGTTGTCTGGTCAACGACCGCCGCTTTAGTGCGGTTCCCAAAATACTGGAAACACCCAAAGGAGACGACCTGCAGCATGACCTGATGAACCTGCGCACACTGCGCGGCCTCGTGGGGGAAAGTCCGCGGAGAAAGCAGTCGAAGCCCTCGGGAAGGACCAGGAAAGGCCACTGAGATGCGGGCGCAGGCCGGTTGCGCACCATACCGTCTGAGTGCACAGGAACCTCAAACGAGGCTTTGAAAAGCAGAATGGCGACAGGCTGCCGTATCCCCGTTGCCGAGGAATACTCTGAGCTCCTGCGCAAAAGGAGGCACAATAGCCTGCCACCACTCTTACGAGCGGGCATTTTTGCGCAGCCTGCTGTGGCGGAATCCGTAGGCAAAGTAGAGAACCAGCCCGACGGCGAGCCATATGCCGAAGCGGAACCAGGTCACCGCCGGCAGCCCGAGCATGAGATAGATGCACATTGCCATCCCCAGTAGGGGCACCAGGGGCACCAGGGGGGTACGGAACACTCTCGGTTTTTCGGGATCGGTGCGGCGCAGGACGATAATCCCGACGCAGACCAGCACGAAGGCGAAGAGGGTCCCGATGTTGGTGAGCTCCACGATCTCGTTGATGTTCGCCACCGCGGAAACTGCCGCAACCACGACTCCCGTCCAGATCGTCGTCACGTGCGGGGTCCGATACTTCGGATGGACCCTGGCGAAATACTTGGGAAGCAGCCCGTCGCGGGACATCGAGAAGAAAATCCTGGGTTGGCCCAGCTGGAACACGAGCAGCACCGCCGTCATGGAAACCACCGCGCCCAGCGCCACGATCCCGGCAGCCCAGTTCTGCCCGACATGCGCCAGGACGGCTGCGAGCGGATCCGCGACGCCCAGCTGGTCCCACGGCTGGACGCCGGTGAGTACGAACGCCGTGGCGATGTAGATTATTGTGCAGAAGACCAGCGACCCGATGATGCCGATCGGCATGTCCCGCCCCGGATTCTTGCACTCCTCGGCGGCCGTGGAGATCGCATCGAATCCGATGAACGCGAAAAAGATCAGGCTGGCGCCGGTCCAAACCCCCACGAAACCGTTGGGCATGAACGGGGACCAGTTCCCGGGTTTCACATACAGGGATCCGATACCGATGAAGAACAGGAGGATGACGATTTTGATCGCGACCATTACGTTGTTGGCGCGGGCGGATTCCTTAATGCCGATGACCAGGAGGTAGGTCACCGCCGCAACGATCAGGGCGGAAAGAAAATTCAGGATCAGCGGAATGCCCAGAATCGTTGGGTGATTCGTCCAGGCCTCGAAGGCGAGGGCATTGGCGGGAGAGACCGCGCCGCCCGCCGCCGCCACGGCATCTGCAGCCTGATGGGCGGAGCGGTAGTCGACAGCGAGCCAGGCGGGAATGTGAACGCCCATCCCCTCAAATAACTGGTGGAAGTACGCCGCCCATGCGATTGCCACGGCCACGTTCCCAACCGCGTACTCGATGATCAGGTCCCAACCGATGATCCAGGCGACAAACTCGCCGAGCGTTGCGTACGAATAGGTGTAGGCGCTTCCGGCGATGGGGACGAGAGCGGCAAACTCGGCATAGCACAGCGCGCAGAACGTGCAGGCGACCGCCGTGATCAGGAAGGAAAGAGACACGGCAGGCCCGGCTCCCAGATGGTCGGGGCCGCCCGCGGCCGCCGTCCCGATCACGGCGAAAATCCCCGTGCCGATCACCGCCCCGATACCCAGGGAGATGAGGTCTACCGGGCCGAGCGAGCGCTTGAGACGTGCTTCGTCGCCTGCTTCCGCATCGCGCATGATCAGGTCCACGGACTTGCGACGGAAAAGACTGGGCATGGCTCCGTTTCCTCTCCACAATCGACTCGCCGCGCGCCTCGATTCAGGCGATTCACGGCGGATGAGTTCAGCACAAAATAGCGATAGATCGGCCAAGAAGCAACAAGGTATTTGAATCGGGGGCCGGCGTCCCCAAGGCAAATCAAAACAGGGGCGGTGTACCCGGTTGGTTTCTGCCGAGCAGCTCACAGATGATCCGCCCTCGGCCTTGACTTGGACCTGGGCCTGGAATTGGCAGTTTTGGAAGCTTGCTTTTTGAGGACGCGTGTAATGGAGCCCGCACGAACAGGGGGGTTCAAGTCGAAGTCGAGGCCGAAGTCCAAGTCCGGGTCAAGGACCCGTTGCAGCAGTCATGGGTTTCCGGGACAAGAACCGGTCAAGGCCCGGGGGGCGAGATCCTCATGCGGGCATCCACGACGACAACCCCGCTGCCGGTCTCCAGCACCTTGACGGGATTGAGGTCGAGCTCCTGCAGCTCGGGAATGAGCTCCGTGAGGGCAGAGACTCTCCGGATCACATCGATGAGGGCGTTTCGGTCGCCGGCCGGGGCGCCGCGATACCCGTTGAGAAGCGTGCCGGTGCGCAGCCTGGCAATCATCTCTTCCGCGTCGGTGTCGCTGACGGGCGGGAGCCGGAACGATGTATCTTTGATCACCTCGACGAGCACGCCGCCGAGCCCGCACACGAGCATCGGCCCGAATACCGGATCTGCCGAGACGCCGACGAGCGCCTCGATGCCGTTGCGGATCTCGCGCTGCAGCAGGATATGCTTCAGGTCGACGCCGATTGCCTCCATGCGTTCTCTCAGGGTTACGGCCGCCGCTTCGACGTCGTTTTTCGACTGAAGGCCGGGCAGCACGCCGCCGACGTCACTCTTGTGAACAACGCCTTCAGCCTGGACTTTGGCTACCAGGGGGTATCCGAGGCGCTCGGCGGCCGCCGGCGCCTCTTCCAGGCTCGTTTCTTCCGCGGCGGCGAAGGGGATGCCTGCCGCGCTCAGAATTACGGCGAGGTGCCGGGGCTGAAGCCAGACCGGCCCGCGAGTTTCCGCGAGGACGCAGTCCACCGCCGCGCGGATGACCCGCTTCGCCTGCTCGTCGAGGGCCAGAACGGTGCCTGCGGGCCGTTTGAGCCAGGAGGCGTAGCGGTGCGCCGCTGCGAGCGCCACCGCTGCGTTATCGGGGAAGTTGTACGCCGGGATCCGCCCGCGCGGCTCTTCGCACACCAGCGGCGGCACATCGCGGCCGGACATGAACACGGCGAGCACGGGCATTTCCAACGGCACACGTTCGACGGCCGCCTTAAGCGCCCGGATCATGTCGGCCGGGGGATGCAGCTGTGGCGGGAGGTAGACGAGGATCAGCGCATCGATGCCGGGATCGGCGGCGGCGATCTCCACCGCACGCGAGTATTGCTCGGGTGTCGCCGAGGCGATCATGTCGATAGGATTTGCCAGTCCTGCCTGCATCGGGAGGATGCCGCGCAGCCTGTCTTTGGTCCCCTGCGCGTATTCCGGAAGGAGCAGGCCCTGGGCTTCGCAGGCATCGGCGAGCAGGATCCCCGGACCGCCCCCGTTGGTGATGGCGCCCACGCGCCGGCCGCGGGGGAGCGGCTGGCATGCCAGCAGACGTGTGATGTCGAGCAGCTGTTCCGCCGAGTGAGCGCGGATGATCCCCGTCTGCTCGAAGAGAGTCTCGATCGCTCTGTCGGAACTGGCGAGTGCGGCCGAATGACTGCTCGCAGCGCGCCGGCCGGCCTCCGAGCGGCCGGACTTGACGGCGACGATGGGCTTGCGCCGGCAGATTTCCGGCGCCAGGCGCGCGAATTTGCCTGCCTGGTCGAAACTCTCCAGGTAGAGCATGATCACGTTCGTATGCGGGTCCTCGGCCCAATAACAGAGCAGGTCGTTGACAGAGACATCTGCCTTGTTGCCCACGGACACGAAGGTGGAGACGCCGATGTTCAATTCCGGTGCCTGGTCCAGAATGGCATAACCGAGCGCCCCGCTTTGCGAGAGCAGGCCGATACTGCCGGGGGGCGGCCACACGGGCGCGAAGTTGGCGTTCATCGAGACATCCGCCGCGGTGTTGATCACCCCCATGCAGTTCGGGCCGACCATGCGCATCCCGGAAGAGCGCACCAGCACCCTGAGCCTCCTCTCGGTTTCCCTGCCCTCGGGGGACACTTCCCCCAAGCCCGAGGTGATCACAACCACGCTGCGCACGCCGGCACGGGCGCACTCGGCGACGGATGCTTCCACGGATGCCGCCGGCACGGCGATCAGCGCCATATCCACCGGGGCTTTGATGGCGCTCACGCTCGGAAAGGCCGGGATTCCCTCGATTTCGGCGGCCACGGGATTGACCGGATACAATGTCCCCCGGTAGCCGCATCGCTTCAGACTGGATACGAGCGCCGCGCCGATGGTCCCGTGCTTTCGGGATGCGCCCACGACGGCTATGCATCGGGGATTGAGGATGGGACGGATGCTCGCAGCCGTGGACAGCCTCTCCCTCCGGGCCTGCGCTGCCGCAAATTCAGGCGTGTTCTCGGTGGGAAACGAGAAATGGACCACGCCCGAGCCCCGGGATTGCTCCATTCGGAAGCCGATACGGGAGAACACTTCCATCATCTGCCCGTTTTCCTCCAGGACATCGGCTGCGAACTCGGTGATGCCGTTGCGCCGGGCGATCGCCGAGAGATGTTCCAACAACAGCGTGCCAACCCCCTTCTCCTGAAATGCGTCGGCGACCGCCAACGCCACCTCGGCCCGGCCCGGCCTTTCGCGATCCTCGAGCGCGCCATAACGTCCCAGGCCGATAATGTGTTCCGCCTCCACGTCGCGGAATGCCGCAATCAGAGCCGCCTCCCTGGCTAAATCCAGGTCGGTCAAACGGGACAGTTCTTTTTCGCTCAGCCACTTCTTGAAACGGAAAAACCGGAAGTATACCGACCTGCTGCTCAACTGACTGAAAAGCTGGAGTAAAAGGTCCTGATCGTCGCTCCGGAGAGCGCGCAGGTAAATCGACCGGCCGTCCCTCAGGATGGCTTCCACACGGTACTCTGCTGCCCTCCCCTCCATTTGGATGTCCCCCGAATAGAACTGGTCACAACGGCTTCAGCCTGGCGTATCGTTCGATGAGAGTCTTCCTGCCGGCGCGGCTGAACGTGACGATCAGCTTTACCTCATTTCCCATACGCTCGCGGCTCAGAATGATCCCTTCTCCGAACTGGTCATGGCGAACACGCATGCCGGACTTGAGCCCGGCGGGGCCGGAACCGCCCGATCGTGCTTTTGCGGTATTCTGCCTTTCCACGTATGCGCGAAGTTCGGCCAGGGAACGCGGGGCTTCGGCGCTGCCTCGCTGCAGGCGTTTGATGCGGACTCCGGGTTCCCCCTCTTCCTCCCAGGTCTGCCGGGATTCTTCATCCTCGGAAATGTACCCGGGCCCGGTCTCGAGGCCCTCCACCAGTTCCTCCGGCATCTCGTCCAGGAACCGGGACGGCCGGCAAGGTGTGCCGGCATCCGGCCCATAATTGCGGCGGAACGGGGTCCACGTCAGATACAGTTTGCGCCGGGCCCTGGTCATGCCCACATAGCAGAGACGCCGTTCTTCCTCCAGGTCGGCGATGGAGTCCCTCGACTGCGCGTGGGGGAAGAGGCCCTCCTCCATGCCTGCCAGGAAAACGACGTCGAATTCCAGGCCCTTGGAGCTGTGCGCCGTCAGAAGGGCGACGCGCGCGTCCGGGTCGAAATGGTCGAGTTCGGATGAGAGCGAAGCGCGATCCAGGAACTCGTACACCGTCTCCCCGCGCGATTCGGATTCAAACGCGGCGCGCATCAGTTCTTCGATATTCGCAAGCCGGTCCTGCGCTTCCTGTTCGGTTTCCCGCTTCTCGAGCATTTTCCGATACGCTGTCTGTGCCAGGATGTCCTCCAACAGGTCTTTGGGAGAGGATGTCTCTGCCTTTGTGATCCAGGCGTCCAGCATTTCCTGAAATCGCGTAAGGGCGCGGTGTCCACGGCCTGCCCGTTGAGGATTCCGACTGAGTTGGCGCAACGCCTGCGATACCGGCACTCCCTCCTCGGCCGCAACCTGCTGCAGCTGCTCGACTGTCGTGCCGCCGATACCGCGCGGCGGCGTGTTGATGATCCTGAGCAACGCCACGTCATCCTCCGGGTTGAAAACGACCCGGAGGTAGGCGAGCATGTCCTTGACTTCCATCCTGCTGAAAAAACTGATGCTCCCCACCACAACATAGGGGACACTGCGCTCCATCAGCACCTCTTCGAAATTGCGCGAAAGCGCATTGATCCGATAGAGGACGGCGATACGGCAATCCGGATCGTCTTGCAACGATTCCTGGATTTCCCAGGCGACCCACTCGGCTTCCGCGCGGGGGGATGAGCACTGCCGGCAGGTCGCGATATCGCCTCTGGCGTTTTCCGTCCAGAGCACCTTCCCTTTGCGCTCCCGGTTGTTTCCGACCACGGCGCCGGCGATGTCCAGGATGGTCTGCGTGGATCGATAATTCTGCTCCAGCCGGATGATCTTGGCGCCCGGAAAATCCCTCTCGAAATTCAGAATGTTCCGGATATCGGCGCCGCGGAACCTGTAGATCGACTGATCCTCGTCCCCGACCACAAACACATTGTCGTGTCTCGCGGCGAGCAGGTGCAGGAGATCGTACTGGATCCGGTTTGTGTCCTGATACTCGTCCACCAGGATGTAGCGGTACCGTTCGCTGTAGTTGTTGCGGACCTGCGGGGATCGTTCCAGGACTTCGGCGGTTTTCAGGAGCAGGTCGTCGAAATCGAGGGCATTCGACTTGCGCAGGCGGTCCTCATACATGCCGTACAGATGTTCGAGGTCCAAGGCGGAGGGGGAAGGGTAGGTGCGGGAAAACGCGGCAACCGGGACTTTGTGGTTCTTGGCGTAGCTGATGCGGCTTAGGATTTCTCGGGGCTGGAGGTCGTTCCCGCTCCGGTGCTCCTCCTCCAGGATCTGCTTCACCAGGCGCTTCTGGTCGTCCGTGTCGTAGATCGAGAAGTCGCGCCTGTACCCGATCTGCTGGATTTCGCGCCGCAGCACCCGCACGCAGAAGGAATGGAAAGTCGTGATCAGCGGTTCTGCGGCCCGAGAGGCGCCCAGCAGGGAATGTAGGCGGTCGCGCATTTCCTGCGCCGCTTTGTTGGTGAAGGTTACCGCAAGGATGTTCTCGGGCCGCGCAGCCTGGTTGTGGATCAGGTGGGCGATGCGGTGGGCAATCACCCGGGTTTTGCCGCTTCCGGCGCCGGCCAGCACGAGAGCGGGTCCTTTCCCGTGCTCGACAGCGATGCGCTGCTGCGGGTTCAATTTGGCCAACACATCCATGCGAACCGGTCTTTCCATCACCCAGACAACATCAGAACATCCTGTCGAACCAGGCGTCCTCGAGGATTCTGGTCTTCTTGACCAGCGTCCTGCCTGCCGCGCGCACGACAACGGTATATTCTCCGGGATTCGCGGCGATCGATCCCCCGAAGCTTGGCATCGCCGCGGCGGCTCCGCCGCCCCGGCCGCCGCCCATGCCGCCTCCCGTGCCGCCGCCTCTGCCGCCTCTGCCGCCGGCCGGAGGCTGCACGAGCAGCGTCGGTGTGATCCTCATGTTCCAGAGCACCTGGTTCAGCCCGGCGGCATTCGGGCCTTTGGTTTCCGCCAGAACGCGCGCGCCCTGGAGAATCTGGATCGTTACTTCTCCCGGGGAGAGCGGGGCCCTCTGGTAGTAGTTGATGACCATGCCGTTCGGTTCGCTGGGTGCATTGAAGTTGATCGACGCCGACACCGGCGCACGCCGGGTGATCCACTTCACCTTGGGCTCGACGTCAAACAGGTAAAAGTCCTGTCCCAGCACCTGCGCATCGAGTTCCTGCAGCGGCGTGATGTCCGTGATGAAGAATCCGCGGCCGTGGGTCGCCACGATCAGGTCATTCTCCCTCGGATGGATTTCAAGATCGTACACCGGCTGCGTCGGAAGGCCCTTCATTTCGGTCCAGGTCGCGCCGCCGTCGATAGTGGCGAAAAGCCCGAAGTCAACGCCGGCGAACAGCAGGTTCGGATTCCTCGGGTCTTCGATGACGACGTTGACGGCCTTGTTGGGCAGGTTGCCCGTGATCGAGCTCCAGGTCTGCCCGAAATCGGTCGTCTTGTAAATGAAGGGGCGAAAGTCGTCGTGACGCATTCCGGTATAGGTGAGGAAGGCGGTTCCCGCCTGGTGTCTGGAAGCCACCACGTGGCTCACCCAGAATCCCGGGTTTCCCCTGATGTTGTCGTTCAGTTTCGTCCAGTTGGCGCCGTCGTCCTTCGTGACCCACACATTGCCGTCGTCCGTTCCCACCCAGAGCAGTCCCCTGGCGATGGATGACTCGTCAAACGCCGTGATGGTGCAGTACTCGATGTTGCCGTCGCCTCCTTTGCCGGTGATGAGTTTAACCGGATCGTTGGTCGTGAGGTCCGGGCTGATAACCTCCCACGTGTCCCCGCGGGTTGTTGATTTCAGCACCTTGTTCGCGGCGTGGTAGATCACGTTGGGATCGTGGGGAGAAACGAGGATGGGGGAAGACCAGTTGCGACGGAGGGTGTTGTCGCGGTGGGTGATGCTTTTTGATTCCCCCGTGTAGAGATCGGTCCGGCTGATGGACCCGAACTGGGATTCGTTGTACAGGTAACGGTTGGTGACCAGGTCGACGACGTTGTAGAAGCCGTCGCCTCCACCCACGGTTTGCCAATCTTCGAAAACGATCCGGCCGCCGCCGCGCTTCGAGCTCGGGCCGCGCACGGAGCCGTTGTCCTGCAGGCCGCCGTACACGTTGTACGGATACTGCATGTCGTAGCCGACCTGGTACAGCTGTGCCAGCGGCAGTTCGTCGGGATGATACCAGTTTGCGCCACCGTCCCAGGTGACTCCCATGCCGTGATCGTAGCCGAGCAGGATGTGCTTCGAGTTTTTAGGATCGATCCACAATCCGTGATTGTCGCCTCCGAACCGGAACGGCGACGCCCAGGTTTTCCCTCCGTCGGTGGAATGGGTGACGCCGACGCTGAGAACGTAGACGTGGTTTGCATCGTTGGGATCGACGCGGATCTGCATGTAGTAGTAGCCCGGTCCGCCGCCGATGTTCTGCTTGTCGGGGCTGACCTTCCTCCAGCTCTTTCCCGCATCATCGCTGCGGTAGACTTCCTCCCCGATCATCCCTGAACTTGACTTGCCGGCGCGCAGCTCCTTGAGGCGCTCCTCATCGGACATGCCCGGCTTGTTGGCGTTCTCGATGTTGGCGTACACGATATTCGGGCTGCTCAGGGAGACATCCAGGCCGATTCGTCCCAGCATGCCCCCGGGAAGCCCGGCGGTCAGCTTGGTCCATGTGGCCCCCGCGTCCGTGGTCTTGTAAATTCCGCTTCCCGGTCCGCCGAGGTTGAACGTCCAAGGCTTGCGCTCCTTGTCGTACGATGCCGCATAGAGGACCCTTGGGTCCTTGGGATCCATCACCACGTCGCAAACCCCAATGGCGCGGTCCCCCACCTTGACATCGAGGGACTTCGTCCAGGTCTTGCCTCCGTCTGCCGTCTTGTAGAGCCCGCGCTCGGGGTTCTCGGAATAGAGGTGCCCGAGTGCGGCGACGTAGACGATGTCGGGGTTTTTCGGATCGACAATGATCCTTCCGATGTGGTGGCTCTCCTTGAGCCCCATGTTCGCCCATGTCCTGCCGGCATCCGTCGATTTGTACACCCCATCCCCCCAGTAGGTACTGCGGGAAGCGGTGGCTTCGCCGCTGCCCACCCAAACGATGCCGGGATTCGACGCGGCAACAGCGACGTCGCCGATGGAGATGACCGGCTGGGTGTCGAAAATCGACTCCCAGCTGATCCCATGGTTGACGGACTTCCACAGCCCGCCGGAACCGGTGGCCGCGTATATCGTGGCCGGCTCGAGTTCCGGGACCGCGAAATCGACGAAACGGCCGCTCTGCCGGGTCGGACCGATGTTGCGAAAGCTGAATGCCTTGAGGACATCCGGTGAAAGCGCCTGGGCACCGGTATCAGATGCAAAGAGAAGCATGGATAGCACGACCAGTGCCATGGCGCATGGAGTTTTCATTCTGCTCGGTCTCATAGGTGAAGGCTCCTTATCAGGAATGCTGTTGAATTGCGGGTCTTCCTGAGGATCCGGCAGACAGCATGCTGTGGCTCTGCGGACCACAGCATTGTGCGTCCCCGTGCCCGGATTCCTGTAAATACCGGGACATTTGTAGCGCGGTACCACCCGAAGAAGCAAGCCGGAAATGAGAGGGAGTAAGTTGACTTCCGAGACCCGCGCCGTGCTAGACTGGCGGCGCCAGCCGGTCTGCAGCTTGTGCTTCGGCCGGATTCGGTCGCACGCGGAGAGAAGACGATGAGAGATTTTCGCGGCAACGTTCCCGGCTCTCCCGGCGCAGGCGGGGGGCACCCTGAGGAGGAAGTGCTTCCGGCTCGCGCGTTGGAGAGGATCATCGGGAAACCGCCTGCCTACTGGACTTCTCAGGACCTCATCGAGCTTGCGCGGGCAAGGCGCATCCGCCTGGTGAGTCTGATGCACATCGGGGGCGACGGCTGGCTGAAAACGCTGGATTTCGTTCCCAGGGATGTACTGCATCTTCAGGACATACTGGAAGGCGGAGAGAGAGCCGACGGCTCGAGCCTGTTCGCTGGCAAGGGGGTGCGCGCAGGGGCCTCCGACATGCTCCTACGGCCGCGCATCGACAGCGCATTCCTGGATCCGTTCTCCCACTGCCCCACACTGGTCCTGATGTGCGAGCACATCGGACGGGACGGCAGACCGCTTCCCGAATCACCCGATGCCATCGTGAGGCGCGGCTATGAGCGGCTGAAATCCCTCGCCGGCGTGGACCTTTGGGCCCTTGGCGAGGTCGAGTACTTTCTGGGCAAACATGCGGCCGAAAGCGACATCTACGGCGCGGATGAACGTGGATATCACGCCAGCTCGCCCTTCGTGTTCGGCCAGGGGTTGCGCCGGCAGGCGCTGGTGATGCTGGCCGAGATCGGCGTGCCGATCAAGTACGGCCACAGCGAGGTCGGCTACATCGCCGCCACGGAAGCCGATGACATGATCTGGGAGCAGCACGAGGTGGAACTTGCGCTCGCACCCCTACCCCAGGCAGCTGAGGGAGTTGCGCTGACCCAGTGGGTGTTGCGGAACCTGGTGCACCAGCAGGGAATGCGGTGCAGTTTCGACCCGATCCTCCGCAAGGGGCACGCCGGCTCCGGGCTTCATTTCCATCTTTCACCCATTGTGGAAGGGAAGCATGCGGGAAGGTCCGAACCCGGTAACAACCTCAGCGCTCCCGGGCAATGGCTCGTCGCCGGCCTGGTGCAGTTCGGCACCGCACTCATGGCTTTCGGCAACCGCAGCGCGGGTTCCTTTGTCCGGCTGAGCCAGGCGAAGGAGGCCCCAATGGGGATTACCTGGGGTGCTTATGACCGCCACGCACTCGTCCGGCTTCCCCTCATGGCGACAACAGCGGAGGGACGCGCGGTCAGCCCCCCGACAATCGAATTCCGCCTTCCGGACGGCTCGGCTCATCCCTACCTGCTCCTGGCCGGTGTCGCGCAGGCGATGGCGGCGGGGCGGTCCACTCCTGACCTGGCCGGATGGCTGGAGCGCACATCCTCGGCGCAAAACCAGACGCAAACCTTCGATGCGGACGGCGGTTGCGGGCGACTTCCGACGTCTTTTGCGGACATCGCAAGCCTGCTCGCACGGCACCGCGCGGTGTTTGAGGATGGAAATGTGTTTCCCCCGGGCTTGATCGACCTGTTCCTGGCGATGCTGCGGGCCCAGGCAGGATGATGAGTGGATTTCGGAAGGGTCGAGGATGAAAGCCGCAAGCTCGGACGCAGATGAAGGGCGGAGGGTCCGAGTCGGCGGAGGCTTACAGAATGTGTTAGAATCTGCCTGTAATCCGGAATGATGGGGTGTTGTCGGCCTCGGGTGAAAGGGTGCAAGGCATGTCTGAAAACGAATCCACCGACCCGATCGATGACTTTCTTGGCAGCGCCCATGTATTCGTCTCCGCTGTCGCCGAGGTGATCGAGGAGGATCTGCTCCGCGAAGTCACAGAAAACCAGATTTCCGTTTCTCAATTTAAGCTGCTCAAGCTCGTGAGCCTGACCGAGGCGCAGACCATCAGCGACGTTGCCGCTTTCCTCGGAGTAAGCAACGCCGCCGCGAGCAAGGCGGTGGACAAGCTGGTCCGCATGATGCTTCTTCGACGCACCGAGGGGGAGACTGACCGTCGTTCCATCCACCTCTCCCTCACACAGCCGGGCAAGCGCATCCTCTCTTCCTATGAGGCTGCTCGCCGCCGCAAACTGCAGGAAATCTTCGGGAACTTCCAGAGGGAAGAGCTGCAGCAGGCGGCGGCGCTTCTTGACAGGCTCTCCGCACACATCGCCGACACGAGCGGCGGGGAGAAGCAGATGTGCCTGCAGTGCGGCATCTACTTCCGCGAGAAATGCGTGCTGCGCAAAATACTCAGCCGCCAGTGCCTGTACCAGCGCCAGCGCGGCGAGCCCCTGAATCCGGCACACCCCTGTTTCGAAGGTGATCCACAGACATGAAGGATGAGAATATCGATCGACGCGATTTCCTGAAACGATCGGTTCAGGCGGGAACCGCCGTGGCTGCCGCCGGGGGCCTGGGTTTCTGGCTCAGCTCCCGCGGCGGCCACCCCGGACGGGAGGCGTCGGCGTCGCTCGTGCGGAATTACAGCGTCGAGGCCGGGAACGATCTGCCCCAAATGGTTGTGGCGTCCGGGGGCGACCCGGCCGCACTCGCAACCGCGGCAATGAACGCCCTGGGCGGGATGCAGAAATTCGTCTCGCGGGGGGACGTGGTGGTTTTGAAGCCCAACATCGGTTGGGACCGTGTCCCGCAGCAGGCCGCCAACACCAATCCGGACCTGGTGAAGGCGATTGCGCTCATGTGCTTTGAGGCGGGCGCGAAAAAGGTGGTGGTGACCGATGTGTCGTGCAACGATCCCAGGCGCTGTTTTCTGCGCAGCGGCATCGCCGGAGCGGCCGAATCGGTGGGCGCCACCGTACTTCTGCCCGAAGAACGCAGATTCCGCGACTACCGCATCAACGGCGAGCTCCTGTCGGTCTGGCCCATCTACACCCCTATCATCGAAACCGACAAGATCATCAACGTCCCCATCGTGAAGCACCACAACCTCTCGAGGGTCACCATGGGAATGAAGAACTGGTACGGCATGCTCGGCGGCAGGAGGAACCAGCTCCATCAGAATATCGAAGTGGGGATCACGGATCTTGCGACATTCATGCGCCCGACCCTCACGATTCTGGACGCGTACCGCGTCCTGACGGCCAACGGCCCGCAGGGCGGGAACCTGAACGACGTGAAGCTGATGAAGACCGTCGTGGCGGGAGTCGATCCCGTGGCAATCGACGCATATGGAGCTACCTTCCTGGGCTTGAAGGCGGAGCAGGTTCCCTACATCATGATGGGCCACGAGCGCGGCCTGGGGAACAGAAACTATTCCGAACTGCAGGTGAAGTATGTCAGCATCGACTGATCCCGCTACGGGAATCAATCCCGCATGCCCGGGCCTGTTCAAGCCGCGAAAACCGAGGTTTTGGCTGCGCTGGCTCCGCCGCATCTCGCAGGTCGTCTTTCTGGGCCTGTTTTTCTTCCTGCTTTTCCAGACCGAATTTCGCGGTACCTTCACCCGCGGGGCCACAGAAGCCATCCGCCTGGATTATCCGGTGAGCATCTTCCTGGAAATGGACCCGCTGGTTGCGTTCTCCACGGCGCTGGCAACGCACGCCATCTACGGCAAGGTCATTTGGGCGCTCGTGATCATCGCGGGGACGATCCTGGTCGGCAGGTTCTTCTGCGGCTGGGTCTGCCCGCTGGGCACCCTCAATCACTTCTTCTCGAGTTACAAGCCCGAGCGCAAGGGAATGAAACGGATCGGCTCCAATCACTACAAGAGATGGATGTCGACCAAATACTACCTTCTGTTCGCGCTGATCGCGATGTCGGTGTTCACCTCGCTGCAGACCGGCATCCTCGATCCGATCCCGTTCCTGGTGCGCTCGCTTTCGACTTCCGTCCTTCCGGCGCTGAGCTTCGGCATGCGCAGCGCGTTCGATTTTCTCTACGGGACGAACATCGGGGCGCTGCAATGGGCTGCGGACGCGGGCTACGGCGTGTTCGGATCGAACGTGCTGAGTTTCAAGCCCCAGTACTATCATTTCGGTTTCCTGATCGGCGTCCTCTTCGTGGGCGTCACAATCCTCAACCGCTTCATCACCCGTTTCTGGTGCCGCGGGGTCTGCCCGCTGGGCGCGCTCATGGGGCTGCTGTCGCGTTTCTCCATTTACGGCATGGAGAAGAATCACTCCAAATGCGACGACTGCAACCGCTGCCTCCTGCATTGCCAGGGCGCCTGTGATCCGCAAGGGAAAGTACCGTGGCGGCAGGCGGAGTGCCACCTCTGCTTCAACTGCGAGGTCGCCTGCCCGGAAGACGTGATCCGGTTCAAGTTTTTCCCCCGCACCGAGGCGATCAATGTGCTGCCGGACCTGAGACGGCGCCGGGCGTTCGAGAGCGTAGCCGCGGGCGTGGTGCTGCTGCCGGTCGTGCGCGCGAGCACAGGCCTTGCCAAAGATTACAATGCAGGCGTGATCCGCCCCCCGGGATCCCTGGAGGAGCCGGAATTCCTGGCCCGGTGCATCCGCTGCGGCGAGTGCATGAAGGTGTGCCCGACCAATGCGATTCACCCGGCGCTGCTGGAGAGCGGCATCGAAGGCCTGTGGACCCCCATGCTCAAGATGCGCGTCGGCTATTGCGAGTACAGCTGTGTTCTGTGCAGCCAGGTCTGCCCGACCGGCGCCATCTGGAAACTAACCGAAGCCGAGAAACTCGGCACGGTCGAAGAGGGCGGCAAAGTGCCCGCAAAGAAAAAAAGCGGCCCGGTGAAAATCGGAACTGCTTTTTACGATCAGGGCAGGTGCCTCCCCTGGGCGATGGCCACCCCGTGCATCGTCTGCGAGGAATTCTGCCCGACATCGCCGAAAGCGATCTGGGTCCAGGCCGAGAACGTCCCGCGCCGCGACGGGAGCATGGTAGCCGTGCAGCGGCCGAGGGTCGATGTGGACCGCTGTGTCGGCTGCGGGATCTGCGAGAACGTCTGCCCCGTGCAGGACCGGCCTGCTGTGTATGTGACCAATATCGGCGAGACGCGCTCCCGCAGCAACCAGATCCGCCTGGAGAGCGGCGCCTATCGATAATGCGGGAAATCGGGGACGCACGCCCATTTCCGCAAAACGACTGGTTAGAGGAGGGCTTGCTGGAAGCAGCGGAAATAGGCGTGCGTCCCCAATTTGCGCCGATTTCCGCTGATTGGAGCATCGCAACTTTAATCTACTGAGAGGTTCGTATGAAAAAGACCACTGTGACTCTGCTGATTCTGGCCGGTATTGCGTTTGTTTCCTGCAGCAGGCAGGAGACCGCGACCAAACAGGAGCCCGAGGCCGCCGCGCCGGCAGCCGCCTCCAAGGTGTCGCCGGAGCTGGCGGCGTTGCTCCCCGCCAAAAACGAGGTGCCCGGATGGGCAGCGTCTCAGGCGCCCCGCGCATTCACTGCGGGGAATCTCTGGGAATTCATCAACGGCGCCGCAGACGGATACTTGGCGTATGGATTCGAAGAGGTCGTCACCGCGGACTTCGCACAGGAGGGAACCGGCTACCAGGCGGTCGTCGACATTTACCGGATGAAAGACCCTCTCAATGCCTTCGGCATTTACACGCAGGAAAGGAATCCCGACTATCCGTTTCTCAAGGTAGGCAACGAAGGGTACTCGGGAGGCACCGCGGTGAACTTCTGGACCGGTTCCTATTATGTGAAGATAACGACTTTCGAGGAAAAGGAGGCGATCCAGCAGGAGATGCTCAAGATGGCGCAGGCGGTGGCAGGCAAGGTCAAGGATCCCGGTGCGGAGCCCGCCGAAGTAGGATTTTTCCCGAAGGCAAACCAGCTTCCTCACACAATCGTTTACATACCCAAAGATGTGCTGGCGCAGAGCTACTTCACGAACGGATTCGAGGCGAAATACAAGCAAGGGGACAAGGAGTACAAGATGATCCTCATCCGCCTCGAAAGCCCCGATGCGGCGAAGGAAGCGCTGGCGCGCTACCGGCAGTTCCTCTCTGCCGGCGGCAAGACTGTCAAAGGCCTCGCCGTGCCCGGGGAGGGCGGCTTCACAGGCCAGGACAGTTTCTACGGCAACGTGGCGGCGGCAGCGTCCGGCAATAACATCGCCGTGGCGCTGGGAACTCCTTCGGAGGATGCCGGAAAAAAACTGATCACCGAGCTGCTTGAAAACACGAAGTAGGCTGCAAAGAAGAACGCTGTCTCCGGACGCCACAGCGTTATTTTATCGCGTCCAATGCCTCGCGAATTGCATTCGCGTCGATCAGCCGGCCTGA
>JAFNAG010000086.1 GCA_017860135.1 Acidobacteriota bacterium
TACAATCTCCTGTACATCAGCGGGATCATCTTTTTCTGCTTCTTTTATGTGAGTATCATTTTCAACCCCATGGAAGTGGCTGATAATATCCGGAAATACGGCGGATACATCCCCGGGATCCGCCCCGGCAAGAGGACGGCGGAATACATCGACCGGATCCTGAGCCGGCTCACGGCAGCCGGAGCCATATATCTCGTGCTGGTGTGCCTCCTGCCGGAATTCCTGATTACCGGTTTCAAGGTGCTGCCGCTGCCCCTGATCGGTCCAAGACTTGACGATTGGCTCACCACTGCCGGCTTGAGCTGGATCACGACAGGCCTCGGCGTGACCTTTTATTTTGGAGGTACATCCCTGCTCATCGTGGTCGGCGTGGCAATGGATACCGTGCAGCAGATTGAGTCACAGCTCATCATGCGCCATTACGACGGATTCTTGAAGAAGGGCCGGATTCGCGGCCGCAGAGGATAAACCGGAAGTACATTGCACCTTGTGTGGGAGCGGTGATGAGGAAGGCGCTGATATTGTTGGGCCCGCCGGGAGCGGGCAAAGGGACGCAGGGGAAAATGCTGGAATCCCACTATGGCTATCCGAGCATTTCCACGGGGGATATTCTGAGAGAGTCTGTCAGGAAACAGACGGATCTGGGCAGAAGGGCTCAGGCGCTGATGGAGGCGGGGGAACTCGTGCCCGACAGCCTGGTGGATGAGATCGTGAAGGCCCGGCTTGCGGAAAAGGATGCACAGAAGGGTTTTATCCTGGACGGCTACCCACGCACACTCGGCCAAGCGGCGTTTTTTGAGAAACTTGCTGCCTCGGAGGGGATCCATACCGTTGCGGTGGGAGTGATTGTGGAAGACGAAGAGCTGGTGGCGAGGCTCTCTGCGCGCTGGAACTGCCCCGGATGCGGCAAAATCTACAACACCGGTTCGAATCCCAGCCGCCAGCCTGGCCGATGCGACGACTGCGGCAAGTCCCTGATCCAGCGCAAGGACGACCGGCCTGAAGTCATTCGGGAGCGCCTGGATGTGTATCGCAGATCGACACAGCCGCTGATCGAATTCTACCGGCAGCGGAATCATTACCGTCAGGTGGACGGGAAGGGGGCCGCCGACCAGGTTTTCGGCTCAATCGTGAGTGTCGTGGACGGAATGACACAATAGAATAGGGCGCGTCGGTGTGACCGGCGCCAGGATTTCATATGCCGAAAGAGGATGCGATCGAGGTCGTAGGAACGGTAGTCGAGACTCTCCCGAACGCGATGTTTCGAGTGGAGCTTGAAAACAAGCATATGGTCCTGGCCCACGTTTCCGGGAAAATGCGCAAGAACTTCATCCGCATCCTCCCCGGCGACAAGATACTTGTCGAGCTTTCCCCGTATGACCTGACCCGGGGGCGCATCGTCTACCGATACAAATAGACGGTGCGAAGGCGCCCCGGCGGGGAGGCACTTCCGCCGGGAATCGGAGCGAGCGGGCGGGAGAATGGAAGTGGAGCAGCTGTCATGAAAGTACGTTCATCGGTCAAAAAGATTTGCGTGAAATGCAAGGTTGTTCGTCGCAAGGGAGTGGTGCACATTCAGTGCCCCAATCCCAAGCACAAGCAGCGCCAGGGCTGAGAGCGGGCTGCTCACTCAGTTTCATGGAGGTTACCATTGGCTAGAATTGCTGGAGTGGATCTGCCCATCGGCAAGCGGGTTCAGATCGGGCTCACATATATCTACGGAATCGGCAGGAGCCGGGCGACGAAGATCTGCCAGGAGGCCAGAGTCGAAGCTGGCACAAAGGTAAAGGATCTGACCGAAGACGAGGTCGTGCGGATCCGGAACATCATACAAAGGGACGGCATGGTCGAAGGCGACCTGCGCAAGGCCATTTCCATGGACATCAAGCGGCTCATGGAGATCGGCTGCTACCGCGGCTTGCGGCACCGACGCGGGCTGCCCGTCCGCGGTCAGCGGACTCATACCAATGCCCGGACCCGCAAAGGACCTCGCCGGATCATCGGCAAGAAGTAGGGAATAGAATCGGAATCGCTTCGGCATGCGAAGCTTTCCGCGCCGGATACCACCGGTTCAGGAGCGTATTTATGGCGGAAAAGGTAAAGAAGGCAGGGAAAAAGAAGGGCGGGAAGAAACGGGAAAAACTGAACGTCCCGAACGGCATCGCGCATATTCTCGCCACCTTCAACAACACGATCATCACGATCACCGACTTGGAGGGGAACCTGCTGACCGCTGCGAGTGCCGGGGCCGCAGGCTTCAAGGGATCCCGAAAGGGTACGCCTTTCGCCGCGCAGCAGGCGGCCACCAATGCCGCTGCGGCCGCCAAAGATTACGGCATGCGCTCGCTGCAGGTCCTCCTGAAAGGACCCGGCGCCGGCCGGGAATCCGCTGTCCGGGCCCTTCAGGCCGCGGGAATCGAAGTGAAATCCATCCGGGATATCACCCCGATCCCGCACAACGGCTGCCGTCCGCCGAAGCGTCGCAGGGTTTAGTCCGGATTTCCGTGCTTTCCCCGCTCGGGATATGGCACCTTCCGGAATGCTTGAAAGAGGAGAAACAATTTGGCCAGATATCGCGAAGCAAAATGCCGGCTCTGCCGACGGGAAGGAATGAAGCTCTTTCTCAAGGGCGACCGGTGCTTCAAAGACACATGCTCGATCGAAAAGCGCAACTTCCCTCCCGGCCAGCACGGTCGGGACCGCCGTCCCAAGACCATCGGCTACGGGCTGCAGCTGCGGGAGAAGCAGAAGGTACGACGCATCTACGGCGTGCTCGAGCGCCAGTTCGCCAACTATTTCGACAAAGCCGACAAGAAGAAGGGAATCACGGGAGAAACCCTCCTGCTCAGCCTGGAACGCAGGCTCGACAGCGTCGTATTCCGCCTCGGATTCGCCGCATCCCGCGACCAGGCGCGCCAGCTTGTGAATCATGGGAACGTCGTCGTCAACGGCAAAAAGGCCGATATTCCCTCCCTTGCCGTAAACGCCGGGGACGTGATCACGTTACGGGAAAAAACCAGGAAAGTGCAGCAGATCCAGGATTCCGTCGCTACCGTCGGCGGGCGCGGCGGTGTGCCGGCATGGCTCGAACTGGATGCCGCAGGCCTGAAGGGCACTGTGCTCAGCCTCCCCAAGCGTGAGGACCTGACCATGCCGATCGACGAGCAGTTGATCGTCGAACTCTACTCGAAGTAGAGAAGGAACCGGGTGAATTTCGACTGGCGGGGGACGAATGACACCTCATCCGTGAGCCGTTCGTCATCCGTCATGCGGGCTTGTTCCATCACTGGAGAAGATTATGACCAAAGGGTTCCAGAAACCAAAGAGACTGTTTTGTGACCTCGAGACGCTGAGCCCGACTTATGGGCAGTTCCACGCACAGCCGTTTGAGCGCGGCTTCGGCACAACCATCGGGAACGCCATGCGCCGGGTGCTGCTTTCATCGATTGAAGGAGCGGCCATTACCGCCGTAAAGATCGAAGGTGTATTGCACGAGTTCACTCCCATTCCGAACGTGACCGAAGACGCCACGAATATCATCATGAATCTGAAGCAGGTTCCGATCCGCCTGGCGGTGTCCCACGAGAAGACGATCTACCTCGAGGTCGATCAGCCGGGCGACGTCAAGTCGGGCAGCATCACCCCTGATCCCGACGTCGAGATCCTGGACCCGAACGTCCATATCGCGACGATCGGGGAAGGCGGCTCCCTGAAAATCGAAATGCGCATCAAGAACGGACGCGGCTACGTTCCGGCCGACGAAAACTTCGAGGAAGACCTGCCGATCGGATATATCCCGCTCGACAGCGTCCACTCGCCCATCAAGCGGGTGAATTATACCGTCGACGCCGCCCGCCTCGGCCAGACCACCGACTATGACAAGCTGGTGCTGGACGTCTGGACCAATGGCTGCATCCTGCCCCAGGATGCGGTCGCTCAGGCAGCGAAAATCCTGAAGGACCACATGTTCATCTTCATCAACTTTGAAGAGCAGCCTGAGGAAGAGGAAGAGGAAGTCGACAGGGATGCCGAGCGGTTGTACGACAACCTGAAACGATCCGTCGAGGAACTGGAGTTGTCGGTGCGATCCTACAACTGCCTCAAAAACGCCGACATCAAAACCATCGGCGAGCTGGTGCAGAAGACGGAAGCCGAAATGCTCAAGACGAAGAACTTCGGCCGCAAATCCTTGAACGAGATCAAGGAAATCCTCGCAGAAATGGGTTTGTCGTTCGGCATGAAACTTGGCGAAGACGGCAGGCCGCTCCCTGCCCCCAAGCTGGAATAGCCGGGGAGAACTCGAAGCACATCGGAGATACTACGCATGAGACATCGAAATGCCGGCAGAAAGCTGGGACGAAAAACTCCCCACCGCATCAGCATGTTCCGCAACCTGGTGACGTCGCTCCTCGACAAGGAGCGCATCCGGACAACTCTGCCCCGCGCCAAGGAAGTCCGCCCCATCGCAGAACGCATGATCACCCTGGGCAAGCGCGAATCACTGCATGCCCGGCGGCAGGCTCTGGCGTATATGAAGGATCCCGAAGTGGTCTCCAAGCTGTTCAAGACCCTTGCGCCGCGATTTGCGCAGCGCAGCGGAGGTTATACGCGCATCGTCCGGTTGGGCTTCCGTCAGGGGGACGGGGCCCAAATGGCGATTCTCGAACTGATCGGCAGCGGCTTCAAGGCCGACAAGAAGGACGAGAAAAAAGGCGGGAGGAAGGCGAAAAAGGCGGAGACAGAGAAACCCGCAGCGAAGGAAAAAGACTGATTGCGCGTAAAAGGCGCGACCGTCGCCCCGCTGAAAATCCGGCTGCTTTCCCGTGCCCTTGCTTTATATGATCTTCGACAAGGTTCCTCGAGCAAAACTCCCCACTCGCCTGGGAGACTTCACCGTCTATGGCTTCCGGGATCCGGAAACCGGCGAGGAAGCCGTCGCCCTGGTTGCCGGCGACCTCGGCGCGGACGGGCCCGTGCTCGTGCGCATCCACTCGCAGTGCCTTACCGGCGACGTGTTTGCCTCGGAGCGATGCGACTGCGGCGATCAGCTGCATGAGGCCATGCGCATCATCTCCGCAAACGGGCGCGGCCTGGTCCTGTACCAGCAGCAGGAAGGACGCGGCATCGGACTCATCAACAAGATCCACGCGTACGAGCTCCAGGATCAGGGCCTCGACACGGTCGCCGCCAATCTCGAACTGGGATTCGAGGCGGACCACCGCGACTACCGCTTCCCCGCGGAGATTCTCAAGTATCTCGGCGCCACGAGCATACGCCTGCTTTCCAATAATCCCGACAAGGTTCTGGGCCTGGAAAAGGAGGGTATCCGTGTCGCGGAGCGGGTCGCCCTCGAAATCACCCCGAATGCCTCGACCCACGATTACCTCAGGATCAAGAAGGAAAAGCTGGGACACCTGCTCTCCAAAGTTTAGGACAGACTTCAGACTGCAGGTCTTGGACCTCAATGTTGACACTCAAACTGATCCCGATGGATCGGCAGTTTGCGCTGAAAGACTTGTCGGCTGTAAGGCTGGCCGTGTGGGGAATCTCATTTCCTGCCCGAACACCCCCGCCGCGTCCTTGTTTCCCCGCGTTCAGCCATATGCCAAGGGATTCGGCGTCCTCGACCTGGAAAGAATAAAAACCGAGATCTGGCGGCAAAAGGAGGTCCGGTGAACATGCGCAAAAAGTTGATGCTGGCCGTTGCCTGCGCCGCCCTTGCCGCTTCTGCTGCCGCACAGTCCGATCGCTTCGACGCAGGCTCATACCTGCGCCATGTCCGCTACCTGGCAGGCGATGATCTCAAGGGCAGGGCCAACGGCTCGCCGGAACTGAACAAGGCGGCAGATTATATCGCGAAAGAGTTCCGGGCTGCAGGCCTCGCTCCCGGCGGTTCCGATGGCTGGTATTTCCAGGAATTCGAAACTGTCACCGGGAGCGAACTTGGTCCGAAAAACCGGCTGACCATCCGGGCCGGGACGCGGTCGATCCAAGCGGCTTTGCGCAAAGAGTACGTGCCGATCGGGACAGACGGTGCGACGCAACTCTCAGGACCAGTGGTATTCGCCGGGTATGGAATCACGGCGGAAGAGCATGGTTATGACGATTACAAGGATCTCGATGTAGCGGATAAGGTCGTGCTCGTACTGGCGCACGAACCGCTCGAGAACGATAACGCAAGCCCGTTCGACGGGAAAATCATGACGCTGCATGGCCAGGACAGTACCAAGGCTATCAATGCAAAGTCCAGGCAGGCCAAAGCGATCCTCATCGTACAGGATCCGGCCAATCATCCTGACGAGGAAAACGATCTCTCCGACCCGACCCTGGGCACGCAGGTCGATGATCTCGGCATCGCTGCCTTCAGGATCCACCGCAGCCTGGCGCAGAAGATCCTCACTGCCGGGAAAAAAGATCTCATCGGATTGCAGAGAGAGATCGATGGTGCACTGGCCCCGCGGAGTTTCGCCCTCAGCGGCATCGAGATCCAGATCTCCCTGGATGTCAAAAAGGTGCGCAGGGAAGTGCGCAATGTCGTCGGAATCCTGCAGGGTACAGATCCTGCGGCAGCTGATGAGGCGATCGTCATCGGCGCACACTACGACCATCTCGGGCGCGGCAACCGGTCTTCCATGGAACGGTCGCAAATAGGCCAGGTGCACAACGGGGCGGATGACAACGCGAGCGGCACCGCCGGCATCATCGAACTGGCACGAGCCCTGGCCCGGGATCCGGCGGCCAGGAGGCGCACTCTCATATTCATCGCTTTTGCCGCCGAAGAGCTGGGACTGAATGGATCTGCATATTGGGTTGCACATCCCAACCGGCCTGTCGACAAGATCGTCGCCATGCTCAATCTCGACATGATCGGCCGATTAAAGGACAACGTTGTCCTTGTCAACGGCATCGCCACCTCTCCGTCGTTCGAACCACTGGTTGCCGGCGCATCCGCCGATGCCGGACTCACCCTCAAACCGTTTCCCGGAGGGTTCGGGGGGAGCGACCAGCAGTCGTTCTACCTGAAAGATATCCCGGTGCTGTTTTTCTTTACCGGCTACCATGCGGATTATCATCGGCCCTCCGACGACTGGGATAAGATCGACTCCGCAGGCGCAGTGCGGGTCCTCGACATGGTCTACCGGGTCGCCACCCGGCTGAATGAGATGGACAACCGGCCGGGCTTTGCAAAGATCGTCGAGCCGGCAGCACCCCCCGGCGGCGGACGGGGATATGGCGCGTATTTCGGATCGGTGCCGGATATGACCGGAGATGTCGCCGGCGTGCGTTTCTCAGAGGTGAGGCCGGACAGCCCGGCCGCAAGTGCAGGTTTGCGCGCAAACGATGTCTTGATCCGATTCGGCGGAAAGGAAATCAGGAATCTGCAGGATTTCAGCTACATGCTTCAGGCCAGGAAGCCGGGGGAGACCGTCGAAGTAGTAGTTGTGCGTGAGGGTCAATCCCTGACCGTGCAGGTGACGCTGGGGATGCGGCGGTGATAAGACGCCGCGCATTTCTACCGGGTTGGAACCCTGTTAGGCCGGCTCCGAACAGTTAAGGGTCTGCAAATAAAGCCGCGAATTTCACGAATTCTCACGAAGAATTATACACAGCGACATAAGTCCCGACAGTTGTTCGGACCGAATTGCGGTAGGGAAAAAAGCAAAAAGGAACCACAGAGATCACGGAGACCACAGAGATACCCCAGTCCTGCCCGGGGGCGCCTTCGGCCGCCATTCACATCCGGGAGCGGCGGGAAAGCCATCAAACGCCTTCGGCCGCCATTCACATCCGGGAGCGGCGGGAAAGCCATCAAACACGCGTATGGAACCCGATACAGTAGCGACTTTCCCGCCGCTCCCGGATGTGAATGGCGCAACGCGAAGCGTTGGCTCCCGGGCATGAATTGCGGCATAACTCCTCCGTGGTCTCCGTGGTCTCTGTGGTGAAAATGCGATCGATCCTGCTTGCCCCAGATGCACTTCAACTCTCGAATCGTGTCGCACACTTATGACGTTGTGTATATCTCCCTTGATGCGAGCCATACCACGCGGCTTTCGTGATATTTCGTGGAATTCGTGGCTGTCTACTTCGGGCTGGCCAAACAATTACGATCCTGGACACGTAGTAGCGGGAACGGGGCCTTCGCCTTGCGCTGGCCGCTATGGCCAGCGCCTGCTCCCGTCGGCCGGCTAACGCATAGGCCGTGCCCAACTCTGCGTTTCCTCTGACGGGCTCCCTCGGTCCTCAAAAAAGGCGGGATTTACCGAGGGGGAGGCGGTGCGAGGACCGCGGATTTCAAGCCTCCGTCAGCGCCCTGCGCGGGGCAGCCGGAACGCGGCCATCTCCTGGTCGTTGCGGACCACGAGCAGGTCGCCGATCAGAACCGGGTGGTTCCAGGTCTTGCCCTCGATCGCCGGGACCCGCGCCAGCTCCGTGTACTGCTCCGGGGAGGCCGCGACAAGCGCCAGTTCTCCTTCTTCCGAAACCACCAGCACCAGGTCCTGATCGGGCAGGAGGATGAGCTGGCCGTTGCCGTAGCGCCCGCCCTTCCATTTGCGGCTGCCGTCCTCGAGGTCGATGCACGCCAGGATGCTGCCGTCGAAGCCGTAGGCGTGGCCTTTGTGAATGACGGAGTCGTTGTAATAGGGCTTCAGCCCGGTCGAGGTCCAGCGTTCCTCGACCGTCCATCCGCTCGGGCCGTGCAGGACCGCCAGGCGGCGTGTGCCCAGTCCGGCAGCGGAAGAACTGGTGGTGGCAATCAGGACTCCGCCGTCCTCGATCTGAGCCGGCTGCACGATGCCCACACCCGGCCAGGAGTGCTCCCAGAGCACCTTGCCGTCGGCGGGTGCGACACTGACGGCGCCGTTGCCGCCAAGCAGCAGGACCTGCGCGACTCCGTCAAGGGTCACCAGGTGCGGGGAACTGTAGCTCATGCCCCCGTCCGGCCCAAGCCAGCGTTGCCGGCCGGATGCCAGGTCGAAGGCAGCGAGCCGGCCGGCAACGGCGACGATGACAACGTCACCGGCCACAAGCGGCGAGCTCGAAAAACCCCATGTCGGGACCTCCGTGCCGGTGTCTGACGCGGCGTTGCGCGACCACACGACCGCGCCATCGCCGGCGTCGAGCGCGTTCAATATTCCGGTGGCGCCGAATGCATATACGCGGCCGTTGCTCAGGGTGGGCGTTCCCCGCGGACCGGCCCCGCCATTCGACTCCCAGAACCGGGCCGGGTCGCGATGGGTCCACACTGGCTGCCCGGTGTTCAGCCGGTAGCAGGACACCACCTCATCGCTGCCGCGCTGTTCCTGGGTGTAGAGGGAGTCGCCGCGTGCCGCGAAGGACGACCAGCCAGGCCCGACAGGCCGGCGCCAGAGCGCAACCGGCGGTGAGACAGTCCAGTCGGTCCTGATCTTCACGCCCGGGATGATGCCGTCGCGATGCAGTCCGCGAAATCCGGGCCATTCGGCATCGGTCTCGACTGCTGCAGGGGCCGGCGGGACCGCCGCCGGCTCATGGCCGGGTTGACTCGAGGGCTGTTTGACGATCGGTTCCGCGGGAGTCTTTGAGCCGGCCGGAGCCGGTGCAATGGCAGCAGGTGCCGACGGGGACGCTGCCGGCTCGTTGCCGGATTGGGCCAGAAGCCGTTCCTCCGGGGTCAATGACCACCGCCAATGCAGGTCGATGGCGAAACTGCCCGTGACGCCCCCGGTCCGGACGAGCGCTATAGATCCGCAGGCAGCCAGGATGGTTACGATCATGGTCGCGCGCCGGATCCCGTTCGAGAGGCGGCGGGTGGCCATGGCCCAGGCGACGAAGGCGAGGCTCAGGACCGGGATCGCGAGCATGGGGAACAGGAAGCCCATGGCCCCCTTCGCGATCGACTCATGGAGGATGGGGGGCGTTGCGAACAGCCCGGCGATCATCAGGGCGAGGGCGCCCAGGCGCTCGAACCATGCCGCCCGGCTGAAAAACAACCACCAGAGGGCTATCGCCAGCCCGCCGCCGAGTCCCGTGAGCACCCCGATGAACACAGCCTCGGGGATGACCTCCGGAACGCCAAACCGTATCAGCCACTGCAGTGCCACGATGACCACGCCGGGCCACAGCCGGAGCGGCTTTGCAGATGAAGTTGTCATATTGGGGCCCCCGAGTCTATACCGGACAAACGGCTCAAGTCGTTCCGATGCCGGCGCAGTCACCGATCATACGATAAAGCGCCGCCGATTGTTTACGAAAACCCGGCAACGGCCGGCGGATTCGGGTGTTTTTTCGAGGCTGGGCATCAAACAGCGGTTTCGCCAGGTGCCTGATTCCATCGGCGTCGAAGGCGGGAATCGAACCATCCTGACCGTTTTATACGCGTACCGGGCGGCCAAGGAGTCTACCGGCCGCGCAATGCTTAGGCCTCTCCGGCCCGCATTTTTCCGGCGCTGGACTTCCTGGCTGGATCGTGCGCGCAGGCGCCGGACTCGGGAAAGCAGCTGCCTCAGATCCGAAACCGCCGATACCTCAGGTGTGTCCCCTGGTCTTTCAGCTGAGGAGCCCCTTTCGTGCGCCACCCTCACTCCCTCAAAAACAAATCCCTATCATTGAAATCGCCGCAGGCGAATTCCCGAGGAATTGGCAATCCGCGGAACAGGATACAATTGCCGGCGTCCCTTCCCGGCAGGATCCTTGTTCTACGGGGGCGGGGAAAACGGAATATTTCATGGTTTATTGAAAACGTTGTGTTGTACTCTCGGGTCGTCAACCATGGAGGCAAATGCGATGAAGAGACGGCAGAAACTCACCAGGCGGGATTTCCTCCAGACAAGCGCAATCGGCGTCAGCACATTGACGGCGGGAAAGAGCGCAGCCGGCTTTGCGCAGACTCCTGCGATCCGGAGGGCGGCAGATTACCCGGCTCTGGATTCGGTGGATATCCTGGTGGTCGGCGGCGGTCCGGCGGGCATCGGCGCCGCTTTGGGCGCGGCGCGCGCCGGAGCGCAGACCCTGTTGATCGAAAATCATTCGTTTTTCGGCGGTGTGGGCGCATGGATGATGGGGATGGAGATCAACCAGATGCGGCCCGGAAAGAAACCGCGTTCGCTGGTTCATGAGTTGCTCATCGAGAAACTGGTGGCTTACGGGGACCAGGCCGTGAGCATTGGGGATGTCAATGGGCATGAGTTGTGGTGCAACGTCGAATACCTGAAGGTCGCCATCCTGGATGCCCTGGAGGCGGCGGGCGTGAAGTACCTGGTGCACGTGCGCGCCGTGGACGCCATCGTGGAAAAGAACCGGCTGACGGCGGTCATCGTCGCTACCAAGCGCGGCCTGATGGCCGTCAAGGCGAAGGCAGTCGTGGATTGCACCGGAGATGCCGACGTGGCTTATTACGCCGGCGCGGAAACCATGATCGATCCCAAGAGCCTCATGCCGGCGACCCTCGGACTGGCGCTCACCAATATCGATAAATCCAAGATCAGGGCCGCCGACATCTCCTCGGCCATCCGCAGCGGCAGGAAAAAATATCCGCTGATTCCATCCGGATTCCTGGAAATCAGGCCCATCGTCAAGAGTGTCAGCTGGTTCATCAATCATTCGGGAACCGCGGATATGGGCCGGGTGGACGTTACCGACCCGGTGGAGCGCACAAGGGCCGAATGCCAGAGCCGCAGACAGGCCTACCAGATGGCCCAGGCGCTGCGCGAATCGAGCAATCCGAACGTCCAGCAAGTCGAATGGGTGGCCGCCGGACCGCAGTTGAGCGTCCGGGAATCTCGGCGGGTCAAGGGTCTGTACGTCCTCACCGAGGAGGATACCCGAATCGGCCGGAAGTTTGACGACGCCATCGCCTGGCGCAGCGGGCTCATGGATCCGGGCGGCGAGATCGGAGGGCCCGGCGGAGCAATGAAGACCTACCATGTGCCCTACCGTGCGCTGGTTCCCGAAAAACTCGATGGCCTGCTGGCAGCCGGCCGGTGCATATCCACCACCCACGTGGCGGCCGCGGCGGCCAAGAGCATGGGCAACTGCATGGCCACCGGTCACGCGGCGGGCCTTGCGGCATCCATCGCGGTCAGAAAGGGAATTCTCCTGCGCGAGGTTAGAGTGGCCGAGCTTCAGGACAAACTGCGCGCCGACGGCGTAAGCTTCGACATCTAGCCCCTTCCGCACGTGCCGTGAATCGTCAGCACCAGAGGTGAAAAGCTTCAGCGTTTTTGAGATCGTTCGGGTCTCAGCGGCGCTCATTCATGAAGCCGTGGTCTGTTCGATCCTGAATCAAATGTCGTTCCGGGATTCGCTGGTACTCGCGGCGGCTGCCTCGGCCGGGTGTCAGGCAGTCTTCAGCGAGGATCTCAATCCCGACCCGACCATCCTCGGGGTGAGGGTCCGGAATCCGTTTGCCTGATGCGCATCCGCTGTTGCAGCCGGCATAATCAATCGGCACGCCTTTCCCTTCCCTGAAGAGGCCGCTTCCCCTGAGTCTGTACCTGCGATTGCGCCGCTCCCACAGCCAGAAATGCGAGGGCGGCAGCAAGCGCCGTTCATTGCGTGTCTGCCAGGGTGGAGGGACAGTTCCTGGCGTTCACTTCTTGATTCAGGGCCCCCCAAAATACGGCACTGGCGATGGAAGCGGAACCAACCGCGGAGGGAATGGAGGGAAAGGGACTGGCCGAGGGGAACCTGCGACAGCAAAACGCGCCCCGGACGCTGAGTCGGGACGGTGCGCACAGTGCGCTGGAGCGGGTACGACAAGCAGCAAGGAGGGACAGAGAGATGCGGTTCACCGCTCTCATGCACCACATCTACAACCTCGAAACGCTTCGGGCGGCTTACCTCAGTCTCAACAGGGAAGCCGCACCGGGGGTGGACAGGGAGACGTGGCAGCACTACGGCGAGGAATTGGAAGAGAACCTCCGAGACCTTTCCGACAGGCTGAAACGGGGAGCATACCGGGCGAAGCCGGTTCGCAGGGTGTACATACCGAAGGCCGACGGGCGGCAGAGACCGCTCGGGGTAACGACGCTGGAAGACAAACTTGTCCAGCGAGCGGCGGTCGAGGTGCTGAACGCCATATACGAGACGGACTTTCTCGGGTTTTCGTACGGGTTCCGGCCGGGACGCAGCCAGCACAATGCGCTGGACGCGCTCTACGTGGGACTGCTGACGAAGAAGGTGAACTGGGTGCTTGACATCGACATCCGCGGATTTTTCGATGCCATCGACCACGGATGGCTGGTGAAGTTCGGGCCGTTTGCGGCCGAACACCGGCAGAGGCGTGGTCAAGGGAGGCCTGAGACGTTCAACTTTCTCGGCTTCACGCACATCTGCGGGAAGAAGAGGAGCAATGGACGGTTTACGGTGGTACGGCAGACAATCCGCAAGCGACTGCAGGCGAAGCTGAACGCGGTGAAGACCGAGCTCCGGCGACGCATGCACGACCCCGTCCCCGAGGTGGGCAAATGGTTGGGCTCGGTTGTCAGAGGCCACTGCCGTTATTACGGCGTGCCCACGAACAGCCCGGCGCTCTACCTCTTCCGATTCCAAGTGGGCCATCTCTGGCACCGCACCTTGATGAGGCGGAGTCAGACGGGCCGTGTTCGCTGGGATCGGATGCGGCGGCTCATCGACCGCTACCTGCCCCCTGTTCACATTTTTCACCCCTACCCTCTGAGGCGACTTGGCGTCCTCACCTAAGGCAAGAGCCGGATGCGGGAAAGCCGCACGTCCGGATCCGTGGAGGGGGTTATGGGCAACCACAATTCCTACTCCGAGCGCTACGCGACCGCCGTCGCTCCTCGACGATGTCACCACATCGCCTGCGTCGCGGCGCCTTGCATCTGCCCGCCCGACGCTCGCGCCGGAATGTGAAGTTATTTTTCGCGAACCCTTAGATAACCACCCGCTGCAAAACGCGAGGACGGTCCATCATCCATACCTGACTCCCTGCGAATTGCTATTTGATTCCTTGCCGGGCCAGCTCCCGCTGCAAGATCGGCAGCGAGATCCCCAGTTTTGAAAAGGTCGCGAGGATGGTGCCGTCGCTGCGGATGAGATAGTGTTTGCCGTCGTACGCGTGGTATTTCTCGTAAACCTTGCCGGTATCGGGTTCCTCCGTGTCGCTGACGATCGGGTGCGTGATGCCGTTGTACTCGACCATCTTGAGCACTTCGGGCGCCGGATCGGAGGTCACGGTGATCAGCCCGAAGCCCCGGGACTTGTATTCCCGAAAGAATTTCTCGACGTGTGGCAACTCCACACGACAGCCCCCTCACCCGTAACCCCAGTAGTTCATCAGCACGACCCTGTGCTGCTTGAGGAAGGTGGACAGGCGCAGGGTTTCGCCGCGGGCGGTTTTCAGCGTGAAGTCCGGTGCCGTTGAGCCGACGGGCAAGTCGGCGTACTTGCCGGTTGTATAAACTTCCTCGGGATTGACGGTTTCGCACTCGACGCCTTCCGGGGACCGAAACGCGAAGTCCTCCTTAGCGCTGCGCGGAGTTGTTCGAATGTCGGACACCGTCTCGAAGATTTTGTGTACCGCATTCTCTTTCCTGCTGGTCGAAGTCGTCTCGATCCGCCGGACGAAATGGTCGGGTCCGATCGACAGGAGACTGGTGTAGACCTGGTCGTCCTCCGGCCGGTTATAGCCGATCGTGTAGGTCCACTCGACGACGTCGACGGGAATGCCGGCCACGCTGTTGCGACCGATATACCGCACGCTGCGCAGCCCGGGGTCGTTCAAGCGCCACTTTGTAACCCAGTGCCCGAGGAGCGCCGAGCGGATCTGCCATTCCCCGTGGTTGTAGAAGCTCCAATAAAGCGGGTTGAACGTGTCGACTTCCCTGGCTTCGTTGAGCGGAGCGACCTTCCAACTGGTGCAGCGAACCGTTTTCCCGCTTGTGACACTGAATCGGGTGGTGCCGTCTGACGCGATGATGCGCCGGCTTTTATTGCCACCGGAAGTAGTTTCCACGTTGTACATGTTCGGCCGCCCCAGCTTGAGCTGCGTCGTTTCATTGATCAAGAGCTGGCCGTTGGAGCGGAACGATTCGTACCTGTAGCTCGCAATGAGTCCCTCGGCCTGTGCGAACGCATCGTCCACGGCCTGGAGCATGGCCACAGCTTTGGGATCAACCTGCGGCGGTGCGGTAGGACGACGTTCGGTTTGGGCTGCCGGCCTGACAAGAGCTCCGGTGAGCACCAGGCTTGCCACAGCTGCCGTCAGGAGCCCCAAGCGTCGACGGAATCTTCCGGGCGGCTTTTCCGGAATTTGAATCATGGGGATTTTCATTTCAAATACCTCCGGGTCAAGACCGAGGCATTACAAGCAAGGCTTGAAGAATGATACTGGGCACAGCCATTGTACCACCGCCTCCTGCCGATTGCGTAAGTCGTTACCTATTCACGGTGCAATGGTTGTGCCTTGCCGGTTTGGAAAGAGCACTTCGCATGGGGTTCGATTTGGCTCTCACGCCTCTGCTGGTCTGTGATCCGAGCCCTTTTCATCGGGAGCACCTGAATGCGAACGCGGGCTTCCAACCAATCTCCTGGAATAATCGATACATCATAATCTGCATGGAGATTTCTATTTGGCGCAAGTAAAATCTGAAGCATACGGTTGGCGCCAATCTGCGGCGCAGCGCAGGCACTTCCTGAGCGATCCGAGCGTGGAGGTACCTTTAAACACAGTGCCGGCGGGCGGTCCAGAATCGGTGCCTGGATATTGCGTGAATTCCGTATCTGAAACAGCCACATGGAGGCACCATGACTGCTGCGAAGTTCGCCCCCGAAATCCAGCTGCTGCTGGACCTGCTGGACCGCGCCTACAACCGACGATCGTGGCACGGCACAAACCTTCGCGGTTCGCTTCGGGGCCTGGACGCAGCCTCGGCTTCGTGGAGGCCTGCTCGGGACCGCCACAACATCCAGGAAATCGCCGTTCACGCTGCCTATTGGAAGTATGCAGTCTGGCGGAGGTTGCGCGGCGCAAAGCGGGGGGCATTCCCGTTGAAGGGAAGCAATTGGTTCATACGCGAAGCCCCGGGCTCCGAGGTGTTCTGGCGAAGCGATCTTGCGCTCTTGGAGTGCCTTCATTGCGACCTTCGTGAGGCCGTCTCCTTGTTCCGGCCTGCCGAACTTCAGTGCAAGCCGGGGGGCAGTGCGTTCACGTTCGCTGCCTGGATCGAAGGCGCAGCTTCGCACGATCTCTATCACGCCGGTCAGATTCAGCTCCTGAAACGGCTTGCGCGCTCGGCGGGCGCCCGATGAGACACATCCACACCTGTTCCTGGCGTAATATAGCTGTCTTCCATCGCGGGAAGACGTCCAAGTCCAGACAAAGCTGCCGGTCGCAAGGTGCGTGACTTCTCCAGTAACGGTATCGATTTTCTTCAGTGAGGGTGTCGCGAAAGGAGAGGCGTGATATACCGGCGATTGGTTTGTACTGCTCACCTGAAGATCCTTGCCAAAAAGGATTTTTCAGCACCACGGAATAACGGTCGGTATCGGCATAGGGATCGCAATCGCAGTCGCAATCGCTATCGAAAGCAGTGCATGATCGGACGCCTCCGTGTTGATGTCGGCAGCGCAACAATGCCGATGTCGATTCCGATCCCGATAGCGATTGCGATACCGATGCCGTTACCGATTGTGCCATTTCCAGGGGTGGTCGCTTTGCCTGGTTGCGGCCATAGGCCGCGCTATGTATTTCGTGGTTGTCAACTCTGAGGGATGGATGGGCGAACCCAGGGATAAGGGCCCTCGGCGCGCACGCCAAAGTGTACATGTTATTCTGCGGCGGGCCCTTAGTCCCTGATTCATCGCGGGGGAACGAGAGATTCCAGTTCGCGCTCGAGGTGAGCAAGGACTTGCTGCAACATTTGCCGGTATCGGGGATTGCGGGCTGCTTCGAGGTCCTGCAGCGCTCTGGCGCGCGCGAGCAATAATCCTTCCTTCTTCTGCAGCTGCTGCAATTGCTCCAGGCTCAGAGGCCCGCGTGTCTGGTTGCCAGCTTCGCCTTCCGCGGTCTCGATCTGTGCTTCCACAGACTTGCTTTCCCAGCCTCTTGCCATCGGTTTCCGCCGTTGCCTGCCCGGGCGATCCAAACATTGCCACGGAAATCACAGGCGGCACACATGATACCATCTCCGCAGGTCCCCTTCCAGAAGGTGCGCGGAGGAACAGACGGTGAACGGCCGGACCAGGCGCGACACATATTCGAAACGACCCGGGATGGTCGCTCCGCTACATGGACGCGTGCCTTCGACTCAAGAAGGGTACGTGCGAGTCAGTTCGATATCGTCCTTGGTGTTCGGCCGGCCATCGGGACCCGCGGATACAATTCGGATGGTGTTGGGTGCGGGGCAGAACGCAGAGAGTGGATTATCCCAGGCGTCCTCACGGATCAGTGGGGACAAGTAGAGCGGGTACAGGGCGTCCGAAAGCTGCACGTAGTCGGTGAATGGGGGAAGGCTCCGGTTTTTCAGCCTGTAGGCGTCAATCGCAGCCGCGATCTTATCCAGCATCCGCTGCGTTTCCTCCGCCTTGATGCGCTGCAGGGCGCTGAGGATGCTGTCCAGCGTTTCCCACTGCCCTTTCCCCACCCGGACTTCCCTGACCGCCCACTCGCCTCCGGTCTTCCGGAGGCGAAATGCCGTATGCAGGTAGGTCTCCACGATTGCCTCGCTTGCGCCCATCTGAGTGACTGAAATGACATCGACATCGTTCCTGGTAAGAGTGGAGGCAGGGGATTCGGCGATCACGTCGCGTGCCAGTTTCTTGCTGATCGCCCGGCCACCGCATCCGCAGAGGAGCAATGCAAGCCCGAGAAGACCGGAGTACCGCCAGAACAACCTGCAGCATCTCATGCACCCAATGTATAGCAATCCTCGATGCATTGCAACGGAGCTGGCAGGCGGATTTGGGGTCTGCCAAACTTCCCCGATGAGGGGCTATAATGGTCTGGTCGCTGGGAATGCATTCCGGAACGAAACGTTCGCAGGATCATGGATCTCGATACCTCTGTCCAATTCATCAAAGGCGTGGGACCCCGGCGTGCTGAGGCCTTTGCCGAACAGGGCATCCGCACTATCGGGGATCTTATCGGCTATCCGCCCTTCCGCTACGAGGACCGCACCGTATACCGGCCGCTGCACTCCTTGCAGGACAACGAATGGGCGTTGACCCGCGGACAGGTCTGCAGTGTGGGCGGGTTCGATTCCCGACGGCGGGGTTTGGCGGTATTGGAAATGCTTGTGAAAGACGGCACTGGAAGTGTCGTGCTCAAGTTTTTCAACCAGCCTTATCTCCGGGATCATTACCGGCAGGGAATGAACCTTGTGATTTACGGACAGGTGAAGCGGGATGCCTACCTTCACGGCGCTCTCTGCTTCACCAACCCGGAGTGTGAAGTGCTGGAAGAAGAATCCGCCGCTCCCTCCGTCCATTCGGGGCGCGTGGTCCCTGTCTATCGCCGGCTCGGACCCCTGCGCTCGAGAGCCCTGCGGCAGATCCTGTTCGGTGCAGTGGCATGCCTGCCTCCGGACATGACGGATCCGCTGCCGGCCTACCTGCGCCGCCAATACCGCCTCCTTCCCAGGGCAAAGGCCCTCTCGCAGATCCACTTTCCGGAACTGCTCGCAACGAGCCCCGAAGGCCGAGCCCGGGAAATGGAAATGCTCAACCGGGGCTTGTCCCCTGCGCACAAGCGCATGATCTTCGAGGAACTGTTCCAAATGCAGGTCGGGCTCGGCCTGGTGCGCCAGAGCCGGACCCATTTCCTGAAAGACAGGAACCTGGCTGTAGGTGAGAATGTGCGCCAGGCGATCAAGAGAATCCTGCCTTTTCATCCGACCGGTGCGCAGAAACGAGTGCTCAAGGAGATCGCCGAGGATCTGTGTTCCGCGCGACCGATGAGCAGGCTGTTGCAGGGAGATGTAGGTTCGGGGAAGACCATCGTTGCGGCACAGGCCGCCATCCTTGCAGCCGAGAACGGATTTCAGACAGCGATCATGGCGCCTACGGAAATCCTGGCCGAGCAGCACTATTTCAACTTCCGCCGCCTGTTGTCCCCGCTCGGGTATCCGATCGATTTGCTGAAAGGCAGTCTTCCGGCAAAGGAAAAGCGATCCGCTCTGGAGCGCATCAGGGTGGGTGAGACCCGGATTGCGATCGGCACTCACGCACTGATCCAGGAAGCCGTCGAGTTTCAGAACCTTGCCCTCGTCATCATCGACGAACAGCACCGCTTCGGCGTGATCCAACGCAACGTGCTCCGGAGCAAAGGCCGGCTGCCGGACACTCTGGTTATGACTGCCACTCCCATTCCCCGATCCCTGGCGCTCACCTTCTACGGGGATCTGGATGTTTCCGTCATCGATGAGCTCCCTCCCGGCCGCCGCCCGATCGAGACACGCTGGATCCACGAGAAGGACCGCGGCATGGCTTATGAGGAGATGCGCCGGACGGTCGCCGGCGGACACCAGGTCTACGTGGTGTATCCGCTGGTGGAAGAAACCGAGAAGTCGGACCTGCGCGCTGCAACCCAGATGGCGGAACAGCTGCAGCAGAGAGTCTTCCCCGACCTGAGCGTCGGCCTGCTCCATGGAAAAATGAAGACCGCGGACAAAGACCGTGTGATGAATGCGTTTGCGGCTGGAGAGGTCCAGGTGCTCGTGGCAACTACCGTGATCGAAGTCGGCGTGGATGTCGCGAACGCCACACTCATGGTCATCGAACACACGGAGCGCTTCGGCCTGGCGCAGCTGCACCAGCTGCGCGGGCGGGTTGGCCGCGGAGCCGCGCAGTCAATGTGCCTGCTTGTTGGGAATACGCAGGGGAATCCCGAAGCGCTGCGCCGCGTGGAGATCCTTTGCGAGACCAATGACGGGTTTCGCATCGCGGAAGTCGATCTGGAGCTGCGCGGACCGGGCGAGATCGCAGGCATTCGCCAATCCGGTGTGCCTGTTTTTAAATATGCAAATCTTGTCAGGGACCGCAAGGCCCTGGAACTTGCTCATACCGAGGCAGGCCGGTTCCTCCACAAGCTCAGGAACACCCCGGACGAGGATTGCCGGCGCATCGCCGCGCTGATACGCCAACAGTGGCGGGAACGCTGCAGCATCGCGCTGACGGGATAGGCCATGCGCATCATCTCAGGGAAGTTCAAGGGCAGGAAACTCAAGGGGCCGAGAGGGGTTGACCTGCGCCCCACCAGCGACCGCCTCAAAGGGACACTCTTCAACATCCTGGGCCCCGGCTTGGCCGGCGCCGCGTTGCTCGACGTCTTCGCGGGCACAGGCGCGGTGGGGCTGGAAGCGCTCAGCCGCGATGCCCGGGAAGTGGTTTTCATCGAGTCCAGCAAAGATGCCGTGCGTTTGATCCGCCAGAATGCGGAATCCTGCGGTGCAAAGTCCGGCTATCGTATACTTCAAAACGATGTCTTCACCTCGTTGCGCCAGCTGGCGCGTGAAGAATATACCGCGGATATCGTATTTCTCGACCCCCCCTATCACTGGGGGCCCTACCTCGACCTGCTCGAAACCCTCTTCCGCGCGGGGATTGCCGGGCCGGATTCTGCAGTCGTTGTCGAACACCATAGAAAAGCCCCGCTGCCCGACGCGGGGAGCGGGTTTCGACTCGCGCGCAGGGTGACGCAGAGCGACAAGTGCCTCAGTTTCTACCGGACAGCTTGAATGCGGAATTGGGATTCACCCTTCGGTTGCCGTCTCAGGGGGATTCTCGAGTATTTCCAGTATGGATGAAAGGCGGCCGCAAAGTTGCTGCGCTTCACCATGCTGCAGGCTCTCCGCCGTGGGGATCGGCTGTTTCAGCAGTCGTAGCGCCTCAAACCAGACGGGATGCCGGTTGCCGCTGTGCGCCCTTTGCCGCCGGATCTCGCGCACGCAACTCCTCATGCGTTCCTGCATTCGCAGGTATTCTCGCCATTGCTCACGAGGCGTTGCTTTGTTCTCTGCGGCGATGGCCACGGCCAGCCGCGAGCGGGTGCTTTCCAGTGCGTACAGAAGTTCGCGATAGAGGCGCTGGTCTGTGCCACGGAATGGCGCCCCTGAGATTAATGTACCCCTGCTAAGATTTCCTGAAATAGCCTCGCCTCCCCGGAAACATTACTGGCGCAACACCGGTTCCATCCTCTCTAACGGTCCGTGGAACTTTTGAGCCAAGAAATCATGACCATCGCCGAACCGAAGAAACTGGAGCTGTCCTCAGCAATGGAAGCCTTAATGGTCTGCCATCGTGACAAGTGGCTGCGCTGTGCGCACAGGATGGTTCAAAACCGGGCCGATGCGGAGGATATCGTGCAGGAGGCGGCACTTCGCATGCTCTTGCGCGACCGCCAGTTTGAATCCCTGGACCAGGCACGGATGTATATGGGACGGGTCATTTCCAATTCTGCAATCGAACTATATCATCTGCGCCGGCGCCTCTGCGCCCTGCATCATTCGCTCGATGAATCCCTGATCTCCGCCCCGAATCGGGATCAACCGGAGCATCTCCTGGTCGAGAGGGAACGGCTTTACGAGCGATCGCGCATGCTGGGTCTCCTGAGGGAGGGCCTGGCAAGCCTTCCCGCCAAGCAGTTACAGGCTTTGCGCTTGACGATCATGGATCCGGACCTGAATTCGATCCGGGATGCCGGGGCAGCGTCTGATATTCCGTATTCCACTCTTCGGCATCGAACCGTGCAGGGCCTGAGGCGGCTCCGGCGATTCCTCCTCCGATCCTCTCGCCAAAAACTTGCTAAACCCGGAGTGGCCTGACGGCAGATATCCTGCCACCCTGTTGCCTGGCTGCTCCGGCCGGCGACGGCCAATGATGGTCCGATTCCACGCCGGTTGGTTCTTGTCGCAAAACTATCTCGCTGCCATTGCTGGTGATTGATTCGGACCTGGACCCATCGAGAGTGTTTCTATTCCTGATAACCTGTTCGTTTGCAATGGCATATCTCGAAAAAGGTGGTCCAGGTCCGGGTCGAAGTCTGAGCGCCACACATCGAATCCGGCACAAGCACCAGGTCTCGACAGAACCCGGCAGGAACGGGACTGCGACTCTCCGTCCGGATTTCTTGAATTTGCGCATCCACCCCCCTTATAATGGCCACTCGAATACAGGCCGGGTGCGGAAGATACAGCTGCGGTGCGTTTCGGATGAAGATACGGGCGGTCTATCCTGGAACTTTCGATCCCG